>NZ_JBVIPA010000036.1:84465-103501 GCF_055578365.1 Streptomyces sp. NPDC033131
CGGCCGGGCTCCTGCGACCACCCGCTGGGTTCCTGTGCATGCTGGCCGGGCTCCTGCGACCACCCGCTGGGTTCCTGTGCATGCTGGCCGGGCTCCCGCGACCACCCGCCGGGTTCCCGTGCCTGTCGGCCGGGCTCCTGCGGCTGTCCATCGGGGTCCCGTGCCTGCTGTTCGGATTGCCGTGGTTGTTCGCCGGGTTCCCAGGTCTGTTCGCCGGGCTCCGGTCCCCGTTCTGTGGGCTCCGTGGTGTGGACGTTTGTGCGGTGCCGGGCGAGATACGTGCTTCTCGACTCCCACCGGACGCTGCCGCCCGCCCGTACCTCCGTGACCACGACGGCCTCCGTGCCGCGCCGGTGCGGCACCAACCGCTCGACGCCCACGGTGAGTTCGTACTCTCCGGTGGCCGGGAGCGCCTGGTACCGGGTGATCTCGATCGACGTGTGGACGAGTCCGAGCAGCGGCAGCGGGAAGTCCCGCCCGCTCATCAGCCGCATCGCGAGCGGAAAGCCCAGGACGTGCGGATACGTCACCGGCAGCGCGTCGTCCCCGGTGGCGAAGCCGCACACCCGCTCGTACGCGGCCAGCCGGGCGAGGTCGACGCGCAGGCCGGGCAGCACCAGCCGGGTGCGGGGGAAGTCCGCGTCCGGGCGGGGGCGTTTGAAGGGGGAGAGCAGCGCGCCGCGGGCGAGCAGGGGCGCGAGGGCGGGCGGCCGGGTGAGGACGACGGACATCACGCCCCCGGCAGGCTCTGGCCGCGGACCCGCACCAGGGCGGCCGGATGCGGCAGCCCCGGCCGGCGGATCGGGAAAGGGCCGGGCGCGGTGCCGGTGAACCTCAGGCAGCGGTCGGCCATGGCCGTCTCCCCACGCGGATCTCTGCTTACTCCGAAGTAATGTTACCGCAGGTAAGGCGAGAGCGTGCCTGGTGGGCGGTTGGCGGCGGCGACACGGGAGCGTACCTGAGGGTCGCTCACATAACCTCCGAGGTTGCACATCCCCGGCCCCGGACCACCCCCGAACCCGCACGAACCTTCCACGACGGCGCCGTACGATCACCGTCTTAACCCGCGGTAACCCGTCAGCCGCGCACCGCTGGTGAACGCCCCGGTACGTCCCGTACGTACCACATGCAACAGAGCGGAACACTGTTGCACGCCCCTGGAGCTGCCCCATGTCCCTCGCCTACACGTCCGGTCACGACTACGACGGTGCGCCCGTGCTCGTGGAACCGGAGATCCGGCGGCTGGACGGAGAGGTCCGGGAGGTTTCCGTCCCGCCGATCGTCCCGCCGGTCACGTACGGGTCGCTCGCCGACCTGCCCTTCGACAACGCGGACGCGGCGCCGGAGGACCCGGTGCTCAGCCGCCGTACCGAGGAGGGCGGCTGGGCGGACCTGACGGCGGCCGAGTTCGCCGGGGAAGTGCTCGCCCTCGCGAAGGGGATGATCGCGGAAGGGCTGGTGCCGGGCGACCGGGTCGCGATCATGGCGCGCACGACGTACGAGTGGACGCTCCTCGACTTCGCCGCCTGGGCCGCCGGCCTCGTCACCGTCCCGATCTACCCGACCTCCTCCGTCTACCAGACCCGCTGGATCCTCCAGGACTCGGGCGCGGTGGCCCTGGTGACGGAGACGGTCGCCCAGGCCTCGGCACTGGGCCCCGAACTCAGCCACCTCCCCGACCTGCGCCACATGTGGATCCTGGAGAAGAACCACCTGGAGCGCCTGGCCGAGCTCGGACAGCAGGTACCCGACCAGGAGATCGCCGTACGGCGCGGGGTGCTGGGCCCCGACACGCTCGCCACCGTCGTCTACACCTCGGGCACCACCGGCCGCCCCAAGGGCTGCGCCCTCACACACGGCAACTTCCTGGCCGAGGTCGACAACGCGATCGAACTCCTGCACCCCGTCTTCAAGTCGAAGACGGCCGGCGAACTCTCCACCCTCCTCTTCCTGCCCATGTCCCACGTCTTCGGCCGCATGGTGGCCGTCGCCTGTGTCCGCGCCCGGGTCCGCCTCGGCCACGCGCCGAGCCTGAAGGCGGAGGACCTGCTCGCCGACCTCGGCAGCTTCAAACCCACGTTCCTGCTGGTCATCCCGTACATGCTGGAGAAGGTCTTCAACAACGCGCGCGCCAAGGCGGAGAGCGGCGGCCGGGTCGCCCTCTTCGACCGCGCGACCCGCGTGGCCGGCCGCTACGCCGAGGCGGTCGAGGCCCGCAAGGCCGGCACCGGCAGCGGCCCCGGCCCGGCCCTCAAAGCGGCCCGCGCCTGCTACGACCCCCTCGTCTACCGCCGCATCCGCAACGCCATGGGGGGCCGCATCCGCCACATCATCTCCGGCGGCTCCCCCCTTGGCCGCCCCATCGCGGCCTTCTTCGCGGGCGCGGGCATGGAGATCTACGAGGGCTACGGCCTCACCGAGTCGACCGGCGCCGCCACCGTCACCCCGCCCCTCAGACCCCGTCTCGGCACCGTCGGCTGGCCCCTGCCCGGCACCAAGGTCCGCATCGCCGCGGACGGCGAGATCCTCCTGAGCGGCGGCCAGGTCTTCCGCGGCTACTGGGACCCGCACGGCAACGGCCTGATCCCCTCGTCCTCCGACGGCTGGTTCCCGACGGGCGACATCGGCCGCCTGGACGACGAGGGCTACCTGACGATCACCGGCCGGAAGAAGGAGATCCTCATCACGGCGGGAGGGAAGAACGTGGCCCCGGCGCCGCTCGAGAACTGGCTCCGCTCCCATCCCCTGATCTCCCAGTGCATGGTCCTCGGCGACACCCGCCCCTACATCTCCGCCCTCATCACCCTCGACATGGACGGCGTCAGCCACTGGCGCCGGATGAACGGCAAGCACTCCGTCCCGCCGGAACTCCTCGTGAACGACGAGGAGCTGAGAGCGGTACTCCAGCGCGCGGTCGACGAGGCCAACAAGCTGGTCTCCCGCCCGGAGTCGATCCGCCGTTTCACGATCCTGCCGAAGGACTTCTCGGAGCAGGCCGGCCACCTGACCCCGTCGATGAAGCTGCGCAGGGAAGCGGTCATGAAGGACTTCGCGCAGGAGGTGGAGGGGCTGTACGAGCGGTGAGAGGGCGTCTCACCCCAAGTCCGGTTCATGTCTGGTTCAGGCCAAGGAAGTTGCTCCAGCCGCACGGCCCTTGACTTCCCAAGGCCCCCGCGCGACATTCCCGTCCCGCACCTCCATCGTTCCCGGCGGGCTGGAGCAGCCATGACCACGAGCGCGGACCCTGAGAGACGACGCACCGGACCGACCGGCGGCCCTTCCCGAAGACACCTGCTCGCCGGCGCCGCCGGTGCCGGCCTCGCCGTCGCGGCCGGGGGCCGGCAAGGCGCCCGTGCGGCCGACCTGCCGCTCCTCGGTACCTACGACGTCGTCGTCATCGGGTCCGGCGCCGCCGGGATGACCGCCGCGCTCACGGCCGCCAAGCGGGGGCTGAGCTGTGTCGTGGTCGAGAAGGCGAACACCTTCGGAGGGTCGGCCGCCCGCTCCGGCGCCGGGATCTGGATTCCCAACAACCCCGTGATCCTCGCCGCCGGCGTGCCCGACACCCCCGCCAAGGCCGCCGCCTACCTGGCCGCCGTCGTCGGGGCCGACGTCCCCGCCGACCGGCAGCGGGCCTTCCTCGCCCACGGGCCCGCCATGCTCTCCTTCGTCATGGCCAACAGCCCGCTGCGGTTCCGCTGGATGGAGGGGTACAGCGACTACTACCCCGAGCTCCCCGGCGGCCTCCCGAACGGCCGCTCCATCGAGCCCGACCAGCTCGACGGCAACCTCCTCGGCGCCGAACTCGCCCGCCTCAACCCGCCCTACCTCCAGGTCCCGGCCGGCATGGTCGTCTTCAGCGCCGACTACAAGTGGCTCGCCCTGGCCGCGGTGAACGCGAAGGGCATCGCCGTCGCGGCCGAGTGCCTGGCCCGGGGCACGAAGGCCGCCGCACTGGGGCAGAAGCCGCTCACCATGGGCCAGTCGCTGGCCGCGGGGCTGCGCCTCGGACTCCGGACCGCGGGAGTGCCGGTCCGGCTCGGCACCCCGCTCACCGAGCTCTTCGTCGAGGGCGGGAAGGTGACCGGCGCCGTGGTCACCCAGGGCGGCACCCCCGGCCTGCTCCGCGCCCGGCGCGGGGTCGTCGTCGGATCCGGCGGATTCGAGCACAACGCGGCGATGCGGGCGCAGTACCAGCAGCAGCCGATCGGCACGGACTGGACCGTCGGCGCGAAGGAGAACACCGGGGACGGAATCCGGGCGGGCCACCGCGTGGGAGCCGACCTCGCCCTCATGGACGACGCCTGGTGGGGTCCGGCCATCCCGCTCCCCGGCCAGCCGTACTTCTGCCTCGCCGAACGCACCCTCCCCGGCGGCCTGCTGGTCAACGCGGCGGGGCGCCGGTTCGTCAACGAGGCCGCGCCCTACAGCGACGTCGTCCACACCATGTACGAGCGCCACCCCACCGACCCCGACATCCCGGCCTGGCTGATCACCGACCAGAACTACCGCAACCGGTACCTCTTCAAGGACGTGGCGCCGGCCTTCCCGTTCCCGGACGACTGGTACAGCTCCGGCGCGGCCCACAAGGCCTGGACCCTGGACGCCCTGGCGACCGCCATCGGCGTCCCCGCGGCCGCCCTGCGCACCACCGTCGACCGCTTCAACTCCCTCGCGGTGAAGGGCGACGACCCCGACTTCGGGCGTGGCGACAGCGCCTACGACCACTACTACACGGACCCCGCCGTCCTCCCCGACTCCTGCCTCGCGCCCCTGTGGCTGCCCCCGTACCACGCCTTCAAGATCGTCCCCGGTGACCTCGGCACCAAGGGCGGCCTGCGCACCGACGCCCGGGCCCGCGTCCTGCGCCCCGACGGCTCGGTCATCCCCGGCCTGTACGCCGCCGGGAACGCCAGCGCCGCCGTGATGGGGCACAGCTACGCGGGCGCGGGCTCGACGATCGGTCCGGCGATGACCTTCGGGTACATCGCGGCACTGGACCTCGCGGGCGCGCTCTAGCCGACGGCCCGCGGCGGCTTCCGGGCGATCAGGGCCGCCTGCGGGGTCGGCTCCCCGAGCGTGTCGTCCGGCTCGCGCACCGTCCGCGAGACAAGGACGAAGCCGGCCGCCGACAGCAGTTCGGCGACGGCCTCCGGCCGCCTGCGCTGGAAGCCCAGCGACACCCGGTGGCCGAAGGGGCGGTCGTGGTACCGGGGCTCGTCGCCGACCTGGAAGGCGACGAGCAGGTGGCCGCCGGGTGCCAGCACGCGGTGGAACTCGGCGAAGAGGCCGGGCAGCCGGTCCACAGGGGTGTGGATGGACGAGTACCAGGACAGGACCCCGGCGAGCGCCCCGTCGGCGAGCTCCAGCTCCAGCATCGAGCCCTGCTGGAAACGCAGGCCGGGGTGCTCCCGGCGGGCGATCGCCAGCATCGACTCCGACAGGTCCAGCCCGAACACGGGCAGGCCGAGCGAGGCCAGGTACGCGGTCACCTCCCCGGGCCCGCAGCCCAGGTCCGCCACCTCACCGTCGGCTCCGCCCGCGGTGACGAGTTCGGCGAACCCGGTGAGCACGGCCCGGTCCAACGGCCTCTTCGCGAGCGCGTCCAGGAACCGGGCGGCGTAGTCCTCGGCCACGGTGTCGTAGAAGGTGCGGGTGGCGGTCAGGAAATCGGCTTCGGTCATGGGCGGGGACCCTAGCGGCAGCCACTGACAGCCGCCCCGGCCGCCGGCCGGGCCCCTCCCGCGGCCCGCGACCCGCCGCCACTCCGGCCGCCGCCACTCCGGCCGCCGCTACTTTAAGCAAAGGCAGGAGCCCCGTCGCCTTGCGGCGCGGGGCTCCTTGGGTACTGCTGTCGATTCCGGATCAGAGCTTTGGGCTCATGAACTCAGACAGGGGTGACGTTCTCCGCCTGCGGGCCCTTCGGGCCCTGGGTCACGTCGAAGGAAACCTGCTGGTTCTCCTCCAGCGAGCGGAAGCCGCTCGCGTTGATCGCGGAGTAGTGGACGAAGACGTCGGGGCCGCCGCCTTCTTGGGCGATGAAGCCAAAGCCCTTTTCGGCGTTGAACCACTTCACGGTTCCGGTAGCCATAAGCCCTCCTTGGGCCCAAAGGGTTGCCCTGCTCCAGAACCTGCAAGTGTGAAAACAAAAATGCCGCACAACTGCATACGTCTGAAAACGACTAGAGCCCGCGGTCACATGCTCCGCAGGCTCTGTACTGCAAGGGAAACCAAACTGCAACTTGCGGCGAGCCTAGCATGCAGGCAGCCGAATGCAATAGAGGTCAAGATCACGTCACCCGGACGTTTGAAAGAGCCGTCTCGGGCTTGACAGATCCGAGTCCGACCCTGAGCCCTGCACGCTACCCCATGGGGTCTAGTCTCGCGATGTGGACATTTCTCGCACCCGGCCGCGCGTCGGCCACATCCAGTTCCTCAACTGCCTGCCCCTGTACTGGGGGCTCGCGAGAACCGGCACGCTCCTCGACTTCGAGCTGACCAAGGACACCCCGGAGAAGCTCAGCGAGCAGCTGGTGCGGGGAGACCTCGACATCGGGCCCATCACGCTGGTCGAGTTCCTGAGGAACGCGGACGACCTGGTCGCCTTCCCGGACATCGCGGTGGGCTGCGACGGCCCGGTGATGTCCTGCGTGATCGTCTCGAAGGTCCCGCTCGACGAGCTGGACGGCGCCCGGGTCGCGCTCGGCTCGACCTCGCGCACCTCCGTACGCCTGGCCCAGCTCCTTCTGTCGGACCGTTACGGCGTGCGGCCCGACTACTACACCTGTCCGCCCGACCTGAGCCTGATGATGCAGGAGGCCGAGGCGGCCGTACTCATCGGGGACGCGGCACTGCGGGCGAACCTGCTCGACGGGCCCAGGTTCGGGCTCGAAGTGCACGACCTCGGTGCGCTGTGGAAGGAGTGGACGGGGCTGCCGTTCGTCTTCGCGGTGTGGGCGGCCCGCCGGGACTACCTGGAGCGCGAGCCTGCCATCACCCGCAAGGTGCACGAGGCCTTCCTCGCCTCCCGCAACCTCTCCCTGGAGGAGGTCGGCAAGGTCGCCGAGCAGGCGGCCCGCTGGGAGGCCTTCGACGAGCAGGTCCTGGAGCGCTACTTCACGACCCTCGACTTCCGCTTCGGCGACCCGCAGCTCGCGGCGGTCGCCGAGTTCGCCCGCCGGGTGGGCCCGACGACCGGTTTCCCCGCGGATGTGAAGGTCGACCTGCTCCAGCCATGAGGCGCGGCGGCCTTCAGGGCTACGCTGCCCAGGACGTGAGGCGTACGGGGGAGGAATGACGCCATGCAGCCGCTCGGAGTCGACGAACCCACGGTCGTGGGGCCCTACCGGCTGCTCGGCCGGCTCGGCTCCGGCGGCATGGGCCGGGTCTACCTCGGCCGCAGCGCCGGCGGCCGCACGGTCGCCGTGAAGATCGTGCACCCGCACTTCGCCCTGGACGAGGAGTTCCGCGCCCGCTTCCGCCGCGAGGTCGACGCGGCGCGCCGGGTCGGCGGCGCCTGGACCGCGCCGGTCCTGGACGCGGACCCGCACGCCGCGGTGCCGTGGGTGGCGACCGCCTACGCGGCGGGGCCGTCGTTGTCGGCGGCGGTCGCGGACGGGGGCGCGCTGCCCGCGCGTTCGGTACGGGCGCTGGGAGCGGGGCTCGCGGAAGCGCTCACGGCGGTGCACGAACTGGGGCTGGTGCACCGGGACGTGAAGCCGTCGAACGTGCTGCTCACGCTGGACGGACCGCTGCTGATCGACTTCGGTATCGCGCGGGCCACGGACGGTACCGCCTCCCTGACCTCCAGCGGTGTCTCGATCGGCTCCCCCGGATACATGTCGCCCGAGCAGATCCTGGGCAACGGGGCGACCGGAGCGGCGGACGTCTTCTCGCTGGGCGCCGTGCTGGCGTACGCGGCGACCGGGGAGGCGCCCTTCCGCGGCGACTCCTCGGCGGCCCTGCTCTACCGGGTGGTCCACGAGCCCCCGGAACTGGGCTCCCTCGACGACGACTTGCGGCCGCTGGTGGAAGCCTGCCTGGCCAAGGAGCCACAGGACCGGCCGACGCCCGCGGAAGTGGCCCGGAAGCTGGCACCCGAGGGCGCGGCGCGCCTGGTCGCGGGCGGGTGGCTGCCGGGGGTGCTGGTCGAGCAGGTCAGCCGGGGGGCCGTACGGCTGCTGAACCTGGAGACGGCACAGGAGGTGACGTCCGGGCCGGTGGAGTTCAGCAGGGCCTCGGAGGCGGCGCCTGCGCTGGGGGAGTTCGGCCCGCCACCGGTCATGGCTCCGACCCCGACCCCGACCCCGACCCCGACCCCGAGTCCGACTCCGACCTCGACTCCGGCTTCGGCTTCGGCGGCGGCTTCGGCCGCGGGGGAGACGCCCGCGCCGCCCGTCCCCGGGCCCCGGGACCCGCACGAGCCGCAGCCGCAGGACGCGGCACCCTCCGACCGCGGTCCCGGCAAGCTCTCCGTGTCCCTGTCCGCCACGGCGGCCCCCGCGGCCACCGGCCGAGGGCGCCGGCTCAGCTGCACGGTGGCCCTCGCTGTCGCGGGCGCGCTGGCTGCGGTGACGGTCGGCTCGGTGCTGGTGTTCGACCTGTTGCCGGACGACAACAGCCCCGGCGCCGCCGGGGACTCCGACAGCGCCCACTCCTCGGCACCGAGCACGAGCGCCGACAGCGACGCGGCCGTGGTACCGGTGAAGTACGTCGGTACCTGGGAGGGACAGGCCGCCGCGCTCGGCGGCACGCTTCCCATGGGGACCTTCCGGCTGACCGTCGGGAAGGCCGAGGTGGGCGAGAAGTTGGGCACACTGCGGCACACGGATGTGCTCGGCGGTGTCTGCGACGACGTACTGACCCTGAAGAGGGTGACGAACCGGCAGGTCGTGGCGACCGCCGTCGGCGCCGAGTCGAACCGGGGCGTGTGCAGCCAGGCCGCCCACACGGTCCGGATCACGCCGGTCGGCGACGACCTGCGGTACGACTCGGACAGCGAGGACTCGGGGCGGCCGCAGGCACGGCTGTCGAAGGTCGAGCGGGGATGACCGGTCTGTCCGGCCCGTTCGGTCTGTCCGGCCTGTTGATCGCCGTCGCCGCGGTGTGGGGCGCGGTGACGGGGGCGCTGGTGCCCCGCGCCGCCTACCGGTTCTCCGTGCCCCCGGAGGAGGCCTGGCGGCAGCGGTGTCCCGGCGGGCATCCGATCCGGGGGTGGCTCGGGCGGGCGCGGTGCGGGGGGTGCGCGGGCGGGGCCGTCGTGGTGGCGGCGGGCGACGGGACGGTCGTGACGAAGGTGTCCGCGCGGGGCAGGTACGGCCCCCGCACCCCCGTCCTCGCTCTCGTCACCGCCCTCCTCTGTGCCGGCCTCGCCGCCGCCACCGACACCCGGCCCGAGATCGCCGTCTGGCTGCTGCTCACGCCCATGGGGGTGCTGTTGGCCGTCGTCGACTTCCGGGTGCAGCGGCTGCCCGACGTGCTGACGCTGCCGCTCGCCGGCGCGGCCCTGGTACTGCTCGGGCTGGTCGCGCTGGTGCCCGAGCACGCCGGGAACTGGCCGTCCGCCGCGCTGGGCGCGCTCGCGCTCGGCGCCGGTTACCTCGTGCTGTGGCTGGTCAACCCCGGCGGCATGGGCTTCGGCGACGTGAAGCTCGCGCTCGGAGCGGGGGCCGTGCTCGGCTGGTACGGCTGGGGGACCGTGCTGCTCGGCACCCTCGCCGGGTTCCTGTGGGGGGCGCTGTACGGCGGTGCGCTCGTGGTGGCGCGGCGGGCCGGGCGCCGGACGGCGATCCCGTTCGGGCCGTTCCTGATCGCGGGCGCGTACCTGGGACTGCTGACGGGCGCGTACGCGGCCTGAAGGCCGGCGCCGAAAAGGGCTGGCGTAGGCTGGTTCGGACCGTCCTCACCCCATACGAAAGGGACGCCCCCGGTGACCGAGAAGGCCGACCTTCAGTCCGTCCTCGACCGTGCCGCCGAAGGTGGGCGCATCACCCCCGAGGAGGCGCTCCTCCTCTACCGCGACGCCCCGCTGCACGCGCTGGGCGCCGCCGCCGACGCCGTACGGCGGCGCAGGTACGCGGGGACCGAGCACATCGCGACGTACATCATCGAGCGCAACATCAACTACACCAACGTGTGCGTCACGGCGTGCAAGTTCTGCGCCTTCTACGCGCCCCCCAAGGACGCGGCCAAGGGCTGGACCCGCGACCTGGACGACATCCTGCGCCGGTGCGCGGAGACCGTCGAGCTCGGCGGGACGCAGATCATGTTCCAGGGCGGTCACCACCCGGACTACGGCGTCGAGTACTACGAGGAGCACTTCTCCGCCATCAAGCAGGCCTTCCCGCAGCTGGTCATCCACAGCCTGGGGGCGAGCGAGGTCGAGCACATGGCCCGGATCTCCAAGGTGAGTGTGGAGGAGGCCATCACGCGGATCCACGCGGCCGGTCTCGACTCCTTCGCCGGTGCCGGCGCCGAGTTGCTGCCCGAGCGTCCCCGCAAGGCGATCGCCCCGCTGAAGGAGTCCGGCGAGCGCTGGCTGGAGATCATGGAGACCGCGCACGGGCTGGGTGTGGAGTCCACCTCCACCATGCTGATGGGGACCGGCGAGACCAACGCCGAGCGCATCGAGCACCTGCGGATGATCCGTGACGTACAGGACCGGACGGGCGGCTTCCGCGCCTTCATCCCGTACACCTACCAGCCCGAGAACAACCACCTGAAGGGCCGTACGCAGGCCACGCTCTTCGAGTACCTGCGGATGATCGCCATCGCGCGGCTGTTCATGGACAACATCGCCCACATCCAGGGCTCGTGGCTGACCACCGGCAAGGAGGTCGGCCAACTGTCGCTGCACTACGGAGCGGACGACCTCGGCTCGATCATGCTGGAGGAGAACGTCGTCTCCTCCGCCGGCGCCAAGCACCGCTCCAACCGGATGGAGATCATCGACCTCATCCGCAAGGCGGGACGGGTCCCGGCCCAGCGGGCGACGACGTACGAGCACCTCGTCGTCCACGACGACCCGGCGAACGACCCCGTCGACGAGCGCGTCATGTCCCACATCTCCTCCACGGCGATCGCGGGCGGCACGGCTCATCCGGAGCTGAAGCTGCTCGCGTCCAACTAGGGCCCCGATGCTGACGATCCACACCGCCGGTCTCCTGGTCCTCGGGGACCGGCGGCCCGCCGTGCCCGACGGCGCGGTGCTGGTGGACGGCCGGGTGATCGCGGCCGTCGGCCCTTACGAGGAGCTGGCGGCGGCTCGTCCGACCGCCCGGGTGCGGCGCTGGCCGGGGCTGCTGACGCCGGGTCTGCTGAATCCTCACGGGCCCGAACTGCTGGAGCTGGCCTACCATCCGGATCCGCGCGAGGCCGACGAGCTGGGCACCGCGCCGCTGACCGGGGACGCGCTCGCGGCGCTCGTCGAGAGCGGCGCCCTGACCGACGCCCGCCGGGGTGCGAGCGCGCGGCGCGGGGTGCAGCGCATGCTCGCGCACGGGACCGTCGCGGTGGCGGGGGACCTGCGGCGGCCGGCGGTGGCCGACGCCGTGCACCGGGCGGGGCTGAGCGTCGAACAGCGCTTCGAGTCACCGACCGGTCCGCCTTCGCTCGACCCGCTGGCCGGGCGGAAACTGGCGGAGGCGATCCTCACCCCGTTGGCATCGCACCCCGGGGCGGACGCGACCTTCGCCGTCTTCGACGTCCCGGACGAGGCCGCGCTCACCGAACGCGGAGCGGTGACGTGCGTGGCGACGGTCGTCGGCGGACGCCTGGTGCACCGGCGCCGATAGCGCCCCGCTCAGCCTCCTCAGCCCGCGAACGCCTTGGCGAACGCCCCCGAACTCTGCTCCACCCCGCTGCAGTCGGTCAACGCGTCCTTCCGCGAGGCGTTGTCGTCCTCGCACCGCTGGTCCCGGAACGTCGACCACATCGACACCCAGGCGATCCCCTTCTCCTCCGCGAACGACCGCACCTGGGCGGCGTCCGAGAGCGTGAACGTCTCGTTGGCCACGTCGTTCACGCCGATCATCGACGTCAGCGCCATGCCCTGCCAGGCGGCCGCGTCCGCGAGCCCGAACACGTCCTTGAGCTGGCCATGGGCGGCCTTCGCGGAGGTGAGCGCGTAGTCGCCCATGTCGCCGCCGTACGACTCGCCGTAGTTCATCGTCATCAGGTTGACGGTGGAGACCTGCACGTCGTGCTCGTTGGCCGACCTGAGGAGGGCGAGGCTGTCGTCGTCGAGGCCGGAGGGCATGACCGGGAGCGTGAAGGAGACCTGGAGGCCGGTGCGTTCCTCCTGCAACGCCGCGATCGCCTCGGAGCGCAGGGCGACCGAGTCGGCGTCGGTGAGTTCGTCTCCCTCGATGTCGAAGTCGGCCTGGGCCGAGCCGGCCGCGTCCAGCGCCTTGCCGTACGCCTCCGCCAGCTCGGACGCGCTGCCGCAGGTCGCCGCCAGTTCCTCGCCGGAGGCGCCGCCGAAGGAGACGCGGACCGTGGCACCGTCCTCCTTGAGCTGCGCGATTCGGCCCGTCACCGCCGAGTCGGCGATGGCCTCCGTCCCGTTCCACTTCGGCGTGCAGTCGCCGCCGCCGGAGATCACGAAGGCCAGGTTGTACGTCGTCGGGGAGCCCGCCGAGTCGTTGCCGGACGCGGTCGTGGCGCTCACGTAGGGGGCGTACACGGTGCTCGGCGCGGCCTCCTCGGCACGGGACGCGCTCGACTGCTCCGGAGCGGAGGGCGCCGTCGCCGCCGCCGCGTCGGAGGTGTCGTCGGATCCCGCGGAGCACCCCGCGGTGGCCAGGGCAAACAGGCAGGTGAGCCCGGCCGCCGGCTTCAGGAAACTCCGCATTGAGTATGCTCCCGCTCTTGTGACCTCTGTCCCAGGCCGGAAACAAAGCGTGTTTCCGGAGTGGAAATGTCTCACACGGGCCGAGCTTCGGGCGGACGGGAGCCGCACAGGCGCTTCACGGGCAGAGGCGGTCAAAAGGTGCTTGACGGGCGGGTAATCCGGGCATTCAACTCCATTCCTTCCGCTCTCGGTTGCGCAGCCTTTCCGGGAATCTCTCAGCAGAATGACAGGGTTCCGTGTTTCTCATGGTTCTCTCACAAGCACGTCCGAGTTCAGGACACATAAAGGCTCCCTGATATCCGGAATACCCTGGGAATGCATTCCGAGCCTGCCCTCGACACCGCGCGGCTGTCGCCCCTGCCACCGCTGTGCACGGTCGCCGCCGCAAACGCGGCAACGGGTCCGAAGACGGGCCAGTGTTCGGCCATCGCGGCGTTCGTCCTGGCGTGCGGATGGGTGGAGGACGTGGCGGCGAAGAGGAAACCACGCCTGCTCCCCTGAGCGGGCACGCGGGGACGTACTGCAACAATGGCCCCCGTGACCCGCGCCTCCCTGAACAAGCAGCCGCACGAAGTCGCTTCGATGTTCGACGACGTGGCGGAACGGTACGACCTGACGAACGACGTGCTCTCGCTCGGTCAGGACCGGGTGTGGCGCAGAGAGGTCGCCAAGGCCGTCGACGCCCGGCCCGCGCAGAAGGTCCTCGACCTGGCCGCCGGTACGGCCACGTCCTCGCTGCCCTTCGCCCGCACCGGCGCGTACGTCGTCCCCTGCGACTTCTCCCTCGGCATGCTCCAGGTCGGCAAGCGCAAGCACACCTGGCTGCCGTTCACCGCGGGCGACGCCACGAGGCTGCCCTTCAAGGACGACACCTTCGACGCCGTCACCATCTCCTTCGGACTGCGCAACGTGCAGGACACCGACGCGGCGCTGCGCGAGATGTACCGGGTGACCAGGCCCGGCGGCCGGGTCGTGATCTGCGAGTTCTCGCACCCGACCTGGGCGCCCTTCCGGACCGTGTACACCGAGTACCTGATGCGTGCCCTGCCGCCGGTCGCGCGCGCGGTGTCGTCCAACCCGGACGCGTACGTCTACCTCGCCGAGTCCATCCGCGCCTGGCCCGACCAGCCCGCGCTGGCCGAGCGCCTGCAGAAGGCCGGCTGGTCGACGGTGGCCTGGCGGAACCTGAGCGGCGGGATCGTGGCGCTGCACCGGGGATTCAAGGCGAGCGGTCAGTAGGGCGAGCCGAACCCGGCCACGGCGAAGGGATCTCCCGGCTCGTCGAGCTCACGCTCCATACCGCCGCCGCCCGGGCGCGGTACGCGGGGCTCGTGCACGCCCGCACCGCCGCCGCCCTCACCCTCGCCGAAGTCGAACCACACGGTGACCACGGCCCCGTGCGGCACCGCGGCCCCGGGTGGCGGGTACTGGCGTACGACGTACTCCACGACCGTGCGGCGGAAGTCCGGCCGGTCGGGGGCGGCGAGAAGTACGCCGCCCGTCTCGGCCGCCTCGCGCGCGTCGACGGCCATCAGACCGACCAGCTTCGGCACCCGCACCTCGGGCGAATTGGGTGGTATGCGCAAGATGTCACCCCCAGCGGTACTGGCAGGGTAACCCCGGCCGGGCAGCGTCCGGAAGCGGCAGGTGTCTTTCTGTGACAGTTGGTTACTGTCGGTTATTCCGAACTGGTCTCCGGCTGTCTCCGGCTCTCTCCGGCTGTCTCCAGGTCGAGCCGGTAGCAGTGCCCTTCCCGCTCCGACGTCGGTGTCCGGAAGACCTCGGCGAGGCGCATGCCCAGCCTCCGGGTGACCGCGACGGACCGGGTGTTGCGGGCGTCGACCATGGCGACCACGCTCGGCACGCCCGCCGCCCGCAGCCGTTCCAGCGTGATGCGCGCGGCCGCGGTGGCGTAACCCCGGCCCCACTGCTCGCGCCCGAGCCGCCAGCCGATCTCGATCTCGCCCGTGGGCCCCCAGGTCCGCTCCCACGGCTGGGCGCCCGTGAAGCCGATGACCTGCCCGGACTCGTCGAGCATGGTCCACAGGCAGTATCCGCGCTCGGCGTCGTGGCGGCGCTGGCGGGCGGTGAGCTCTTCGTAGACGGACAGCTCCGCCGCTTTGCCGCCCTGGAACTCCATGACGTCCGGGTGGGCGAAGGTCCGGTGCCAGGCGACGGCGTCCTCGTCGGTGGGGACACGCAGCCGTACTACGGGCAGAGCTCGGTTCACTGGGCAGCCCTTCAGCCGGGTGATCAATTCTGCTGAATAGACTGCCCATGTCCAGTGCCCGCCGGCACGCAGATTCCGAACTTGGGGAGATCCCGCCGTGACCGAGCCCCTCTCCGAAAACACCGCCGATGTGATCGTCGTCGGCGCGGGGCCAGCCGGCTCCACCACCGCCTACCACCTCGCCAAGGCCGGGCTCGACGTACTCCTGCTGGAGAAGACCGAGTTCCCGCGCGAGAAGGTCTGCGGCGACGGACTCACCCCGCGCGCCACCAAGCAGCTCGTCGCCATGGGCATCGACATCTCGGAGGAGGCCGGCTGGCTGCGCAACAAGGGCCTGCGCATCATCGGCGGCGGCGTCCGTCTCCAGCTCGACTGGCCGGATCTCGCCTCCTTCCCGGACTACGGTCTCGTCCGCAAGCGCGACGACTTCGACGAGCAGCTCGCGCGCCAGGCGCAGAAGGCGGGCGCGCGGCTGTACGAGCGCTGCAACGTGGGCGCGCCCATCCTCGACGACCGCACCGGCCGCATCACCGGCGTGCACGCCAAGCTCGGTGACACCGGGGAGAAGCGCGAGGTCACCTTCCACGCGCCGCTCGTCGTCGCCGCCGACGGCAACTCGACCCGGCTCTCGCTGGCGATGGGCCTGCACCGCCGCGAGGACCGCCCGATGGGCGTCGCGGTCCGTACGTACTTCACCTCGCCGCGTCACGAGGACGACTACCTGGAGTCCTGGCTGGAACTGTGGGACCGGCGCGGGGCCGAAGACCGGCTGCTGCCCGGCTACGGCTGGATCTTCGGCATGGGTGACGGCACCTCGAACGTCGGCCTGGGTGTGCTCAACACCTCGGACTCCTTCAAGGAACTCGACTGGCGTGAGGTCCTGAAGGCCTGGTGCGCGTCGATGCCGGAGGACTGGGGCTACACCCCCGACAACATGACCGGGCCCATCCGCGGTGCCGCACTCCCCATGGCCTTCAACCGCCAACCGCACTACACCAAGGGCCTGCTCCTGGTCGGCGACGCCGGCGGCCTGGTCAACCCCTTCAACGGCGAGGGCATCGCCTACGCCATGGAGTCCGGCCAGATCGCCGCCGACGTCATCGTCCAGGCCCACGCCCGCTCGACCCCCGCGGGCCGCGAACTGGCCCTCCAGCGCTACCCCCGTGTCCTCAAGGACACCTACGGCGGCTACTACACGCTGGGCCGCGCCTTCGTGAAGCTCATCGGCAACCCGAAGGTCATGAAGATCGCGACCCAGCGCGGGCTGTCGCACCCCCTGCTGATGAAGTTCACGCTGAAGATGCTCGCGAACCTCACCGACCCGACGGGCGGCGACGCGATGGACCGCATCATCAACGGGCTGAGCAAGGTGGCGCCGAAGGCGTGACCGAGGCGGGACGGAAGTCTGCGGATCGGCAGAGCGCTGAGGCGGGGCGCGACTATCCGCTCAGAGCCTCGATGTTGGCGGCCCGGCGGGCGAAGACCTCGTCGCGCCGGTCCGCCACCTGCCGCAGCGCGTCCTTCCGCTCCCGCTTGGAGAGCCGGTCGAGATACACGTGCCCGTTCACATGGTCGGTCTCGTGGGCCAGGCAGCGGGCGAAGTACCCCGTGCCCTCGATGACGAGCGGCTCGCCGTGCTTGTCGAGCCCGCGCACGACGGCCAGGTCCGGACGGGGGACGTCCATCACGGCGCCGGGCACCGACAGGCAGCCCTCGTTCTCGTCGAGCAGCCGTCGCCCGGCCGGGTCGAGGGGATCCAGCACGGGGTTGACGATGTGCCCGACATGCCGGACACCGTCGTCGTCCGGGCAGTCGTAGACGAACAGCCGCAGCCCGACGCCGACCTGGTTCGCGGCCAGTCCCGCGCCGTCGGCCACGTACATCGTCAGGAACATGTCGTCGATGAGCGCGGCGAGGTCGGGACCGAACTCGGTCACGTCCCGGCACGGCTTGTGCAGAACCTCCTCACCCACCTCGGTGATACGCCGGACCGACCCGCGCCGGGCCTCGGGAGAAAGCGGGGGGTACGAGTCGACGGGCTTCCCCTGGACGAAAACGCTCGGCATGACTGGTTCTCCTGTCCTGTGTGGAAGCACAGGACATCAGAACAGGCACGGCAGCCCCAGAAGCAGACCGGCCAGACCGGCCAGACCGGCTTGACGAGGCGCGCGGTGAGCAGAAAGGGACCGCTGCCCCCGAGCGGCTGCGGTCCCTTCCGTACGGTTGTGCGTCAGAGCACCCGCACCGCTCCGGTGGGCGGGTCGTAGGACATCGGCTTCTCGGCGACGCCCGTGGACGGGTTCTGCGCGCCGACGAACATGCCGTCGCCGACGTACACCGCCACGTGGTACGCACTGCCCGCGCTGCCCCAGTACAGGATGTCGCCCGGCTGCAGGTTGTCGAGCGAGACCTGGGTGCCGGCGGTCGACTGGTCCTGCGAGACGCGCGGCAGGCTGACGCCGATCTGGTTGAAGGCGGCCTGGACGAGGCCCGAGCAGTCCCACGAGTTGGGGCCGGTGCCGCCGGAGACGTAGGCGTCGCCGACCTGCGCCTTGACGAAGGCGATGACCGCGGCGGCCGAACCGGTGGCCGTGGACGTGCTGGTGGACGTGTCTGCGCTCGCCGAGGCGGACAGGGTGGCCCGCTCGGTGGTGCGGGACGCGCGCTCGGCAGCGGCCTTGCGAGCGGCCTCCTCGGCGGCCTTCTTCCTGGCCTCGGCCTTCTGCTTCGCCTCCGCGAGGTCCGCCTTGGCCTGCTTCGCGGCCTTTGCGGCGGCTGCGTCACGCTCAGCCTGCAGCTGGTAGTTCGCCGCCGCCTGCTGCGTGGCGTCGGCGGACTCGGCGACCTGCGCGGCCAGGTCGGCCGTCAGGGTGGGCAGTTCGAGCGTCTGCGTCACGGGTTCGGCAGCGTTCGCCGAACCTGACGCCCCGGCCACTGCCAGGGTGCTGAGAACGCCACCGGCAACTCCGGCCCGCATCGCGATTTTCGACGCGCTGCGGCGGGGTTTCCGGTGGCTGCGTATGTGAGCGGTGTGGGACATGAGAACAACCGGTATCAGGGGCTCCTCCATACCTTCAAGAAACGTGTGGTGCGCCACAGTTGTTCAATCGGACCCCCGAACACCTGCCGCGTGGTCCTTTATTGACGCCGTAACGGACATTGCGGGCACGGGTCACCAAGCCCGTGATCACGCTCTTTCGCTGTTACGTCCTAATTGCCCGCCGCCTACCACTGGTTGGGACAGGTGGCCAACCCCGCTTCTCAGGTGCTTCTCATGGATGTGGTGGAGGTCACGCAACGGTTACGGATGTGGGTGCGTCCGGTGTGCGGAATCCGTCGGCCCGGGCTCGTGAATGTGTGCACGTGTCCACATCGCGCAGCGCGACTCCCTCTGATGTGTGAACGCGGCCCTCTACCAAGGCGCATGGTCCAGCACCAATTTGCATGCAAGGGAAGTCTCTTGATATGGAGACTCACCTTTCGACCTGCGCCGACGAGCGGAAATGTCACCTCTCGTGATCACTCGGACGCTTCTCGTACGAAGATCGACACTCATCTGACTTCATGATCCTTCATCAGGTGGTGGAGATCACAAAGCTTGTGCAATACCCCGTGTCGCAGATCACAGAGTGGCAGGCATAAGATGCGAGGCAGTTGGGCTTGTGACCTGCTTCACATGTTCGCGATCTTCGCCGGGATGGGCGAGGCCCGTGGGGCGTGTGAGGCGCAGCGAGCCCGATGTGCCATCGCCAGCAGTCAGTGCCGACTGAGAGGAGCGAGGAGCGGTGAACGCGTATGCGCCCATCCTCGTACTGGGAGCCCTCGGGGCAGGCTTTGCGATCTTCTCCGTGGTCATGGCCACGCTGATCGGTCCGAAGCGGTACAACCGCGCCAAGCTCGAGGCCTACGAGTGCGGAATCGAGCCGACCCCCACGCCGGCCGGCGGCGGGCGATTC
>NZ_JBVIPA010000037.1:0-103289 GCF_055578365.1 Streptomyces sp. NPDC033131
CCCCCCCCCCCCCCCCCCCCCCCCCCCCCCCCCCCCCCCCCCCCCCCCCCCCCCCCCCCCCCCCCCCCCCCCCCCCCCCCCCCCCCCCCCCCCGCTCCTGGTTCACGCAGATGAAGGCCGACGGACCGTCAGACCTCCACCACCACAGGGAGGATCATCGGCCGACGCCGGTAGTTGTCCGAGACCCACTTGCCCAGGGTCCGGCGGATGAGCTGCTGCATCTGGTGGGGCTCCACGACGCCGTCCTGAGCTGACCGCTCGAGGACCTCCGTGACTCTCGGGATGACATCGCTGAAGGCCGAGTCCTCGATTCCGGAGCCGCGGGCCTGGACGTGCGGCCCTCCGGTGATCTTGCCCGTCGAGGAGTCGATGACCACGAAGACCGAGATGATGCCCTCGTCTCCGAGGATCTTGCGGTCCTTCAGCGCCGGCTCCCCGACGTCACCGACCGAGAGGCCGTCGACGTACACGTAGCCCGCCTGCACCTTGCCGGAGATCTGCGCCTTGCCCTCGATGAGGTCGACGACCACGCCGTCCTCGGCGATGACGATCCGGTCGTGCGGGACGCCGGTCAGGGCGCCCAGTTCCGCGTTGGCGCGTAGGTGGCGCCATTCCCCGTGGACCGGCATCAGGTTCTTCGGGCGGCAGATGTTGTAGAAGTACAGGAGCTCGCCCGCGGAGGCGTGGCCGGAGACGTGCACCTTGGCGTTGCCCTTGTGGACGACGTTCGCGCCCCAGCGGGTCAGGCCGTTGATGACGCGGTAGACCGCGTTCTCGTTGCCCGGGATCAGCGACGACGCCAGGATGACCGTGTCGCCCGGGACGATGCGGATCTGGTGGTCACGGTTGGCCATGCGGGACAGGGCCGCCATCGGTTCGCCCTGGGAGCCCGTGCAGACCAGGACCACCTCATGGTCCGGGAGGTCGTCGAGGGTCTTCACGTCCACGACGAGGCCCGGCGGGACCTTCAGGTAGCCCAGGTCCCGGGCGATGCCCATGTTGCGGACCATCGAGCGGCCGACGAAGGCGACCCGGCGGCCGTACTCGTGGGCCGCGTCCAGGATCTGCTGGATGCGGTGGACGTGGCTGGCGAAGCTCGCCACGATGATCCGCTTGCGGGCGTTGCCGAAGACGGTGCGCAGGACGTTGGAGATGTCGCGCTCGGGTGGGACGAAGCCCGGTACCTCGGCGTTCGTCGAGTCGGAGAGGAGGAGGTCGATGCCCTCCTCGCTCAGTCGTGCGAACGCGTGCAGATCCGTGAGGCGGTTGTCCAGCGGAAGCTGGTCCATCTTGAAGTCGCCCGTGTGGACCACCATGCCGGCGGGCGTGCGGATGGCCACGGCCAGGGCGTCCGGGATGGAGTGGTTGACCGCGACGAACTCGCAGTCGAAGGGACCGATGCGCTCGCGGTGTCCCTCCGTCACTTCCAGGGTGTACGGACGGATGCGGTGCTCCTGGAGCTTGGCCTCGATCAGGGCGAGGGTCAGCTTGGAGCCGATGAGCGGGATGTCCGGCTTCTCGCGGAGGAGATAGGGGACGCCGCCGATGTGGTCCTCGTGGCCGTGCGTGAGGACGATGCCCTCGATGTCGTCGAGGCGGTCCCGGACGGACGTGAAGTCCGGCAGGATCAGATCGATGCCGGGCTGCTCCTCCTCGGGGAAGAGCACGCCGCAGTCGACGATCAACAGGCGGCCGCCGTACTCGAAGACGGTCATGTTCCGGCCGATTTCGCCGAGGCCGCCGAGCGGGGTGACGCGCAGGCCGCTCGCGGGGAGCGGCGGGGGCGGGCCGAGTTCAGGATGCGGATGACTCAAAAGACTCTCCTCACCACACGCGCCACGTACCGGTGGGCACGTGGCGCGCATGACGTTCGTGCAGAAGCAGTTGTCGTTGTGGACACAGGCACCGGTGGCCTGTTTATTCAGTTGTGAAGTCTTGATCGCGCGAAGCAGTTCGCGAAGTCTGGTGCTAGAGCTGTACCCCACCCGCGGCAAGATCGATCTTGAGCTGCTCGATCTCCTCGGGCGCGAGCTCGACCATGGGGGCGCGCAGCGGTCCGGCGGGCAGGCCCTGGAGGGCGAGCGCGGCCTTGGCGGTCATGACGCCCTGGGTGCGGAACATCCCGGTGTAGACCGGGAGCAGCTTCTGGTGGATCTCGGTCGCCTTCTGGACGTCACCGGAGGTGAACGCGTCCACGAGCGCCCGCAGGTCGGGAGTGACCACGTGGCCGACGACCGAGACGAAACCGACCGCTCCCACGGAGAGCAGTGGCAGGTTCAGCATGTCGTCGCCGGAGTACCAGGCGAGGCGGGAGCGGGCGATGGCCCAGCTGGCTCGGCCCAGGTCGCCCTTGGCGTCCTTGTTGGCGACGATCCGCGGGTGCTCGGCGAGGCGGACCAGTGTCTCGGTGTTGATCGGGACGCCGCTGCGGCCGGGGATGTCGTACAGCATGACCGGCAGTTCGGTGGCGTCGGCGAGGGCCGTGAAGTGCCGGTACAGGCCCTCCTGCGGGGGCTTGTTGTAGTACGGCGTGACGACCAGGAGGCCGTGTGCGCCCGTCTTCTCGGCCGCGCGGGCGAGCTGGATGCTGTGGTGGGTGTCGTTCGTGCCGACGCCGGCGACGACGTGGGCGCGGTCGCCGACGGCCTCCAGGACGGCTCGTACGAGATCCGATTTCTCCGCGTCGCTGGTGGTGGGCGACTCGCCGGTGGTGCCGTTGACGATCAGGCCGTCGTTGCCTGCGTCCACCAGGTGGGTGGCGAGCCGCTGTGCGCCGTCGAGGTCGAGTGCGCCGTCCGCCGCGAAGGGCGTGACCATGGCGGTGAGGACCCGCCCGAAGGGGGTCTGCGGAGTGGAGGTCGGAGCCATGGGTAACACGCTACTCGCTGCTCAAGGCCGGGTCTGCCCTCGGGTGAGGCGACAAGTGGTGACAAATGCGGAGCCCGGCACTGCCTGCTCGGGGGTTCAAGCAGTGCCGGGTCCGTTTGATCAGGCTAGATGAACTTCACTAAATGCCGCAATACGGACACTTCGTGAGGCTGACCCGTACATCTGTGCCCTGTGGGGGAACGAGGGTGCGCTACGGCGCCACTCGGCCGTTCGCGTTGAAGGCCGCGTACGTCAGCGGCATGAGCTGGGCCCACTCGGCCTCCATCTTCTCGCCGACCATCTCGATCTCCCGCTGCGGGAAGGACGGGACCTTCGCCAGCTCGTGCTGGGTGCGCAGGCCGAGGAAGTGCATCAGCGAGCGGGCGTTGCAGGTGGCGTACATCGAGGAGAAGAGGCCGACGGGGAGGACCGCGCGGGCGACCTCGCGGGCGACGCCTGCGGCGAGCATCTCCTGGTAGGCCTCGTAGGCCTGGCGGTAGGAGTTGTCCATGGTGCGGCCGACCAGCTCCTGCTGGGCCTGGGTGCCCTCGACGAAGACGTACTTGCCCGGGCGGCCCTCCTGGACCAGCTTGCGGGACTCACCGGGGACGTAGAAGACCGGCTGGAGCTCGCGGTAGCGGCCGCTTTCCTCGTTGTACGACCAGCCCACCCGGTGGCGCATGAACTCGCGGAAGACGAAGATCGGGGCGCTGATGAAGAACGTCATCGAGTTGTGCTCGAAGGGGCTGCCGTGCCGGTCCCGCATGAGGTAGTTGATCAGGCCCTTGGAGCGCTCCGGGTCCTTGCCCATCTCCTCCAGGGACTGCTCGCCGATGGTCGAGACGCGGGCGGCGAAGAGCACGTCGGCGTCGGACGCGGTGTGCTTGACGAGCTCGACGGTGACGTCGCTGCGGAAGCCGGGCTTGAGGTCGTCGGCGGGGGTGTCGGTCACGGCTCGGAGGGTCCTTCCATCACTTCTGTCGGGCGGCGCCCACTCTACGGCCCGGCACTGACATCGGGGCGTTCGGTGCCGGGACGCGACAACTTCGGTGAACTTCTGCGAATTCGGCGAATCATGGCACCTTTTGGGGCACCCGCTCGTCTGTGTCAGTGAGAGTCACTCGTTCGACCCCGAAGGGAGAAGCACCCCCGATGTTCCGTCGGCGCGAACCCGTACCGTTCGCCTTCCTCGCCGAAGCCGACAAGTTCCGCAGCAATGTCGCTCCCCCGCCCCGCGAGCGGGCGTCCGTCAGTCAGATTGCCGGGCGCTGGCTGCTGGGGCTCACCATCGTCGCCGCCCTCGTGGGCTCCCTGGTCGTCGGGATGCCGGCGCTCAGTCCGGATCAGTCGACGCAGACGCAGCAGTCCCAGGCGTCCCAGGGGCACTGACTCCATCCGGACCCCCAGAGGTGGTGGGCAGGGACGCAGGTCGATAACCTCACCGGGCACAGCCCATGGATGGATTGAGTGAGGACCCAGCCGTGCCCCTGCCCTTCCTGACGGCCGACCGCGCATTCGAGTCAGCGGACGACGTCGCGTTGCCTTTCGACGACCGCGACCGCTGGCGGCGCCCCTACCGGCCCGGCCCGTGGCGCGTGGGAGCGGCCGCGGTCCTGCTGCTGCTCGCCTCGTACGTGCTGTTCGCGGCCGTCATCATCGCGCTGACCGGCTCGGTGTCCGAGGCGGGTGTGGTGTTCGGTATCGCGCTGCTCGTCATCGTCGGCGCCCTGCGGCTGCTGCGGGTGGGCGTGTGGGTGAGTGCCTACGGACTGCGCCGAGTGGACTTCCTCTTCACGCGCACCGTGCCCTGGGAGCGGGTGACGGCCGTGCGGACGGTGCAGCAGCCGGTGCGCTGGCTCGGACTGCCGCGCACCATCCAGGGTCAGGCACTGCTCCTCGTACGCCAGGACCGGGCCGCGGACGACGTGTCGGTCCTGCTGACCACGCACAACGCGGACTTCCTGGCGCGTGCCGCGGCCTTCGACAGGGCGTCGGACGCGGTCGAGGCATGGGCCTACGAGTACCAGCGAAGCTGACGTCGGCAGCTACGCGAAGGGGCCGGTCCGCAGGTGGTGCGGGTCGGCCCCTTCGGCGTACGGAGCGAGCGGTCAGGCCTGGACCGGCCTGCCTTCGTGGAGGGCGATCGCCCGCTGCATGGCCTTGCGGGCGCGCGGGGTGTCGCGGGCGTCCTGATAGGCGACGGCTAGACGGAACCAGCTGCGCCAGTCGTCGGGAGCCGCTTCCGTCTCGGCCTTGCGCTGGGTGAAGACCTCGTCGGCGGAGTCGCGGTCGATGCGGCCGCCGGGGGTGCGCTTCAGCTCGTCGACGGGCAGGCCGCCCTGGGCGTCGAGTTCGGCGGCGAGCCGGTTGGCCTTGCGGACGAACTGGGTGTTCTTCCACAGGAACCACACGCCGATGACCGGCAGGATCAGCACCGCCACGCCGAACGTGACGGTGAGGAGCGTGCCGGTCTGGATGAGCATGACACCGCGGCTGCCGACCAGGACGAAGTAGAAGACCAGGGCGGCGGCCGTTATGGCGTAGGAGAGCTTGGCTCGCATCGCGGTGTCAGCCCAGGTCCAGGAAGTTTTCCAGGCCGAAGGTCAGGCCAGGGGTGGTCACCACGCGGCGGGCGCCGAGCAGGATGCCCGGCATGAAGCTGCTGTGGTGGAGGGAGTCGTGGCGGACGGTCAGCGTCTCGCCCTCGCCGCCCAGCAGGACCTCCTGGTGGGCGAGCAGTCCGCGCAGGCGGATGGCGTGCACGGGCACCCCGTCCACGCTGGCCCCCCGCGCGCCGTCCAGGGCCGTCGCCGTGGCGTCCGGCGCCGGGGCGGAGCCGGCCGCGCGGCGGGCCTCGGCGATGAGCTGGGCGGTGCGCGTGGCGGTGCCCGACGGGGCGTCCACCTTGTTCGGGTGGTGCAGCTCGACGACCTCGACGGACTCGAAGTACGGCGCGGCGATCTGCGCGAACTTCATGGTCAGGACGGCCCCGATGGAGAAGTTGGGCGCGATGAGCACGCCGGTCTCCGGGGACCGGTCGAGCCAGCCCTTGAGCTGCGCGAGGCGCTCGTCGGTCCAGCCGGTGGTGCCCACGACCGCGTGGATGCCGTGCCGTACGCAGAACTCGAGGTTGTCCATGACCGAGGCCGGCGTGGTCAGCTCGACGGCGACCTGGGCACCGGTCTCGGCCAGCGTCTCCAGCTTGTCGCCCCGGCTGAGGGCGGCCACCAGCTCCATGTCCTCGGCGGCCTCGACCGCTCGTACCGCCTCGGAGCCGATCCGGCCCTTGGCGCCGAGGACCGCCACGCGCAGCTTGCTCATCTTCTTGCTTCCTTAACCGTGGTTCCGGAGTCCCGGGGTTCGGATTGGTTAGGCGACGGCCTCGTGCAGACGGGACGCCTGCTTGTCCTTGAGCGGGCCGATGACCGACAGCGAGGGCCGTCGGCCCAGGATCTCGCCGGCGACCGAGCGGACGTCGTCCGGGGTGACCGAAGCTATCCGGGCCAGCATGTCGTCGACGGACATCTGTTCGCCCCAGCACAGCTCGCTCTTGCCGATGCGGTTCATCAGCGCGCCGGTGTCCTCCAGGCCCAGGACCGTGGAGCCCTGGAGCTGGCCGATGGCGCGGCCGATCTCGTCGTCCGAGAGGCCGTGCTCGGCGACGTGGTCGAGTTCGTCGCGGCAGATCTTCAGCACGTCGTGCACCTGGCTCGGGCGGCAGCCCGCGTACACGCCGAACAGGCCGCAGTCGGCGAAGCCGGAGGTGTACGAGTACACGCTGTAGGCCAGGCCGCGCTTCTCGCGGACCTCCTGGAAGAGGCGGGACGACATACCGCCGCCGAGGGCGGTGTTCAGCACCCCCAGCGCCCAGCGCCGCTCGTCCGTACGCGCCAGGCCCGGCATGCCGAGGACGACGTGGGCCTGCTCGGTCTTGCGGCCGATCAGATCGACGCGGCCCGCGGTGCGCAGGGCGCGGCGGCCTTCGCGCGGCGCGACGGGGTCGGCGTCGGGCTGTTTGAAGGCGCCGGCCTTCTCGAAGGCGGCGCGGACCTGTCGTACGACCTTGTTGTGGTCGATGTTGCCGGCCGCGGCGACCACGAGGTGGGTCGGGTCGTAGTGCTTCTTGTAGAAGCGGCGGATGCGGTCGGCGGTGAGGGCGTTGACCGTGTCGACCGTGCCGAGGACCGGGCGGCCGAGGGGGTTGTCGCCGAACATGGTGTGCGCGAACAGGTCGTGCACGCAGTCGCCCGGGTCGTCCTCGGTCATGGCGATCTCTTCGAGGATCGCGCCGCGCTCGACGTTGACGTCCTCTTCACGGATGAGCGAGCCCGTGAGCATGTCGCAGACGACGTCGATGGCCAGCGGCAGGTCGGTGTCGAGCACGCGTGCGTAGTAGCACGTGTACTCCTTCGCCGTGAACGCGTTCATCTCGCCGCCGACGGCGTCGATGGCGGAGGAGATGTCCAGGGCGGACCGGCGCTGCGTCCCCTTGAAGAGGAGGTGCTCCAGGTAGTGGGTGGCGCCGTTCAGGGCCGGGGTCTCGTCGCGGGAGCCGACGTGGGCCCAGATGCCGAAGGTCGCGGAGCGTACGGAGGGGAGGGTCTCGGTGACGATGCGCAGGCCGCCGGGGAGGGTGGTCTTGCGCACGACACCGATGCCGTTGGTCCCCTTGATGAGGGTTTGGGTACGGGCGACGGCCCGCGCCTCCGAGGAGGTGCGGGCCGTCGCCGTGGAGCTGCTCGACGTCACTGGTCGGTGTCGTCCTTCTTCTCGTCGTCGCCTTCGCCCTCGATCACGGGGATGAGGGAGAGCTTGCCGCGGGAGTCGATCTCGGCGATCTCGACCTGGACCTTGGAGCCCACGGCGAGGACGTCCTCGACGTTCTCCACGCGCTTGCCGCCGGCGAGCTTGCGGATCTGCGAGATGTGCAGCAGACCGTCCTTGCCCGGGAGCAGCGAGACGAACGCACCGAAGGTGGTCGTCTTCACGACCGTACCCAGGTAGCGCTCGCCGACCTCCGGCATGGTCGGGTTCGCGATCGAGTTGATCGTGGCGCGGGCGGCCTCGGCCTGCGAGCCGACCTGGGCACCGATGTAGATGGTGCCGTCGTCCTCGATCGTGATCTCGGCGCCGGTGTCCTCCTGGATCTGGTTGATCATCTTGCCCTTCGGGCCGATGACCTCGCCGATCTTGTCCACGGGGATCTTGACGGTGATGATCCGCGGGGCGTTGGGGGACATCTCGTCCGGCGTGTCGATCGCTTCCATCATCACGTCGAGGATGTGGAGGCGGGCGTCACGGGCCTGCTTGAGGGCCGCGGCCAGGACGGAGGCCGGGATGCCGTCCAGCTTGGTGTCGAGCTGGAGGGCGGTCACGAACTCCTTGGTGCCGGCGACCTTGAAGTCCATGTCGCCGAAGGCGTCCTCCGCACCGAGGATGTCGGTGAGGGCGACGTAGTGCGTCTCGCCGTTGATCTCCTGGGAGATCAGGCCCATGGCGATACCGGCGACGGGCGCCTTCAGCGGCACACCGGCGTTCAGCAGCGACATGGTGGAGGCGCAGACCGAGCCCATGGACGTCGAGCCGTTGGAGCCGAGGGCCTCGGACACCTGACGGATCGCGTACGGGAACTCCTCGCGCGTCGGCAGGACCGGCACGATGGCGCGCTCGGCGAGAGCGCCGTGGCCGATCTCGCGGCGCTTCGGGGAGCCGACGCGGCCGGTCTCGCCGACGGAGTACGGCGGGAAGTTGTAGTTGTGCATGTAGCGCTTGCGGGTCACCGGGGAGAGGGTGTCCAGCTGCTGCTCCATCCGGAGCATGTTCAGGGTGGTGACGCCCAGGATCTGGGTCTCGCCACGCTCGAACAGCGCCGAACCGTGCACGCGCGGGATGGCCTCGACCTCGGCGGCGAGCGTACGGATGTCCGTCAGCCCACGGCCGTCGATGCGCGTCTTCTCCTTGATGACGCGCTCACGGACCAGGGCCTTGGTCAGCGAGCGGTACGCGGCGGAGATCTCCTTCTCGCGTCCCTCGAACTCCGGCAGGAGCTTCTCGGCGGCCAGCGCCTTGACGCGGTCCAGCTCGGCCTCGCGGTCCTGCTTGCCGGCGATGGTGAGCGCCTGGGCGAGCTCGGGGCGCACCGCGGCGGAGAGCGCCTCGAAGACGTCGTCCTGGTAGTCCAGGAAGACCGGGAACTCGCCGGTCGGCTTGGCGGCCTTGGAGGCGAGGTCGGCCTGGGCCTTGCAGAGCACCTTGATGAAGGGCTTCGCGGCGTCCAGACCGGAGGCGACGACCTCCTCGGTCGGCGCCTCGGCGCCGCCCTTGACCAGCTGGATGGTCTTCTCGGTGGCCTCGGCCTCGACCATCATGATCGCGACGTCGCCGTCCTCGAGGACGCGACCGGCTACGACCATGTCGAAGACGGCGTCCTCGAGCTCGGTGTGCGTCGGGAACGCGACCCACTGGCCGTTGATCAGCGCGACGCGGACGCCGCCGATCGGGCCGGAGAAGGGCAGGCCGGCCAGCTGCGTGGACGCGGAGGCGGCGTTGATCGCCACGACGTCGTACAGGTGGTCGGGGTTGAGCGCCATGATGGTGGCGACGACCTGGATCTCGTTGCGCAGGCCCTTCTTGAAGGACGGGCGCAGCGGGCGGTCGATCAGGCGGCAGGTGAGGATGGCGTCCTCGGAGGGACGGCCCTCACGGCGGAAGAAGCTGCCGGGGATCTTGCCGGCGGCGTACATCCGCTCCTCGACGTCCACCGTGAGGGGGAAGAAGTCGAGCTGGTCCTTGGGGTTCTTGGAGGCGGTGGTGGCCGACAGCACCATGGTGTCGTCGTCCAGGTACGCCACGGCGGAGCCGGCGGCCTGCTTGGCCAGGCGGCCCGTCTCGAAGCGGATGGTGCGGGTGCCGAAGGAGCCGTTGTCGATGACGGCCTCGGCGTAGTGGGTCTCGTTCTCCACTAGTACTTTCTCCTCGTCTTCGTCCCTCGGCTGCCCGTGTGGCAGGGGGACGGTTGCGGAGAAGCGCTCCGTCTGGTGCGGGCCGGTCTTCGATCGAAGCCCTCGGGGCTCTCTTCCCCCCGGGGGCCACTACCGAGGACCGGCGGCGGCGAGGTGCGCTCCTCCTCGTTCGTTTGTCGTGATGACGCCCTACCCTCAGCGAGTACCCGTCATCACTCTGTGTCGTCCGTATTGCGTTGTGCTACCACACTACAAAGCGTCGGTGACACTCCGCACGTTTCCGTACGTACAGCAAAGGGAGCGGCCCCGATGATCACGGGAACCGCTCCCCTCACGGCGTCTTACTTGGCGCCCGCCGCACCGCGGCGGATGCCGAGGCGGTCGACCAGCGCGCGGAAGCGCTGGATGTCCTTCTTAGCGAGGTACTGCAGCAGGCGGCGACGCTGACCGACCAGGATGAGCAGACCACGGCGGGAGTGGTGGTCGTGCTTGTGGGTCTTGAGGTGCTCGGTCAGGTCCGAGATACGGCGCGAGAGCATCGCGACCTGGACCTCGGGGGAGCCGGTGTCGCCCTCCTTGGTACCGAACTCGGTGATGAGCTGCTTCTTCGTTGCGGCGTCGAGCGACACGCGTACTCCTCGTAGTCTGTGAAGGGCCACCGAGTGCCCCCGGTCCACATCTCGGGGGAGCTTCCGTTACTCGGGAGGCGGGGATCCGCTGGGCGCGGCCTCCAGGGCGTGGGCTCCGGGGGCGCGTACACAAACGGCCACAGCACAGACTACCAGCCTGCGAGGATGCCCCCGACCGGGGTGGTCTGCGGTGTCAGCCGCCGGTCTCGAACCCGTCGGCGAGCCACAGGCCCTCCCCTTCGTCGTCCTTGCTCACCGGTCCGGCGAGGCTCGTGGCGGCGAAGAAGACGCGGCCGTGTTCGTAGCGGACGTCCAGGTACTCGAAGGGCAGCATGCCGACCGTGCCGTAGAGCAGGAGCAGGGTCTCCTTCCCCGACTCGGGGTCGATGCTCACGGCGGCGCTGGGCGTGTGGGCCGAGGTGGACTCCCGGACGGCGATCAGCCTGTCGCCGCTCATGCGGACGGGGTACATCGGCCGGCCGGCTCGGGCATCGAACTTCCCGGCGCTCTTCCCGGTGGCCAGGTCGAAGGCGACGATCTCGTTGGCCACCTGACCGTGGGCGCTCGCGGTGCCGGTGCCGCGGGCCTGCGTGGCGACGTACAGCTGCCGCTCGCCGACCACGACCGCCTCGCAGGTCTCGACCGGGCCTGTGACGTCGATGCCGTCGCCGCACTTGGTGAGGTAGTTCTGGACGGGCACCGAGATGGTGGCGCGGAACTCGCCCTGGTCACCGAGGGAGATCAGCTCGGTGACCACGAGGTCGCCCGCCGCGACGGCGATGACCACGGGGGACGAGGAGATCAGACGAACGTCCTGGACCCCCGGGGTCACCGCGTAGCTCCACAGGGGTTTTCCCGTCCCGGCATCCGTCCCCTCCACCCGAAAGCGCCGGTTGTCCGCGTTGCCGCACCTGACGACGCGCACGAGGGCCTTGCCCCCGGAGTAGCCGCTGTCCCCGCAGGCCGGTCCGGGCGTGTGCGACCAGAGCGGCTTCCCGTCGGTCATGGCGTACGCCGCCGAGCCGTCCTCCCAGGCCGCGACGACCTTTCCGCGCGTCATCGTGACCCTGGCGGGCACGAGTCGCCGCTCGGGCAACTCGACGTGCCACAGCCGCTTGCCCGTGTCGATGTCGAACATCGCGACCCTGTCGCACGGACCGCTCATGGTCCCCCCGCTCGGATCGGTCCTGGTGGGTTCGCTCGAGAAGGCCACGGCGGTCCGGCCGTCCGCGGTGACGTGCGGGGTGGCGGCGCAGACACCGCCGGGGAAGGTCAGCTTCCACGCCTCGCGGTTGGTCGAGACCCTGTACCCCGTGATGCGGTTGCCCACGGTCTTCGCGAACGTCCTGGCGGTCGCCCAGGTGCCCGTCGCCTTGACGTTCTGGCCGGCCTTGACGCCCTCGGCGCGACGCTCGACCGCGCTCACCGCTTCCGGAGTCGCCGGCCGCCGCTCGATCGTCTCCCGGATGTCGTCAGGGGCCTGCCTCACCGCGGCCGGGCTCTGGTCGGAGGGGGTGCCGGTGCCGTCGTACGACAGGACCCAGATGCCCGCGAGCAGCAGCGCGAGCGCGGTCGTGGTGGCACCGAGGGTGAGCAGTCGGCGGCGTTTTCTGCGGTTCTCGGCCGCCAGAGTGGACTCGGTGTAGACGGACGGCGGTGGGCCGAAACTCACGGACGGCACCTTTCTGCCGAGGGCGCGGATGTGTGAGGGAGTTGTCGCCCTTCGTGACGGTCGCTCATGAGCAAACGTCTGACCTGGGGGAACGACGGCCAGTAGGGTGACTGGACAGCTCGTTGCAGAGGGAAGGATCAGAAGTCGCCATGGCCGACACCAAGGACGAGGAAGTCAAGGCACGCAAGGAGCGCGAGAGGGACGAGCTGTACGCCCTCGACATCTCCGGCGTCGAGTGGCACAGCGCCCCGGGCACCGAGGAGCACGAGGAGCGGGTCGAGATCGCCTACCTCCCCGAAGGAGCCGTGGCCATGCGGTCGTCGCTCGACCCCGACACCGTGCTGCGCTACACGGAGGCGGAGTGGCGGGCGTTCGTGCTGGGGGCGCGGGACGGAGAGTTCGATCTGGACCCTGCGCCCCCCGGTGGCGGGCCTGCCGCTCAGTGACAGGCCGGGGGCGGGGAACGGGTGCACGGCCGGTTCCCCGCTCGTCGTCTCCGCTACCGGGTCGTGGTCATGCCGGCCCGCGCGGCGCTTTCGATGCCGAGGGCCAGCCAGATCCACTGCTTGCCCTTGGCGGGGCCGTTCGCCTCCTTCGCAGCGAAGAACAGCCGCCCGTCCTGGACGAGGATGTCGTACGAGTCCCTGAGCGTGAACACCTCGGCCTCCAGCGGCAGACCGAAGTAGAAGTACGGGGTCTCCTCCCCTGTCTTCGGGTCGAGACTCACCAGCGCCATCGGTGAGATGCGGTCGCCGCTCTCGCGCAGTGCGAGGAGCCGGTCGCCGCTCATCCGCATCGGGTACAGCAGCTCGTTGGGCCCCGAGTCGAACTTCTTGACCGTGTTCCCGGTCCTCAGGTCGAAGCCGACGATCCAGTTGGAGGGACGCTTGGCGTCCTCGTGGTCCTTGCTCCGGAGAAAGACCTGGCCGCCGCCCACCGGGATCGTGGGGCAGTCGTCGATGATGCCGTAGTCGGACGCGGCGTCGTTGCACTCACCGACGTACTGCCCGCCCTGCAGCCGGACCGTGGCACGGTTCTTGCCCTTGCCGTCCAGGGAGAGCAGCTCGGTGTAGCCGGTGTCGCCGGCCGCGACCGCGAGGACGGCGGGGTCGGTGGACGGGACCTGTACGTCCCGGACTCCGGACGCGATCCGGTAGGTCCACACGGTCCTGCCGGTGCCCGGCGCCACCTTGCGCACCTGGTACACCGTGGACTCCCACGCGGTGGCGGGCTTGTCACCCTGGGGGCAGGCGACCAGCACGAGCAGGGCACGTCCGCCGGCCACGCTGCGGTCCTTGCAGTCGCCGGGGCCCTCGGTGCGCCACAGCCGCCGGCCCCCGTCCATGTCGTACGCCTCGGAGCCGCCGTCCCGGGTCACGGCGACCGTGGCGTGGGTGAGGGTCACGCCGGTGGAATCCCACTTGCCGGACGTGAACGCGTGCTCCCAGATCTTCCGGCCGTCGTCCAGGTCGACGAAGGCCACGTGGTCGCAGTGGGCGTCCTCGCCGGTGCCCGAACGGAAGAGGACGGCCGTACGGTTCTCGACGGTCACATGGCGCGTGTAGCCGCAGATCGGGCCGGGGAACTGGAGCTTCCACTCCTCGTCGCCGACGGAGGCGTCCGTGCCGATCCTCAGGCCGACGAGGCTTCTGTTGATGCCCTTGGCGAGGATCTCGTCCGTGGCCCAGGTGCCGGGCATCTGGACCCGCTCGCCGGGCGCCATCTCGTCCTCCGAGAAACGGAACGCCATGACTCCGGTGGTGCTCTTGGGCGGTGTCTCGACCGATTCCCGGACGTCGAGGCGGCTTTGCGGGGCGGCGGCCAGGGGCTTGTTCGACGCTGACGGATCCCGGTCCCACAGCAGCCGGCCGCCGACGGCCAGGACGACGACCAGGACGGCCGCCACCCCGCCGAACAGCAGCGTCCTACGACGCTTCCTGCGCTGGAGGTCAGCCGAGACCGTCGACTGGGTGAATATCGATGGAGGTGGGCCGAAGCTCACGCTCGATGGTCCCTTCGCTCATAGCCGGATCGGCTGGATCAGCTCGTCATCGACCGGGCGGTGGTGTACACGTCGAAGACGGCCAGGGCCAGCGGCACCAGGGTGAGCAGCACGAAGCCCTCGGCGATCTCCAGGAAGCGTCCCCAGAACGGGGTGGGACCGCCGCGCGAGACGATCAGGCCGAGCGAGGTGACGAGCGCGGCCGTCGCGGCGATCGCCGCGACCAGCCAGATGGTCCGGATGTCGAGGTCGCCGCGGTCGCCCAGGAGGGCGTCGCGGACGATCGACTGCGGCGGGTTGAGCGCGAGACCGAGGCCGAGCAGGACGAGGGAGGCGAGTCCGGCGGAGAGGACGGGGGCGACCTGACCGGTGTACCGGAAGAGGTGGGCGCGCATCAGCAGGGCCACCCCGGTCGCGAGGGCGAGGAGCTGGGCCCAGACGTCGGACGAGAAGCCGAGGACCGCCGAGGAACCGACCACGGTCACCGCGCAGCCGCCCACCAGGCCGACCAGCAGCTCGTGGCCGCGCCGGGCCTTGGCGGCGATCCGCTCGGCGTCGACCGGCTCCTGGGGGGTGGGGTCGGTGTCGTACGCGCTGCGCGGGGCGGCCTCCGGGGTGTCGAAGCCGATCGGCAGCCGGGCGAAGCGCATCGACAGCCCCGGCAGGAAGGCGAGGGCGCCGACGGCGATCGGGGCGCACAGGGCGGCGATCTCGGAGGCCGTCCAGTCGGCGAGGGTGCCCGCGAACACGGCGAGCAGACCGATGGCGGAGGCGAAGACGAAGGCGACGAACGGCCCGTCTCCGCTCGGCGAGCACAACGTGAGCAGGAACGAGGCCAGCAGCACCGCAGCGCAGGCGAGGAGGAACTGGAGCTTGCCTATGCCCTGCCCGTCGGTGAGCGGGAGGAGTCCCGAGCCGGCCACGCCGACGTTGGGGAGGGCGCCGAGTCCCAGGGCGATGGCCGAGGCCCGGTCGTCGTAGACCCGGGCGCGTACGCACGCGAGGACGACCAGGAGCACACCGGCGATTCCGGCGAGGACGCCGGGCAGGCTGTGCATGTCGTGGCGCGGGTCGCCGGTCCAGGCCACGAAGGCGAGCAGGACCGGCAGGACACCGCCTCCGACGAGGCCTGCGGCGCGCGTCAAGTCGCCGCTCCACAGGGTGCGTTCGCTCGTCACCGCGGAGGCGACCGCTTCGGAGACGTCGTCGAAGACGGCCGGGGGCAGCGACTCGGCGAAGGGGCGCAGGGTGAGGAGTTCGCCGTCGAGAATGCGCTGGGCGGCGAAGGACCGGGAGCTGTCGAGGACGGTGCCGTCCCGGCGTACCAGGTGGTAGCCGACGGGTGCGCCCTCGGTGGGGCTCTGCTGGGAGAGCCTGAGGATCTCCGGATAGATGTCGGCGACCGGGATGTCGTCGGGCAGTGCCACGTCGATCCGGCTGTCGGGCGCGACGATCGTGACCCGGCAGAAGCCGAGCCCCGTGCCCGTACCGGAGGTCCCCGTACCGGTCCCTCCTCCGGTGGCTGCCGCGGAGGCCGTCATGCTCACCTGCTGATCCCCCTCAGTGATAATTCCGCGTCTGCGGTGTGAAAGTCCTGCGCCGCTTTTCCCGCCCGTCAGGACGGGCGCCGCGGGAAGGTGGCGACCAGTCCGCCGCGGGGCTGACACCGGTGTTCCGTACCTCGTCAGATGGCACGGAATGCCCTGATCCTCCAGCCCAACTCGCGTGTGCTCACGCGAACATCCGGCACCCTACCGTCCCGTCGTCTCTTGCGAAGTCAGTAGGATCACGCGGCGGCCTGCGTCCGCCCGAGACGGGGCGGCGGACGGACTCTCCGGGCCGGCCAAGGGAATGGATGACAGTGAGCCACATCGTCGTGAAGCGCCCGCCTCGGGTGCTGCCGTCCGAAGTGTCCACGCGGGAGATCGTCCTGCAGCCTCCGCCCGAACTGCCGCGGGGGCACCAGGAAAGCGTGCTGATGCAGCTCCTGCCGACGCTCGGCATGGGTGGCTCGGTGGTCTTCTTCTTCACGAGCGGGCAGCCGTTCATGAAGATCATGGGCATGATCATGATCGCGTCGACGATCGCCATGTCCATCGCGATGGTGGTCCGCTTCCGCCGCGGCTCCCAGGGTGAGTTGGCGGACATGCGCCGCGACTACCTCAGCTACCTGGCGCAGACCCGGCGCACGGCCGTCGACACGGCGAGGGCACAGCGGGACGCGCAGTACTTCCTCCACCCCTCCCCCGAGCAGCTGTGGGCGCTGGTCGCCGAAGGCAGCCGGGTGTGGGAACGGCGCCCCGGCGACGAGGACTTCGCCCAGGTCCGCATCGGCCTCGGCTCGCAGGCGCTCGCCAGTGCCCTGGTCGCCCCCGAGACCGCCCCCGTCGAACAGCTGGAGCCGCTGACGGCGGGCGCGATGCAGCGCTTCCTCGCCGTCCACAGCACCCTGGACGACCTGCCGATGGCGGTCTCACTGCGCGCCTTCTACCACGTCACGATCAGCGGTGACCCGCAGTCCGTACGGTCCTCCGCCCGGGCCATGGCCGGCTCGCTGGCCGCGCTGCACTCCCCCCAGGACCTCCTCATCGTCGTCGCGGCAGGCCGGCAGGCCCTGCCCCACTGGGAGTGGGCCAAGTGGCTCCCGCACGTCCAGGCGCCCGGTTCCGTGGACGGCGCCGGCAGCCGCAGGCTGATTGACAGCGACAGCCGCGAGCTGGAGAACCTGCTCGCCACCCGGCTGACCGGCCGTCCGCGCTTCCACCCGAACGCGGCGCCCCTGCCGGAGGAACCCCACATCGTCGTCGTACTCGACGGCCTCTCCCTGCCCCCCGACTCCGTCCTCGCCAACCCCGAGGGTCTGCAGGGCGTCACCGTCCTCGAGGTCGTCCCCGGCGAGCTGACCGGGGCCGGCGGCGAGCTCTCCATCGTCGTACAACCCGAGGCGCTGCACCTGGAGTCGGGGCACGGCGTCGTCTACGAGGGAACTCCCGACACCCTCTCCTACGAGTCCGCCGAAGCGCTCGCCCGGCAACTCGCCCCGCTGCGGATGGCCTCCGGCGGGGACGACGACGAACCACTGCTGGCCAACCTGGAGTTCACCGACCTGCTGAACCTCGGTGACGCGGCGTCCGTCGACACCCAGCGCACCTGGCGGCCGCGTTCGCTGGCCGAGCGGCTGCGGGTGCCGATCGGACTCGGCGAGGACGGCCGGCCCGTCATGCTGGACCTCAAGGAGGCCGCACAGGAGGGCATGGGCCCGCACGGGCTGTGCGTGGGCGCCACCGGTTCCGGCAAGTCGGAGCTGCTGCGCACCCTGGTGCTGGGCCTCGCGGTGACGCACTCCTCGGAGACCCTGAACTTCGTCCTCGCCGACTTCAAGGGCGGCGCCACCTTCGCCGGCATGGCGCAGATGCCGCACGTGGCGGCCGTCATCACCAACCTCGCGGACGACCTGACCCTGGTCGACCGCATGGGCGACTCCATCCGCGGCGAGCTCAACCGCCGCCAGGAGATGCTGCGCGACGCGGGCAACTACGCCAACATCCACGACTACGAGAAGGCACGCGCGGCCGGCGCGCCGCTGCAGCCGATCCCCTCGCTGGTCCTGGTGATCGACGAGTTCAGCGAACTGCTCACCGCCAAGCCGGACTTCATCGAGATGTTCGTCCAGATCGGCCGCATCGGCCGGTCGCTCGGCGTGCACCTGCTGCTGGCCTCGCAGCGCCTGGAAGAGGGGCGGCTGCGCGGACTGGAGACCTATCTGTCGTACCGGATCGGTCTGCGCACCTTCTCCGCCGCGGAGTCCCGGGCGGCGATCGGCGTGCCGGACGCCTACGAACTGCCCAACGTCCCCGGCTCCGGCATCCTGAAGTTCGGCACGGGCGAGATGGTGCGCTTCAAGGCGGCGTACGTCTCCGGCGTGTACCGCTCGGGCACACAGCGGTCGGCGCTGGGCAGCGGCCGGCTGCCGATGGACCGGCGGCCGGTGCTGTTCACCGCGGCCGAGGTGCCGGTCCAGTACGTAGCGGTACCGCAGCAGCGCCCTGCGGCCTCGGACACTCCGGACGTCGACGACGCTCTCGCGGACACCGTGCTGGACGTGGTCGTGCGCCGGCTGGAGGCGCAGGGCCCGGCGGCCCACCAGGTGTGGCTGCCGCCGCTGGACAGCCCGCCCTCCCTGGACAGCCTCCTGCCCGGACTCACCGCCGTACCGGGCCGCGGCCTCACCCAGCCCGGCTACGAAGGCGCGGGCCGCCTGATCGTGCCGGTGGGCCTGGTCGACAAGCCCTTCGAGCAGCGCCGCGATCCGCTCTGGGCGGACTTCTCCGGCGCGGCCGGCCACATGCAGATCGTCGGCGGCCCGCAGTCCGGCAAGTCGACGCTGCTGCGCACGCTGATCTCCGCGTTCGCGCTCACCCACACACCGCACGAAGTCCAGTTCTACGGCCTGGACTTCGGCGGTGGCGGCATGGCGGCGATCGCCGGACTGCCGCACGTGGGTGGCGTGGCCTCACGACTGGACCCGGAGCGCGTGCGGCGCACGGTGGCCGAGGTGTACGGCGTGCTCACCCAACGCGAGGAGTACTTCCGCTCCGCCGGCATCGCGTCCATCGCGGACTTCCGGGCCCGCCGTGCCCGGGGCGAGATCCCGGTCACGGACCAGCCGTGGGGAGACGTCTTCCTCGTCATCGACGGCTGGGGCAACTTCCGCGCGGACTACGAGGCGATGGACCAGGTGATCCACGACATCGCGGCGCGCGGCCTCGGTTACGGCATCCACCTGATCCTCACGGCCTCGCGCTCGATGGAGGTCAGGGCCGCCCTCAAGGACCAGCTGATGAACCGCCTGGAGCTGCGGCTCGGCGACACGATGGACTCCGAGCTGGACCGCAAGGTGGCCGCGAACGTTCCGGCGGGCGTGCCGGGCCGCGGACAGGCGCCGCAGAAGCTGCACTTCATGGCGGCGGTGCCCCGCATCGACGGTCTGACCTCCGACACGGACCTGGCGGAGGCCACGGCCGCGCTGGCGACCGAGGTCTCCCGGCACTGGCAGGCGCCCGGAGCTCCCGAAGTCCGCCTGCTTCCCCGCGAGTTCCCGGCCGAACAGCTGCCGCCCGGCAACCGTTTCCCCCAGCGCGGTGTCGCCTTCGCGCTCGACGAGGACAACCTTGAACCGGTCTTCGTCGACTTCGAGCAGGACCCGTTCTTCCTCGTCTTCGGTGAGAGCGAGTCGGGCAAGTCCAACCTGCTGCGACTGCTGATCAAGCAACTCACGGAACGGTACGAGGGCCACGAGGCCAAGCTGTTCGTCATCGACAACCGGCGCTCACTGCTGGACGTGACGCCGGCGTCGCACCTCGCCGAGTACATCCCCATGTCCAACTCCATGGACCACCACATGGCCGCCCTGGCCGACCTGATGCAGCGCCGCTCGCCCACGGCCGACGTGACCGCCCAGCAACTGCGGGACCGGAGCTGGTGGCAGGGACCGACGGTGTACGTCGTCATCGACGACTACGACCTCGTCTCCACGTCGAGCGGGAATCCGCTGGCGGGCCTGACCGAGCTGCTTCCGTTCGCCCGCGACGTGGGCGTGCGGTTCATCATCGCGCGGTCGACGGCCGGCGCGGGACGGGCCTCCTACGAGGCGTTCATGCAGCGCATCAAGGAACTGGGCGCCCAGGGTGTCGTCCTGGCCGGCGACCCGGCCGAGGGGGACCTGCTCGGCGGGGTCCGGCCGCGGCCGATGCCCGCGGGGCGGGGGGTCTTTGTGTCCCGGCGGCGGGGGAAGCCGTTGGTTCAGGTGGGGTTGGTGGCGGAGAGGGAGTTCTGAGGTGGCCTGCGTGGGGTCGGTGGTGTGCGTGGCGTGGGGAGGGACCTACTGATGGTGGGCGTGGGGATCTTCATGATCCTGCTCGCGCTGGCACTCGCCGGGCTCGGTGCGGCCGATCAGCGGGCGCTGTGGTGGCGGTTCCAGGCGCGCCGGTTCCGTGATCCGGAGGCGAACGAGCCGTCGGACTCGGAGTATCGGTCCAAACGGGTCGTGGCGTTTGTCTGTGCGGTGGTGATGGTGGGGATGGGTGTGTGGACGTTCTCGTTGGCTGCTCAGATGTAAGGCGGCGGTGGTGGACTGGAGATCCTCCGATCCACGACCGTGAAGCGCGTGGGATCTGTGAAGTCGCTTGAAACGAGACCACGGGTCTGGCCAGTTAGTACTTTGACGGAACAAGTTTCGCCCTGAGAGGCGGACTGCACGGGGACACGGGGAGAGGTACACGCATGGCCTGGGACGAGTGGGAGCAGCTGAAGTCGCAGGCTGCCGAACGTCAGCCGACGCAGATGCAGCTGAACCAGTTGGACCCCGGTGACGGCGGGGGCTACACCTCGACCCCCAGCCAGTACGGCGAACTCAAGGTCAGTCAAGGCGACCTGTCGAACATCGGCAAGAAGGCCTTCGCCTTGTACAACGACCTGTGGGACAAGGGACGCAGGGCTGTACCCAGCAGCGAGACGGCCGCGGGGACCCTGTCCAAGGAAGGATTCGCCCTGGGCGGGGGCCTCCAGCATGTGGCGACGCGCTGGGACGAGCAGTTGTCTTCCCTCCGGGACGCGTGCGCGCACATCTCCAATCACATGACGGTCACCAAGAATCTGCACTCGGACGGCGACCACTACATCCGTCGCCAGATGAGCAGCATTGACACGCTTGACGCGGGCTTCGACGAGAGGGTCGGTGAACCGGGCGCGAAGAATCCGGCCTACGCCGACTCCGGCGAGAAGAAAGACAAGAACTGATGGACCTCGACGCTCTTCGTTTCGCCAACTTCAGTCAACTCGACACCGCCATCGACGACTGGTCGACGATGATCAGCGACCTCGAGACACTCAAGGACGACGCCGAGAAGGGTCTCCGGGGCGCCGCCAACAAGGCCAATTGGATGGGCTACAACGCAACCGTGTCGAAGGAGTTCATCGGCAAGACCGCCGGCGAATTCGCCGATGCCCACACACAGGCCACGTCGATCCGGAACATCCTCCGGGACACACGGGACGAGCTGAAGCGCTACCAGGACAATCTCAACGACGCGATCGACCGAGGTCTGAAGAAGAACCTGACGGTGGTGTCCACCGGTGACAGCGGATTCACCGTCACCATGAACATCCACCCTGACCGCGCCGCGAAGGGCACCTCGGTTCCCGAGCACCAGGCCAGCGACGTCACCGCCTTGCGCGATGAGGTACAGAAGATCCTGAACGAGGCTACGGAGAGCGACAGCTCGGCCAGTACTGTCCTCAAAGCGATCGCTGACCAGAGCGCACTCGGATTCTCGGAAGCCAACTACAAGGACCGGGACACTGCGGCCGAGGCCGTCAAGCAGGCCGACGAACTGGCCAAGCTCGCGAAGAAAAACCCGGAAGACCTCACTCTCGAGGAGTTCGATCGGCTCAACGCGGGCCTCAAGAAGTACGGGAACGACGAACTGTTCGCCGAACGGTTCGCCACGGGTCTGGGTCCCCAGAAGACCCTGGAGTTCTGGACTGGTGTCACAAACCCGCACACCAACTCTGACGTATTCCGTAACCGGCTCGAGCAGCTCGACGACATGCAGCGGAACCTCAGTCTCACCCTCGCCGGTGCATCGCAGAGTGGCTCCGCCGCGATGACCGACTGGAAGAGCAACATGATCGGCCTCGGAGAGAACCGTATCGGCGGTCCCAGCGGACCCATGGGCTTCCAGGTCATGAGCAACCTCATGCGCATCGGCGACTACGACGACACGTTCATGAAGCAATACGGCACCGACCTCATGGCGACCGAACGGAAACTGACCGGCAATGGCGAACGAGACAACCTCGCCTGGCACTTCGGTGGAGCCGGAGGCACGATGCAGTACCTCAATCGCATCGGTGAGGACAGTGGGGCCGACCCACTGACGGGCTTCTTGAAGGGTCTGTCCAACAGCCCGGATGCCGCGACCGGGTTCTTCAACGAGGAGTACATCTCGAAGGACGATCCGAATAACCCCTTCGAGCGGGACTCCGACGATGAGAACGACTACAAAGGGAAAGTCACACTGTCCAACTTCCAGTACCTGTTCGAGGAACGGGACTGGCCCCAGGAAGTGGACTCCCACGGAGACGATCTCCATACCGGACAGAACAATCTGGCGTTGGCACTGGAGGCGGCTACCACGGGGCATCCGGCGGGTGAGCTTCCGACAGCAGATACACCTGCCCACAACGGAGAGCAGACGAAGCTCTTTGAGAGCATCGTGTCCTCCATCTCGGACGACAATGCGCGACTCACCGATAACAGCTACATGTCCGACAGTATCGGACAGATCACGTCAGAGTATCTCCCGGATATCAACCGAGCGATGACAGACGACTCCGATGGAGACACAAACAGGCTATTCCCGGTAGCGGGATCCTCCGCCACGCTCAACCACAGGGACGTGACGGCTCTACTCGTTTCAGTCGGGCAGAACCCTGAAGGTTATGCAGCCGTCGAAGTGGCAAACAAGGCCTACATGGCGAACATGATGGATTACCATATGAACCCGAACTTGGCAGCGGGTGACCGATACTCCAACGACACGCAATTCGCCGTCGAACAGCTCGCTCACGGTTCGGGCGAGATCTCCGGAACACTCGCCATCGGGCGTCAGGAAGCAGTAGCCGGTCCCGCGAAGGAGTCCGACGACGCCTACGACCAGTCTGTCACCCAGTGGAAGAATGGCATCTCAGGCGGTATCGGCACGGGTATCGGCGTCGGCGTGACCTTCATCGCAAGCCCTATTGGTGGTGCGGTGGCCGGCGGCGCAGCCAGCACTGTCAGCAGCATGGTTCTCGAGGAACTGTTCCAGAATGCAGAGGGCCATGCAAAGGATGACGCCGGCGCCGTTATGGGGGAGAAGTGGGAAAGCGGCCTCGAAGAGAACTCGGCTTATACGGAGCGGGCTGCCGAGCTTGCGGCCAAGGCTCACAACCGGACTGACCTGCAGGACAGCAGCATCGACGAGAAAGCGCGCGCAGCGACGCAGCAGGGCTTCAGGGACGCGGGCATAAACACCGAGTACATGGCCCCGCATCTCAAGACCGAAATCTGACCCCACGCGAGAGGGCCTCTTCATGTTCCGCCCCCGACTCACCCACCCCGCACGAGCCGTCCGAGCTTCGACTTCCGTCGCCGTAACACTGGCCGGAGCACTGACTCTTTCTGCGTGCTCAGGCGGAGGCGGAGAAGAAGAGAAGAACTACACAGTACCCAGCGCCCTCTGTGGCATTTCGCTGGACTCCAAGCTGCTCGATGCTTTCCTGCCGGGCGGTGATTCCATCTCCGTGAAGCCCTCGTCTCCCAACGGGGGAACAAAACGGTGTGATGTCGTCGTCGACGGCGATATCGCGGTTCGGCAGATTCAGGCATGGTGGAGCAACGGGGAGAGCGCGTCCACTGTCGCCGCGGGATACGACAAAATGGATGACGGCCAAGTGACCGACGATGATCGCTATCTTTACTCGGGTACTGGTGCGGTAGGGAAGACCACGGCGTCATGCAAGTCCTCGGATCACCCGGATCAGACTCTGTACGCCGTAATCCAGGTGTTCACTCCCGACCGATCTGACTCCGATGCGATGAAGACACTGATCACGGCCTACACCAAGGCCCTTGAGGACTCCGGCGCGTGCGGCTGACCACTGCTGCGGCGAGCGGGCCGGACCAGCTATGACCAGAAGGGCCGTGGCGGAAACGGTGCACATGTGGAGCATCGTCGAGTACACCAGTTCGCTGAGGCTCCAGGAGATACAGACGATCCGCACATGACGCAGGGTGGGCACCTCCCGTGCGTGCCCACCCTGTCATGTCGATCCGCTCAGCTCACTGGAAGTAGCTGGCTCCCTTGAGGTCACCGGCGCGGTAGTCGCCGCCGGCCTGGGTGACCTTCTGGCCGATGGACACGAGCGCCGAGTGGAGCGCGGCAGCGTCGGTGTCCCACTGCTTCATCTTCGCGCCGAACGCGTTCGCGGCCTCGCCTTCCCAGCCAGCGGCGACCTTCATCACTGCGGCCTTGAGCGCCTGGATGTCCTCTTCGAGCTTGCTGGCCTGCTTACCGAGCGTGGTGGTGATCGTGTCGAGGCCGTCGTACTTCACAGCCATCTCGTCGTTGTGAATGCTCACCGTGGTTCCTCATCTCTGCATGGACTTCTTTTGGGGCACGACGGCCCGGAGACGTGACGGGTGCCGCTCAGTAGCTGTTGAGAGCCGACTTCTCGCCGCCGTACTGGACATCGATGCTCTGCATGGTCGAGCGCACCGCGTCTTCGTTCGTGTTCGTGAGCTTGCGGGTCTCGTTGATGTTGTCCAGGAACCACGTGAGCAGTGCGCCGATGCTCTTGACGCGCTGGTTGATCTCGACCTGCTTGTCGTTGAAGGCCTTGGCGCCGATGCCTCGCCAGTTGACCTCCATCGTGTCCAGCGTTCCCTGGAGAACGCTGAGCTGACCCTTGATCGACTCGTACCGCTGAACCATTTCCTTTTCGAGCTTGATTACTTCGGCATCGTTGAGCTTCTGCCCAGCCACCATCGCCAGACTTCCCTTCGTCTAATTCGCTGTTGGTCGTAGAGGTGTTCAGGCCCGCTTACGGGAAGCGGGAAGCGGTCAGGCGGTTCGCCGCTTGCGTGCCACGGCGAAGGCTCCGCCGCCGATCACCGCGACAAGCACGGCGCCCACGATTACGTACAACTGAGTGTTGCCGTCGGAGGAGTTCGAGCTGGATCCTGCTGCTGAGGTCGCGCCGCCTGAGGTGTTCTTCGGGGCTTGCGACGAGGCTGTGTCCGGAGCGGAGGGTGAGGGGGAGTCTCCGGTGACGCCGGCCCCGTTCTCGTAGCTAAGAGGGTCCTTGTTGGCGGGGCCGGGGTTGATGCTGCTGTTTTCCAGCACCTTGCGAGGGCGGACCAGGCCGTAGCCGAGGTAGTTGCTCGGCTGGTCCTTCGGCCAGTCCCGGCTGGCTGTGTCGATCAACGCGCTGAGAACCTGGTTGGCCGTCCAGTTGGGGTGGGCGGACCAGATGAGGGCGGCTGAAGCGGATGCGATGGCGGTGGCGATACTTGTGCCCCCCTCGTCGCAGTACGAGCGAAATGTTGCGTCGCACCAGGTGGGCACGTTGAGGCCGGGAGCCGCCAGATCGACGTAGTTGCCGTGTTCCGAGAAGTCGCCAACTTTCCCGCTTTCGTCGGAGGCAGCTACTCCGACGACATAGGGGTAGGCGGCTGGGTAGCCGACGAAGTTCTTGGATTCAGCGTCGTTGCCCGTGCCGGAGAACATCAACTTGCCCTTGGATTCGGCGTACTTCACCGCCTCCTCCACATCCGGGTCGATGGTGTCGCCACCGAAGGACATGTTGATGATCTGGGCGTCGCTGTCAGCAGCAGCCCTGATCGCTTCCCCGACTTCAGGTGCCTTTTTGTCCGGATTCCCTTCCAGGTTCACCTGATAGGGGATGATCTTCGCCCCGGGAGCCAGTCCTTGCAGGCCGTTACCGGCGCCTGTACCGGCGATCAGCTCCGCGATGGTCGTGCCGTGGCCGACATAGTCCTTGGTCGAGCCGCGGGAAACGGACTTTGAGACCTCGTCCGTGAGTACTTGGCCCTTCAGCGACGAAGTCGCGGGATTCACACCAGTGTCCACAACAGCAACTTTGATGCCTTTACCGGTGCTGACCTTCCACATGCCTTGGACGTCCATCGCGTCCAAGTACCACTGCTTCGCCTGGACGTCCGCGGCGACCGCACTCGGAGCCAGCCCCGAAGACACGATGGCGAAAGCACCAAGTGCCGCGCACACGGTGGACACCCGTCCTCCCGCACGTCCTCCGAAGAACGCAGTCAATCCGCCACGTGGGCTGGTCCCTGTCATACCTCTGTAGATCCTCGCTCGTATTCAGTCAGTCACTGGCGGCGCATTGCGCCGCTGGGGGTGGGGCTGACCGTCGCCCTCGCGGTCTTCACCATTCGAATTCCGTCGATTTCCGATCGGACGCGCGGCCCCTGCACTGCCTCCGGCCAGTCCACCGCTTCTCGATGCCGGGGCTCGCCCGTTGGGCGTACCGACAACGCCGTCTGGATTGCCCGCGCCGGGTCGGCCTGTCTGCCCCTGACGAGGGCCGGGAGCAGCGTTCGTCGCCCCGATCACTCCACGCTGCCCGATCTTGCCGGCAGGTGTACGGGAGGCGGTGTTGCCCTCGGCGCCGACGACCGTACCGCGAGGCACCCTGGAACTAGTCGATCCTGGTGTGGCACCGGCAGTGGGCCGTCCTCCGACAACACCATTACCGCGTGCTGCTCCCGTTGAACCCGAGCCACCGGCACGGCCGTTCGCCGCCGGCCCCCCAACCGGGCGAGGCGTTCCTCCGGAGACGCCGCGGCCCATGGGCGACGTACCAGCCGCCGTACCCCCGCCTCGGACTCCCGACTGCCCCGGAGCCGTGCTTCGTCCCATCGGGCCTGCCGCGCTGCGCCCACCGGTAGTGCCGTTGGACGTGCCTGTACGGCCCTGTGCCGAAATCGGGCCTCTATTGCCAGTCGCTGTGCCGAGCCCTGAGGCGCGGCCCGTCGACGTGGGGGGCATGCCGACGGCAAAAGGAGGAACCGTCCCCGTAGTGGTTCCGCTCGGCCCTGTCGGGGTCGGCGGCGTCACAGCCACCGGTTTCCCGGTGTCCTGCGGCGGAAGCGTTCCAACGCTGTCGATGTTCGTACCGACGTTCCGGTCCGGTGAGATGGTCGAGTCGTCCACTTGCTTCAGCGGCGGCGTGGTGTCAACCGAACGCGCGTGACTGGTCGCCGCACTCGACGACTCGTAGTCGGGCGCCACGTATTCGCGGGTGGCCCCCACCGCCCCGCCACCTTGCGGCTCTCCTGGGTAGACCGGGGTCCACACCGGCTTGGGCACCCCCACATCCGGCATGGCCTCGAACGTAGGCGCCTGCTGCTTCGCCAGATATCCCTCTGACACGTCGTAGAAGGAGGCCAGCCGGTTCATCTGGTTGATCGCCTCTTGGCGGTCCTTCTCGACCTTGACCGCCGCCGTGTACTCCGCATTGCCGTCGACCTGCTTGGGCGTCGGGATGTCCGCCACCGGCGTGCGGACGAGTCGGGTGTCGCGAGGCGGCATGGCGCTGCGGACCGACGCGAGGCCCGTGGCCGCTGCCGTGATCTGCGTACCGGCGGTTTCGGCGAAGGTCGCGAGTTCCAGGGCATGCTTGACGAGGTTGTCGCCCCATGTGTGGAAGGCCGTGGCGGACTCGCCTTCCCACTCGACCCTCCCGATGTGGTCCTTGAGCTCGTTGGCGGCCGTTTCGATGGCGTCCTTGGCGTCCCACAGAGCCTTGCCCGCGGTCTCCAGATCCTCCGGTTTCGCGGACTCGACCAGGTCGATCATCGCGTTCAGGTCGTGGCTCTCGAAGTCCGTCTTGCCGAAGACCCGGGGGATACCACCGCCAAAGGGAAGGGCCCTGCTGACGAACGCCGTCCCCTGATTGATCAAGTCGATGGCGCTGAGCTGCCCGGCTGCTTCTTCCTTCTCCGCCTGATGCGGATCCTGGTTCTTCCGCTCGTCACCCATTAGAGGCCGCCCCCTGCCTGCTTGTCGTCGGAGCGCTCCTTCACGGGTTCGCCCTGCTTCGCCGCTTCCTCGGCCTTCTTCTCCCGCAGCGCTTCCTCTTCCTGCCGCCCGATCTCGGTCTGGATCTCCCAGAACCGCCGCCGCTGCTCCTCTTCGATGTTGCTGAAGTTGCCGCGCGCGCCGGTGACGGCGATCTGGAGCGCCTCTATCTGCAGGCCAAGGTTCTTGGAGAGCGCGGTCAGACGCTCGTGGACGCGCTCGTACTGCGCGTGGAGCGCCTTGGCCTCGTCGAAGCGACCCACACCCTTGAACGACGCCTCGGAGAGACGATGCGCCCCCACCTTCTGCGCACTGCCCTGCGAGTCCTCGAAGTTGGAGAGCGCGACGTCCACGCGCTTCTTGAACTCTCCGAGCGACTCCAGCGTGACCTTGAGAGCCTGGCGCTCCGCAGCAGGCACGATGCCTTCCCTCCCCGTTCCCCGTTTGTGAAGCTGTCGAGCGGTACACAGGCCGTGGCCTGATCAACACACTCGATGACCACTGTAGTCATTGTGTAAATCGCGGCCAACTGAACTTTGTGTTAGGTGAGTTACGAAGTTGTCGAGACACCGTCAGGAGGCCCGCTCCGAACCTCCTCGAAGGACCTGAAACTCGGGCAAGCCACTCGCTCCTCGCCGCACTCGCTGCCCGCCAGCAACCATCCAGTGGGTCAGATGCCGTGCATGGCTCATTCTTTGCGATGCCAAAACATGTCTGCCCTGCTCGGCACCCCGCAGCCAACGCCGGCATGACAGGCGCCGCGAGCGACACGAGAGCAGTGCGTACCACCTCGCCGTCACGTCCCAGACGGATGCTGCTCCCGCAGCCAGCGTCGCGCACCGACCTCGCTCGGATATTCGCGGACCGTGAGCCAGGCCGTCAGCCAGCCGACGACGTACGCGGCGAACGCCGGCATGACGGGCGCCGCGAGGAGGACCAGGCCACGGCCGGCGGCGATCCGTCCGGGGCCGCGCCTGTCGTGGTCGCGTTTGGCGTAGCGGGTCTGCTCGGGGGTGGGGGGGTGGAGGAGCCCTTCGCGGTGGCTCCGGCGCTGTCTGATCCAGCCGCAGGCCAGGGCTGCGCAGGACGCTACGGCCTGCGTCCAGTTCCACACCGTGCGCGCGGTGGGTGACCACCCGCTGGTGAACCCCCGGTAGAGGTTGAGGGCGAAGAAGCAGACCATGGCCATGACGACGATCAGGAAGACGGCCGTCCGGGCGCGGCGCAGCCAGTAGGGCACGCCGCGCTTGTACCAGGTGGTGCCGAGTCTGGGCAGGGCCGGAATGTGGGCGGGCGTTCCGTGCACCGGGGCCTCAGAAGATGCCTGTGACGCCATGCCAGATGTCCTTCCCCAGTCGTGCGACGTCGTCCCCGGTCTCCGTGGCGACGTTCCCGGCGCCGTGCAGGGCCCCGCCGACCACGCCGTGGTCGTGGATGTCCTCGCTCCAGTGCTCGTGGAAGGAGTGGTCGAGGACGTCCGTCGCGAGGATCGCCGCCCCCACGCCGACCACAGCGACCGCGGCCGCGCCTTCGACGGGCAGGGCGGCCACCGCGACGGCTCCGGCGGCGACACCGGCGACGGCGGCCCCGACGTCGACGGTGACGGAGTGCTGCCAGGACCAGCCCTTGTCATGGTCGTCCTTCGCCTCGACCAGTCCGCAGGCGGCGGCCGCGGCGACGTCCAGCACCGGGATCTCCCTGAGGAATTCGGGAAGCTTGCTCACCCCTTCGCCCAGGCGCAGCGCGTCCGCCGCGTCGGCCAGCTTCACGTTGAGGGCCCGGTCGTACGGCAGGGCCGTACTGCCGTGATCGGCGCGGGCGATGGCGTCTTCCAGCGAGTCGACCTTCATGACCGCGTCGCGGTAGGCGCCCTTGGCGGGAAGGTCGTCGGGCAGCGCGCGGCCCGCCTTCTGGAACGCCTTGCGCTCGGACCGCAGTTCCTTCTTGGCGGACCGTTCCTCGGCCTTGGCGCCGTCGAGCAGCTCGCGGGCCTGTTTGCCGCCGGCCCGGGCGTCCTCGGCGTCGTAGGCGTACAGACCGCGCAGCGCGTCGGCGATGGTGATCTTGTCTCCGGTGGACACCGGTGCCGTGACCTGCGTGTACAGGCCCCGGAGTGCGTTCGCCGCGACCAGCCGGGCGTGCTGGGCGGTGTGCAGGATCTCCGTGCGCACCTGGTCGTACTCGCCCCTCGCGGCGATCGCCTTCTGGTCGCCGGCGGTGGGCGGATTCGCTGTCGCCGTGTCCAGCGGGGCGCCCTTGTCCCCCATGGCCACGCCCTTGCGGGTGGCCGCGTGCTCAGCGTTCTGCAAGGCCGTCTCGCAGGTGGAGAGGGCGTCGGCGAGGTCGGACAGGATGCCGCCCGCGGCGTGCACGAGGCTCGCGAAGGCGCCCGCTGTCAGCGCGTCCTGACTCCAGGTGGCGCGGAACGTCTCCGCCGCCTCACCCTTCCAGGAGGTGTCGTCCACCAGCTCCTCGACCGCGCGGCCCAGCGGGCGGACGACGTCGTCGAGCTTCTGCTTCGCGTTCCTGTACGTCTCGGCCATCGTGCGCAGCCCGCCTATGTCGCCGCCGACCCAGCTGTCGCCCATCAGCCGTCGCCCACCATCAGGTCCTCGAACAGGCCGTGTACGTCGATGTCGTGCCGCTGGAAGGAGTCGCGCGCGTACGCCACCTTGTCGCCGTGGTCGTCCAGGCGGTCGGCGAAGCCGATGTGCAGGGCGACGATGAGGTCGGCGACCTCCTTGAGGGCGTGATCGAGCCCGGCGTCGCCGCCGTCCGCCACAGGCGGGGCCACATCTGCGTGCAGCTTGCGGTAGTTGACGGCTTCGTCGTGGAAGGTTCTGGACATGGCGCTGAGGTCGCTCAGCACGGCCTTGAAGTCGACGGCCATCAGCTCACCGCCCGTGCGTAGGCGGCCAGGTCGGCCGACAGCCAGTTGGGGTGCACGGTGGCGGCGACCCGCGGGTCCAGGAGAACCGTGACGCCGTGCTCGTCCAGCGCCTCCGCCAGCAGTCCGATCGATGTGGCCACCCACGGCTGCGCCTCGCCGAGCGCCGCGACCAGCTTGGCCGGCGTGGTGAAGGCGAACACCACGCTTCCCCGCACGGGGTGCTCGAACAGTTCGTACGCGATGAAGGGTGCGCGGGCGGGTCTGCCGGAAACGTCCGTCGTGTCGACGTACCGGGGATGGGCGGGGACGAGGACAGGAGTGCGGTACGGGGGGACGCCGGGCTTCGGGCCCGGTGACCGCCGCTTCTCCGGGTGTTCGGTGCGCTCGCTGTATTCGACGTAATCGAGGAGGCGTGATCTGCGGGGCTGTGGGTCCGACGCCCCGGCCCTGGCCGGCGCCTGGGCTTGGGCCTGAGCCGAGCCTGTGGGCGGCTCCGCCTCGAAGTAGTCGAGAAGGCGGGAACGGATCGGTACGGCCACCGCCGCTCTCCTCTCCCCCGTGGACGATGTGGCGGCATCACCGTAGCCAGCGGGCGATCGGGCAAATCCCGCTATGTCAGGTTGGCGGGGTCGGGCTTGCGGAACCCATACGACGGTTTGGCCACGACCCGGTCGGGGCTTGACTGCGGGATGACCCCCGCGCTCAGCCGTCGCCCGGCGACCGAGGCCCGTACTCCGCCCGCGGCGCACCGAGCCGATCCGCGACCAGCGCGAGCCACCCACCCGGCGAGTACGGGGCCGGCGGGTCGACCTCCATGCCCAACTCGGCGACGGCCAAGGCGTAGTCGGATTCGTCGAGGTCCAGCGCGAGCAGTTCGTGCAGCTCGCCGACGAGCCGAGCCGTGAGCTGCGGGTCGGTGGAGGCCCGGTAGTCGTCGACGGCCGTGTCGTGGTCGTCGAACTCGTCCGGCATGTCCTGCGAGAACCAGCCGCCGAGGAACTGGCCGAGTTCGGGGAAACGGGCGTGCCACTCCCAGTGAGTGGCGGGCGTGGCCGTGGGCGGGACCTCGCCCTCATCGACACTGTGCTTGATGTGGTCGGCGAGGCAGTACAGCCACTGCTGGATCTCGCCCTCGGGCAGACCGACGTCCGGGATCGGATAGAACTCGCCCAGGCGCAGCCGGAGTCGGCCGGGCGGGTGGTCGGCGTACTCGCGCAGTTGCCGCTCGGCGACGGCCGGCGCCCACGGGCGGCTGTGCCAGGTGTGGCGCAGGTATGCGGTCAGGGCCGCGCTGGGCTTGTCCGCGGTGTCGTCCGCAGTCTGCCCGGTGTAGGCACGCATCACCTGGTCCAGCTCGCCGTAGCGGCGGTCGTGTTCGAGGGGGCTCAGGGGCACGGTGATCAGCCTCTACGGAGTCGCTACAGGTAGACAGGGAAGGTGGCGTGGACGATGAAGCCGTGGGGGCGGGACGCGTCGCGCTTCAGGATCACCCGGGCCGCGTGGACGTCGATGGGCTCCCGCCCGGCCAGCATCATCGCCTGCAGCAGGACTCGGCCCACCGGCTCGGATCGTGAGGGCCAGGAAGCCTCGATGGTCAGACGGGGACGCGTGGACTGCGCCAGCCATCGGTGGACGACCTGCTCGTTGGCGGTGACGACCTGCTGGGTGGCCCACTGGGCGGTTTCGCGGTCGGGGTAGGTCGCGGAACGAGTACGCAACGTCTGATTCCTCTCAGTCTTCCCAGAAGGCCCAGAAGACGCCCACCTCTGTGTCGGACACGACGACAAGGCCGCAGTCCGTGGTGTAGACGGAGAGGCATTCCCACTGGGCGTCGGGATTCAACAGATCGGCGTTCGGGTTGTCGTGGGCGTCGGAGGCGTTGGTCAAAAAGGCGGCGCTCGGACCGAACCGCGAGAGGATTTCGCGGGAACTCCTGAACAAGCCGTCCCGGCGGTCCATGAAGTTCGGGATGTTGGCCGCCTGGTACCACTCGCCTTTGAGGGCGACCAGGAGCTGGGTCGCCGACGCAGAACCGATCTCGTACAGGCTCGCCTTCAGTTGCTCGAGGTTCCACGCCATGAAAGGGCCCCCCGTGCCACTGCGGTCCTCGCCGACTTCGGGAGCGTGGTTGACGGAGAGCCAGCCTCTTGGGTCGACAGCCTTGAGTGCCATGACGGACGCGGCGTCACGTCGCCAGTCGTCGTGCTCCCGAGGACCCACCCATGCGAATGTCCAACCGCCACCGAACAGGTCGGTCACGGCGGATTTCCAGGATGCTGCGTCGACCACAGGCTCTCTCTGATTCACGGTCTTCCTGTTCGCTACTGCGGGAGGGTGTCGCTCGGCATCGAGGTGAGTACCACGTACGGAGGGTGGCCACCGGGTACCGGCCGCAGAGTCACCAGCACTTTATCGGAGTCGTGCGCCTGGGGATCACCGCGGGACCAGGACCGGCCCACCGGGGCGTTGAATTCGAGACCGATATTCCTTGTCGAGGTGGCGGGATTCGGGTTGTTGTTCAGCCAGTTCTCGATCTTCCTCTGATTGTTCGGGTCGTCCAGAACGGCCTGAGTGTAACGCTGCGCATCGTCCAGATCGTTGAACGTGGATACCGCCACAGGCCTGGTGACTCCGTCGGGATACAACCTCGCCTGGTCCCTCAGCCGCTGTTCCAACTGTTCGTCCGACTTGCCTACATGCTTGTCGATGACGTGAGCACCGGAAATACCCTCCTGATTGGCGAGGTCCACAGGGTATTTGTGCTTCGACTCGTCGTCACCCGGCACCGTATAGAGCGGGTCCCCTTTGAAGTCGGTCAGCGCGCGAGCGCCGAAAGCCTCGGCACGGGCCTCCTCCGCTCGGTAGGTGGGCGCGCTGTCGTACGCCTCGTTCAAGGGGTCCAGAAGGGCCTGCAGCCTCGGCACTTGGCGGTTCACGCGATTGTTGTACGCGGTGACCGCTTGGTTCATCGCCTCCTCGTCGAGATGGAGAACGATGCCGACGGACAGGTCGGTGACCACGCCCTTGCCCATCTTCAGGAGGCCCTTGCCGAAGTTCTTGACGTCCTTGAGGTCCAGCCCGTCGCTCAGGTTGATGTCCGGCAGGGTGTCGATGACGGCCTGGCGATAGATGCGATGCAGGTCTTCACGTACGTCCTCGGCGGCCTTGGCGTAGTGGTACAGCGCATCGACCATGATTTCGCAGGTGTCGAAGAGCACCGCGAACACCGGATGGTTGGCGCCCTGCTTACCCACGGCGTCGTTCACCCAGTTGTAGCCGTACCGCTCCTTGCCCCATGCAGATGTGCCCCACAGCGTGCTGCAGAACGTACGCATGGCGCTGTACCACTCGCTGTTGTGCTGGTCGGTGATGCCTCCGATCAGACCGGTCAGCATGCTGTCGGCGGTGGACAGCGTCATCTGCGGCATACGCCAGGTCTCGGAGATCGAATTGACCCGGTGGTGGTTCGGCAGCGGCAGGATCTCGGCGGCTTTCCCCCAGCGGCAGGCGTCCTCCAGCAGCGGGCGCATCACGGTCAGGACAGCAGCTTCGACGCCTTCGAGGGCCTTCTGGACAAAGTCCTGGCCGTCGTCGATGTCGCCCCACTTGAAGTCCGTGACGGGCCCGTAGGTGGGCGCCTTGTCGATGACGACCGGCGGAGCCTGCTGGACGGCCTGGTTCGAGGGGGATGGATGGGTCGCGGCGTCCGCCACCGCGTAGTTGTTGGCGGTGGTGGTGAATCCGACGGCGGCGCCGCCCACACTCACTACGGATCTCGCCCAGACGTCCAGGAAACGCTCGCCGACCTGCTTGTAGGCCTTGGTGAACTGCTCCACGGCTGTCCCGCGGCCACCACCGTCCGGATAGCGAGCGAGCTCGTCCAGGAAGGCCTTGATGCCGCGGTGCAGCACGTCTTGCTGGTCGGCGACACCGACCGAGACGCTGTGGAGTAGGGACGGCGTGACGTCGATGGTCCCGCCCGGCGTCGGTGTCGGGCTCCCCATCAGGCAGCCCCCCAGCCCCGCAGCACCGCCTGGTGCGCCGCCGCGTAGTTGGTGTGGCCTGTGGTGACGTACTCGTGCAGCCACTTCTGGGCCGCCTGCAGGTCCTGCGCCGAGCGGTCCCACTCGTCGAGCTTGTCGACGAAGACGTCGCGTGTCTCGCCCTCCCAGGACAGCACGACGGGCACGACCCGGTCGTAGAGGCCGTCCAGCTTGCCGTTGAGCTGCTTGAGGATGTCCTCCAGGTCGGCGGCCAGCTCGGTGAGGGCGTTGAAGGAAACGGCTATGTGCTCGTCGGGTGCGGAGCCCGTCGACATGATCCCCCCGTGGTGCGGATCGGCAACTGCGGTTCTGTAAAGGGGCCTGCGGTACTGAAAGAGGCCTGCGCTACGGAAACGGCTACAGGTCGTCGAGGCTGCTGCGCGGCGCCGACGCCGGCGTCTCGGTGTTCGGCGTCGACAGTCTGTCCACCTCGCTCCCGACGTCCACCTGGATCTGCCGCATCTGCGCCAGCACCTCGAGGTCGTCCTGGGAGAAGCCGTCGCGGCTCAGCCGTACCGCCTCCTCCAGGAGCTTCATCACCTCGCGGATGCGTACGGCGTCCTCGGCCGCCGCCTGGTGGAACTTCCGGTACGCCGTCGCCGCCGGGCCGCGCCAGCCCGCCTCGATGCGGTCGACGACCGCGTCCATGCGTTTGACCTGCTTGTCCAGGTGCTCCTGCATGTCGTCCAGGTCACCCGCGAGCTTGGTCAGATCCTGGGAAGAGACCCGGAGGTTCTTGCCGCCGCCCTGCGCCGAACCTGCTCCGGCTCCGGCTCCGTTCACACCCATGTCGTACCTCTGCCCCCGTCGCTTCGGCATCACGAGCCCCGCACTGTTCCGACAATCGTATGATTTTCGGAACCGGAACGCTCAACTCCGGTCTTCTGACGCCGAGATACGCGCGCCGCCTACTCCGCTCCCACGACCCGTCCCGCACGCCTGCGCGCGTCCCGGATCGCCACCGCCGTGCCGCCGAGCCCGGCGACGAGTACCGCCGCGCCCACGGAGACGTACGTGGCGAGGCGGGCGTTTCGTTCGGCGGCCGTTTCGCCGATCTGGAACTTCGCCGGTGTGGGGGCTTCCGGTTTGCTGAGGCCCGCTTGGGGGTCGGGGGACTCCAGCGGTTCGTCGTCCTCCGTGAGGGCACGTACGGGGTCGACCACGCCCCAGCCGACGTAGATGTCGTGGCCCCCGGTCGTGCGTTCCGCGGTCTGTTCGATCTGGGCGACGACCTGCCGGGCCGTCCAGGTCGGGTGCTTCGCCTTGATCAGCGCAGCGACGCCCGCGACGTACGGCGCGGAGAAGCTCGTACCGTTGTCGGAGCAGTGGCCGCCCTTGGGGACGGTGGAGATCATGTCGACGCCGGGTGCGGCCACGCCGACGAACTCGCCGGACTGGGAGAAGGGGGCGCGCTCGTTGTTGCGGTCCGAGGCGGCGACCGCGAGCACGCCCTTGTAGGACGCCGGGTACGTCTCCTTGACGTTGCCGCCGAGTCCGTCGTTCCCCGCCGAGGCCACCACGACGATCTTCCGGGCCAGGGCCTCGTTGATCGCCTGCTCCAGGTCGGAGGAGGGCTTCACCGCGTTCGAGGTGTCCTGGGAGATGTTGATGACGTCGGCGCCGGCCTGGATGGCGTAGAGGATCGCGCTGGTCAGGGTATCGGCCGTGCCGTGGCCCTCGGCGTCGTTCTGCTGGATCGGGATGATCGTCGCGTCGGGTGCCAGGCCCACGAATCCGGTGCCCGCGGCGGGGCGGGCCGCGATGATGCCGGCGACCTTGGTGCCGTGGCCGACGGTGTCCGTGGTGCCGTTCTCCTTGCCCCGCTCGATGGGGTTGCCGTCGTCGTCCTTGAGGTTCTTCGGCAGGAGGTTGCGGCCGCTCTTCGCGTCGACCGCGGCGGTGAGCTGCGGGTTCGTCACGTCCACGCCGGTGTCGATCACCGCCACCCGCACGTTCCTCCCCTTGGACTGGCGCCACAGTTCGTCCAGGAGGACCCGTTGCAGGGCCCAGGGGCGGCCCGGGTACTTGCCGTTGGGGAACGTGCACTGTTCCGAGTAGGGGAGGTCGGCCGCCGCGGCGGGAGGCGCGAAGAGGACGGGGGCGGTCGTCAGCAGGGCCGCGGCCGACGCGGCCGTCAGGCGGCGGACGGAGGGGAGAAGTCGCATGCCCGCACCCCTCAGGAGCCCTGCGGCTGGCGTGCCGCGGTGGTCGACAGGCGTGGGCCCGTGGGCAGGAACTCCGACCAGGCGGCGGGGACCGGTGCGGGGTCCACCTCCTTGTAGCCCAGTCGGGTCTGGGCCTGTTCGGCCTCCTCCTGGGCCTGCTTGCGCTCCTTGGCCGTCGTACCGATCCCGGAGTCGCCCGTGCCGCTGTCGGCGTTGGACTGCAGTACGTAGCGCAGGCCGGTGTCGGTGACCAGGAAGACGGGTCCCGCCTTGGTCTCCTTGCCCTGGAACTGGCGGTAGAGCTGGCCGGAGCCGGGCGTGACGTAGGCGCTGGAGGAGCCGGTGGGGAGCTTGGCCGGGAAGTCCTTGCCCGCCCATGTGCTCAGCGTCGTCGCGCCGGAGCCGTTCACGTCGCGCAGGACGTTGCAGACGGTGCTGCGGCTGCCGGCTGCGCCGGAGGCCTCGTTGACGGGCTGGGGGTCCTCGGTGGGCCAGCGGTGTTCCGTGCCGAACGGCTTGCCCGGGACGATCGCGCCGGGGCCCATCTCCTTGGCCTGACCGGCCTGTCCGAGGGAGGCGAGGTCCTCGCTGAACAGCAGGAGCTGGGCGACGAAGGCCGAGATGGGGGCGACCCGGCCGGGCAGCACCACGTAGTACTGCTCCGTGTTGTTGTCGAGCGCCTTGAGCACCATGCCGACCTTGTTGGTCGACTCGTCCAGCTGGCCGGGGGCACCGGCCGCGGTGCCCGCCTGGTCGGCGATCTCCGGGAAGGAGATCGCGTCGCCCGTGTGCAGGGTCTCCAGCCACTCCTTGGACACCTTCTGCGGCTCCCGGCCGGAGCCGACGACGGCACGCAGCAGCAGTTCGTCGCTCTTGTCGATGGGATACGCCCGTCCGCTCGCGTCCACGACATAGCGCTTGCCGTCGGGGCTCGCCACGTAGAGAAGCTGACCGCCCGTCAGCTTCTCGCCCTTGCCCTCGGTCGCCTTCATGTCGCGGGAGGCGAGGACCAGGGCCGCCTTCTGGATGGACTCGCCGCCGGCGCTGGGCCGTTCACAGACCACCCAGCGCTTGTCGCTGCCCGCCTCGGACGCCGACGGCAGGCGGTCGGGCGCGTACGGGATGCCAATGGTGACGCCGTGCGGAATCTTGCCGTTGTCGAGAACGGACTCGGAGACGGTCACGACCTCGCCCTGGCCCTGGTTCAGGAGCAGCTTGGCGGACGCCATGTTGAGAACCGGGTGCAACTGGACCTGGCCGGTGGTCTTCAGGACGACGTACCGCGTGGTCGAGTCGCTGGCGATGATCACTTTGGCGTTGGGGACGTTCCAGCCCTTGGGCGCGGTGGGCTTGAACATGCCCCACGCGCCGAAGCCGGCGATGACGATCACGCCCACGACGATGCCGGGAAGGATCGAGCGGAGCGGGCGGGGCGCGCCCTCCTCCGAGCCGTCGGGCGACGACTGCAGGAAGGCCGCGAGCATGCGGCGCTTCGCGAAGGTGTAGGCATTGAGCTGATCGCGCCGAGATGCCATCTGTGCCTGTCTCTCCCCGTGTTCACATGGGCCGCGCTCGCCGGGGTGACGTGGTCCCCCGCCTCCGATGTCAGAGCGGCCCCCTACTATGCCTGGTATCCGCGGGGACTTGCGGAGCGGGTAGGGTACGCGGGCCTTCAAAGGCCTTGTGTGGTGCTGAAATGCCAGTGAGTTGTGAGTAAAACGGGGGGATGGAGTGATGGCTTCCGGAACACGCGCCCGGTCCCGCGGCCGATCGCGGTCACGGGGCTCCTCGGCGCCCGGACAGACACCGGCAGCGCCCCGGCGGACACCGCCGCCGCGGCCGGCGACGCCGGGCGCGCTCCACCTCAGGGTGCGTTCGGGTCAGGCCGGGGCATTCCGGCTGCAACGGGTCGTCCTGCTGGAGATCGCGCTCGCCGTCGTGCTCGTCGGGTGGGTGATCGATCCCGTCGCCCTGGTGGCCGCGGCCGTCGTCGCCGTCTGCCTGGTGCTGCTCTCCTTCTTCCGCCGCCGCGGCCGCTCCCTGCCCGAATGGCTGGCCACGGCACGGGCGTTGCGCGCACGGCAGCGCCGGGCCGCGAGCGGGCCGATACCGGAAGGTACGGAACCGGGTCTCGCGCCGGCCGTGGAGTGCGACCCGACCCTGCGGACGTACACGTACGCCGGGCGTGACCGCAGGCCCGTCGGAGTCATCGGGGACGGCACGTTCGTCACCGCGGTCCTGCAGGTGGAGGCCGACGCCACCGCCCTGCGGGCCGAGCGGAACCGGCAGCCGCTGCCGCTCTCGCTGGTCTACGACGCCCTGGGCGTCGACGACATCAGGCTGGAGTCGGCGCAGGTCGTGCTGCACACCCAGCCCGCGCCCGCGCTGCACCTGCCCCAGCAGTCCGTGGCCGTCGCCAACTACGCGCCCCTGCAGGAACAGACGGGTGCGCCGGCCGTGCGGATCACCTGGATCGCGCTGAAGCTCGACCCGGAGCTGTGTGCGGAGGCGGTGGAGGCGCGCGGCGGCGGTCTCGTGGGGGCGCAGAAGTGTGTCGTACGCGCCGCCGACCACCTCGCGAGCCGGCTGACCGGAGCGGGCTTCCGCGCCACCCTGCTCGACGAGGAGGAGCTGACCTCCGCCGTCGCCACCTCGGCCTGCGCCAACCCGCTGGTGACGGCGGAGGCGGGGCGGACGGACACACGGGAGCGGCGGACCGAGGAGTCCAGCCGGAGCTGGCGCTGCGACAACCGAAGGCACACCACGTACTGGATCCGCCGGTGGCCGTCGCTGGGAGGCGAGAGGGCACCCTCACTGCCGCAACTCGTGGCGCTGGTCACGGCCGTTCCCGCACTCGCCACCACCTTCAGCCTCACGCTGACGCGCGGGGAGCGCCAGGAGGTCTCCGTGTGCGGACACCTGCGGGTGACCGGGCGCAGCGACGACGAACTCGTGGCGGCCAGGAGGGCTCTGCAGGGTGCGGCCCGGCACACCGGCACCGGCCTCGCCCGCCTCGACCGGGAACAGGTGCCCGGCATGCTCGCCACTCTTCCCCTCGGAGGTGCCCGGTGACGGCGATGACCACGCGCGCGGGCCAGGCCGCCACCGGCCGCGGCGAATCCCCGGCCTCCGGCCCGCAGCGGGCGCGCGAGCTGCTGCGCAGCGGCTTCGGGCTCATCGGCCCGCGGCACGCGCGGCACTCCCTGCCCGCGGAGCAACTGGACGCGCTCACGCTGCCCATCGGGGACGACGGCGTAGTCATCGGCGTGGACGCGGACGGCCGTCCGGCGGTTCTGGGACTCAACCGGCCGACGCCGTACGACGTCGTCCTCATCGGCGGTCTGTGGACCGCCCAGGTCATCGCGCTCAGGGCGGCGGCGACCGGCGCGCGTGTCGCCGTGGAGACGGGGCGGCCGCAGGCCTGGATGCAGATGGTGCACGCGATGGGCGGCGGGCAGAACGGCCTGGCGGTGTACGAGGTCGGCCGGGTGCCCCCGCAGGGCACCTCGGCCGGCACTCCGGTGCTGGTGGTGCGGGACTGCGGCATGCGCCCGCCGCGCGGTCGGGTGGTCTCCGGCCCCTGGCAGGCGGTGCTGACCCTGCTGCCGTATCTCAGCCCGGTGGCCCCGCGGCTGCTCAGACAGGCACGGCTCGTCGGGGTGCAGCGCGTCTCGCCGGACGAGGCGGCGGAACTGGGCCGTACGATGGCGTTGCCCCGGGCGGAGAGGGACGCGCTGCCGGGCCTCTCCGACGGGCTCACGCTCTGGTGCACCGACCGCGACCGGCAGTACGTGTTGACGCAGCCCACCGACGCCGAGATCGGATTGTTGGGTATGCCTCGGAGGATGGACTGAAACAGCCATCACTTGGCGCGAATTGACCATTCGGGGACGATTGTTCCACTTTGCCGTACGGCAGCACACCCGTTATCGGGCGGTTTGTTCGCCGAAATTGGCGTGAAGCACGGCACTTCGGGGACGGTGGTGATGCCGAAGGCGGGCCTTGAGCTATGGATGGGCCTGCCGAGGTGGGTCGCGTGGTGATTAGGCTGGTACCGGGCGCGATGCCAGAACCCCGTTGACCGGGCGTCGGCGCCCGAGGGGGAGCCGGTGGATCGGACGACCTCGAACGACTAAGGCCGACAAGTATTGGTCGCCCCGGCACGGCATGAGGGTGCTCGACCACACCAGGAGGAACTGTGAGCAGCGATCGGGACGGGATCCGCGGGGGCTGGGCCACACCCGACGATGACCAGCCCGACGCCGAGTCCGCCATCGAGATGACGGGCGAGTTCACCATCGACTATGCGCCGCCCGCCTGGTACACGCAGAACGCGGGCGACACGGCGTCGGGACAGGGCACGGCCGGCGGTGCCTCCGGCGCCCCCGCGGCCGCTCCGCCACCGGCGGACAACGCCTTTGCGCCGACGGCTCCGACTCCGCCTCCGGCGCCCGGGCCGACGCCCCCGCCCGGGCCTTCCGCGAGCGGCGGCTTCGAACTGCAGCAGCCGCAGACTCAGCCGGAGGAACACGGGCCGAGCCAGGGCCAGGGGCAGGGGCAGGGACAGGGACAGGGGCCGGCACAGTGGGCTCCGGCCGCGCCCGACGCTCCTGTTGCGCCGCCCTCGCCGCCTTCTCCGCCCGCCCCGCCGGTCGCCGCCTCGGCGCCGCCTGTCACCCCGGCTCAGCCCGGCCCTTCCCCGTCCCCGCCCCCGTCGCCTTTCCCGACGTTCGGCGCGGACGAGTCCGGCGACGGCGATCTCGAGAGCGGCGCGACCATGCGGTTCTCCGCCGCCTCCCTGAAGCAGGAGATCGCGGATCTCGCCGCCGCGGCCAACGCCCAGCAGACTCCCGAGGCCGGCGAGCGCGAAGGCGAAGCCCCGGCGACCGGTTCCGCCGAGGGATCTGCTGCCGTCGCTGCGGCGCAGTCCGGCGACGGTGACGGCGATTCCGACGGTACGACCGCGGACTCGGGCCGTGCCCAGGCCGGCACCGATGACGGCGTGGCCGTCTCCGACGCCCCTTCCGCCGCCGACTCCGATGACGACGCGGACAGTGCCGACGACGCGGAGGCCCCGGCCGCCGCCTCCGACAGCGCCGCCACAGCGGCGGACAGCGAGGCCGGGGGCGCGCCGGCAGCGGACGCCGGTACGTCAGCGGAGCCTTCCGGCGCCGACGCCGCTCCGCAGGGCGCACCCTCCGCCTGGACGCCCCCGCCGGCGCCGCAGAGCGGTGTGCCGCCGCTGCCGCCGTCGTACCAGCCCGCCGCTCCCGCGGCCGCCCCGCAGTGGCCCGCGCAGCCGCAGCCGGACCCAGCGGCGTCGGCACAGCAGCCGCCCTTCCAGCCGCAGGCACCGCAGCCCGCGCCGAACGCCTGGAACTCGCCCGCCGCACCGACACCGCCCAGCCCGGCGGCCCCTCCGGCCGCGCCGCAGCACGGCTACGGCTCCCCGCACCCCGGCCCGCAGGGCCAGCAGCCGCCCGCCGCACAGGGCGGGTACGGCTTCCCCCAGCCGCCGGCCCCCAACGCCCAGGGCGGGTACGGCTTCCCGCAGCCCCCTGCGCCCAACGCCCAAGGGGGGTACGGGTTCCCGCAGCCCAACACCCCGGCCCAGCAGCCTCCCGCCGCCCAGGGCGGCTACGGCTTCCCCCAGCCGCCCATGCAGCAGGGCCGGCCGGGCCAGCCGGCGAACCCCGCGCAGCCCCATCCGGGCCCTCCGCAGCAGCATGACGGCCAGGCCCCGCCGTTCCCCCAGCACGCGCAACACCCGCAGCACCCTCAGCAAGGTCAGCCGCCCCAGCCACCGCAACCGCAGCCGCAGCCGCAGGCCGTCGATCCCCGCACCGGTGCCGCCTGGCCCCAGGCCGTCCAGCACGACCAGCGGCAGCCGGCCAACCCCGGTGCCGCACCACTCGGTTACACCGCGGCCGTGGAGCTGTCCTCCGACCGTCTGCTCAACAGCAAGAAGCAGAAGGCGAAGAGCAGCCGCCCGACGGCCGGCGGCAAGTTCAAGATCGGCGGCAAGAAGGAAGAGGCGGAGCGGCAGCGGAAGTTGGAGCTGATCCGCACGCCGGTGCTGTCCTGCTACCGGATCGCCGTCATCAGCCTCAAGGGCGGCGTCGGCAAGACGACCACGACCACCGCGCTGGGCTCCACGCTCGCGACCGAGCGGCAGGACAAGATCCTCGCGATCGACGCCAACCCGGACGCCGGCACACTCGGCCGCCGGGTGCGCCGCGAGACCGGGGCCACGATCCGCGACCTCGTCCAGGCGATCCCGTACCTCAACTCGTACATGGACATCCGGCGGTTCACCTCCCAGGCCGCGTCCGGCCTGGAGATCATCGCCAACGACGTCGACCCGGCCGTGTCGACCACGTTCAACGACGAGGACTACCGGCGCGCGATCGACGTGCTCGGCAACCAGTACCCGATCATCCTCACCGACTCCGGTACCGGCCTGCTCTACAGCGCCATGCGTGGTGTGCTGGACCTCGCGGACCAGCTCATCATCATCTCGACGCCGTCCGTGGACGGTGCGAGCAGCGCCAGCACCACCCTGGACTGGCTGTCCGCGCACGGATACGCCGACCTCGTCTCGCGGTCCCTCACGGTCATCTCCGGGGTCCGCGAGACCGGCAAGATGATCAAGGTCGAGGACATCGTCAGCCACTTCGAGACGCGCTGCCGCGGAGTAGTCGTCGTCCCCTTCGACGAACACCTCTCGGCCGGCGCCGAGGTGGACCTCGACATGATGCGGCCGAAGGTGCGGGAGGCGTACTTCAACCTCGCCGCGATGGTCGCCGAGGACTTCGTACGGCACCAGCAGTTGCACGGCCTGTGGACGGCCAACGGCAACCCGCCCCCGGTGGCGGCCCCGCCGATGCCGGGACAGCAGCAGATTCCGGGACAGCCGTACGCCCAGCCGGGACAGCCCGGACAGCAGCCTCCGTACCCGCAGCAGCCCCACCCCGGTCAGCAGCCCCCGCCCCACCAGCCGTACCCCCAGGGCCAGCCCTACGCCCAGCCGGGACAGCCGCCCGCCGCGCCGGGGCAGCCGTATCCGCAGCCCGGGCAGCAGCCCTACCCGCAGCAGGGCTACGGCTATCCCCAGCCGGGGCAGCCGGGCGGGCAGGGTGGGCAGGGTGGACAGACCCCTCCCCCACCACCGCCCCAGCAGCAGTAGGCGCACACGAAAGGGCGGCCGGTACCCGACAGGTACCGGCCGCCCTTCGACGTCGTGGCGAGTCCTACTCGGCGGTCTCCGCAGCCGCCACCAGCTCGCGGCACCGCTTCACGTCCTCCGCGATCTGCACGAGCAGCGCGTCGAGCGTGTCGAACTTCGCCTGGCCGCGGACGAAGGCGAGGAAGTCGACGGCGACGTGCAGGCCGTACAGGTCGAGGCCCACGCGGTCGATGGCGTACGCCTCCACCGTGCGCTCGGTGCCGTCGAACTGCGGATTGGTGCCGACGGAGATCGCGGCGGGCATCGCCTCGCCCTGCGTGTGCAGCCAGCCGGCGTACACGCCGTCCGCGGGGATCGCGGTGTGCGGAAGGGTCTCGACGTTCGCCGTCGGGAAGCCCATCTCGCGGCCGCGCTGGGCACCGCGGACGACGATGCCCTCCACCCGGTGCGGCCGGCCCAGGATCTCGGCGGCGCCTTCGAGGTCGCCCTCGGCGACCAGGCGCCGGGTGAGGGTCGAGGAGAAGGGTTCGCCGCCGCCCGCCGAGCCGGACACGTACAGGTCGACGACCTCGACCTCGAAGTCGTAGACCTTGCCCTGTTCGGCAAGGAACTCCACGTTCCCGGCGGCCTTGTGGCCGAAGCGGAAGTTGGGGCCCTCCACGACCGCCCTGGCGTGCAGCTTGTCGACCAGGACCTTGACGACGAAGTCGGCCGGGGACAGCTTCGAGAACTCCTTGGTGAAGGGGAGGATCAGGAGCGCGTCCACGCCCAGCTCGGCCATCAGTTCGGCGCGGCGGTGGTGCGGGGCGAGCAGCGGCGGGTGGCTGCCGGGGCGGACGACCTCGCTGGGGTGCGGGTCGAAGGTGACGACGACGGCGGGAACGCCCAGCTCACGGGCATGATCCACGGCATGCCGGATGATCAGCTGGTGCCCGCGGTGGACCCCGTCGTAGGAACCGATGGTGACGACGCTGCGCCCCCAGTCCTCGGGGATGTCCTCCAAGCCACGCCAGCGCTGCACTGTGACTGCTCCTCGTCGCAAACTCGTCGAACCCGTGTCCGTGGTTGTCTCTCACGCACGTATGTCTCACGCAGGTCTAAGGGTGCCATGCCGGGTGCTTCCAGCCCGCATCGGCATGGGCGCTGTGACCCGGCGCACGTGATCCCCGTCAGGCGGGCACCCGTACGCCCGCCAGATTCTCGATCATCCGGCGGGCGCTCGGCCCCACCACCGCCGCCCATTCCTGCGGTGTCTCGGTCAGCCAGCCGGCCACCAGCGCGGCGAAGCCGGGGACCTGCCGCCCGAGGTCGACGAGGCCGCGGTCGAAGCAGGTCGCGCCGTCCGGGGTGCGGACGAGGAGAAGTCCGGTCCGGTGGACCAGGCCGCGCGTGACGAGCGGGTCGTCGACGCGCGAGGCGGCCGCGCGCAGGACGGCGATCAGGACGCCGGGGTCGTGTTCGCGGGTCAGGAGGAGTTCGAGGAGCTCCTGGCGCAGCGGGCGGGAGGCGGGTGCTCCGGAGGCCGCGAGTACGGTCGCGAGGTCTGCCCGCACCCCCTCGGGGCCGCAGTCCAGCAGGCCGGTGACCAGGGGCAGCAGGACCGCGCGGGCAGTGGGACCCTGGTCCAGCCGCCGGTCCACGTACGCCGCCACGTCCCCGGCCATCTCCGGGCGCCGCTCCGCCGCCTCCCGCACCAGCGCGGCGATCCGGCGGCCCAGTGCGGGCGTGGTGACGTCGGCGAGCGCGCGCAGCACCGCCCCGGCGTCCGGGCGGCGCAGCCGGGCCCGGAACGCGTCGAGCACCGGGTCGGGGTGGGTCGCCAGGGCGGGCACCAGCGCACTCGGCGGCACCTGCGGGTCACCGGCCACCAAGCGCCCGAGCGCCTGCGGCAGATGACGGGCCCGGGTGTGCGGGTCCCGGACGAGCAGGGCGAGAGCGCCGCCGTGCAGGGTGCAGTCGGCGGGGCGGGCGAGCAGGGCGAGAGCGGCGTAGCGCAGCAGTTCGCGGTCGGCCTCGGTGCGCACGTGGGGGGCGGCGCGCAGTCCGTACGCCACCGCCGCGACCCGCCGCGCGGGCCGCTCGTCGTGCGTCCACCGGTCCACGGCCCGGCACACGGCCGACGGCTCGTCCTCGGACAGTACGGCGAGCAGTTCGTCGGCCCTGCCGTGCGCACTGTCGACGAGCACTTCCGTCAGGTCGTCCAGCGCCCGGTGCCGGTGCGTGTGCAGCAGCGCCTGCGCGGCCCTCGCCACGGTCGCGTGCGGGGTGGCGGGCAACGGGCGTTCGTCGTCGAACCAGCGGACGAGATGCGGTTGTACGGCGGCGGGGTCGGCGACGAGCAGCCGGGCGACCGCGTCGAGGAACCGAGGCCCGCCGGTCTCGTGCGGCGGGCCGTCGGCGAGGACGAGCCGGCGCAGCAGGTCGAAGCGGGTGTCCTGCGGGAGCGGCAGGGCGGTCCAGAAGTCCGGCCCGAACTCGGTGGGCAGCTCTCGCTCCTGCTGCCGCCAGGCCACCATCCGGTCGGTGAGCAGACGGAGGAGGGGGATGTACGGCGTCGCGTCCGGCACGCAGGGCAGGACCTCGGCGATGAGGCGGGCGGCCCACCAGTTGTCGGGTTCGGCGTCGAGCGCGTGCACCAACTCGTCCAGGCGGCCGATGAGTTGACCGGCTCCGTGCTGGCGGGCGAGGAGCAGCAGGGCTTGGACGACGGGGCCGATCCGGTGGTGCGGCACGGGGAACGGGCGGTCGCCGTCCGGGTCGGCCGGGCGGTGGACCAGGGCGCGCAACGCCTCGTCCAGATCGAGGTGCATGCCCTGGATCCAGTCGGCGAGCTCCTCGTGGGCGAAGCGGTAGCCACCGCCGGCGGGGACGAGAAGGCCCTCGGTGAGGACGGCGGAGGCCCAGCCGGTGCCGCCGCCCAGCCTCGCGGGCGCCTGCCCCCACGGGAACACCGCTTCGAAGGACTCGCGGCCCAGCTCGCCCTGCCCCGGGCCGAGGCTGCGGCGGGCGGCCTCGTGGACCTGTCCGGAGACCCGGGCGGCCAGGCGGCGTACGGCGGTGCCGCGCAGGCCGTTCTGCGCGGCCAGGCGGACGGCGATGCGCAGGCACATGAGGTCGAGGTGGGCCGAGAAGACGTCGTGGCGGTCGAGGCGGGTGTCGGGGGCGTCGGGGTGTGCGGCGCGGATCTCCGAGAGGAGGCGGAGGGTGAGGGGGTGCCGGGCGTCGGACTCCGCGAGGACGCCCTCGGGGATGCCGTACCGCGCCCGTGCCAGGCGGGCCTCGTCGTCCTCCAGGTCGCCGAGGTGGACGCACGGTGGGACGGGCTCGGGCCTGCGACGGGCCGGGGCGTCGTACGTCAGCTCCGCCGGAAACCTCACCCCCTCCCAGTACTCACTCCGACACGCCACCACCATCCGCACCCCGGTCTCCCGCAGCCACGTCGCCGTCCCGTCGGTCCACTCCGCGAGGCGGTGGGCCAGGACCGGCGGCATCTCCTCGGGGCCGTCGAGCAGGAGCAGGAGGGGGCGCCCCGCACGGTGGGCGAGGCGGGCGAGGCGTTCCGGGGTGGTGTCGCCGAGGTCCGGCCGGACGGGGTCCGACGCGGCGACGATCCGGGCGGCCCGCGCCAGCGCCCGTCGCGCCGCGTCCGCCACCGAGTCGTCGTCGTCCTTCAGGTCCGCGCCGCGCAGCCACACCGTGGGCGCCGGTTCCGCGGAGCGGTGACGGCGTGCGGCCAGGGCGGCGAGCTCTGTCGTACGGCCGCTGCCGGGCGCCCCGACGAGCCCGAGCACGGCGGCCGGGCCCTCGAGGAACGCGGCGAACGCCGCCGCCGTGACGGCCCGTTCGACCGGCTCCACCGCGCCGGGCCCCCTTGTCCCGGCGCCCACCTGCACTCCACGGGCGCGCCCCCGACCCGGGCCGGCGCCCGGCACAGGACAACCAGCCCCGACCCCGGCCCCGAGGCCGTCACCGGACCGAGCCACACCAGACCCGCCCACCTCCACCCCCGCACCCGCGCCCGGACCCGGACCCGCCGAGTCCGCGCCCGGCTCGCCGGCCCCGACCCCGGCCAGCACCCCCACCGGCCCGTCCTGCCCCACCGAAGTCGCCGTCAGCTCCAGCACCCCGGCGAGGTTGAGGTCGACGCCGTACGCGGGGACCGTCGCCGCGTTCTCGGCCAGCAGATCCGCGAGGGGCCCGCTCGGCGCCGGGCGCAGCGGTACCGCGAAGCCCACGTCCCGGTGGCCGCTCTGCAGTGCGGTGCCGAGGACGCCGACCACGGCGCCGGTGCCGGCGTCGAGCACCGGCCCTCCGGCGGCACCGCCGCCCAGGCGCAGCGCGTCCCGCCCGGCCGTGCCGATCGCGAGCTCCAGGGCGTCCCCGAGGTAGTGGAAGCGGTCGGTGGCGGTGTACGTCACGGGGGTCGCGCCCAGCACCCTCGCCTCCCGCCAGCAGCCTGCGGGGACGCGCACGTAGGTGCCGGTCTCGATCCGGTCCCGCACGGTGACGGGCAGGGGATCCACGCCGAGGCCTGCGGTGCGGACGAGAGCGAGGTCCAGCTCGGGCAGCGGGGTCACCGCGTCGGCGGTCACCACACGGCTGCGGTCCCCGGCGGCGTACAGGACGAGCCGGGAGAGGCCGTCGACGGTCTCGTGGCTGGTGACGACCGTGCCGTGGTGATCGGCCACGAAGCCGGTGCCGCGGGGGCGGCCGGCGAGGTCGTGGATGTGGACCAGAGAGTCGTCGCGCCCGGGCCCCTCCCCCGGTTCCTCCACAGCGGGACGCTGTCCGCCGCGCGTGTGCCGGGAACCGTCGTCCTGCTGGGTCGGACGTGCGGTGCCACGGGCGTCGCCGGTCCGCGGGCCCCGTCCCGCCATGGTCGAACCTCCCCGCCGTACCCGAGCGCGTGCCCAGGGCCTGCCTCGGATGAGCTCTCGGACCCTGATGAGCCGAGAAAGAGGCCCTGACCTCGACGTTAGGCGCGAGGCGATCAGCCGGACAGATCGTCCGGCGAACGCGCCCCCTTCCGCTCCCCCGGTTCACTCCGAGCGCCTGCCCGGTCGGGTGAATGGACGGGGGCGGCTGGATACACCCTAGGGGTGGGGGAACCGAGGGGGGACCGTGGAGCGGCGGCAGCGACGACCCCGTGATCGCCGCTCCACGGTCGGCCACCGCGCCATGCGCGGGCCGGCCTCGGCGCGAACGTCAGCCGAATACGGCGAGGCTCTTCGCCTTGCCCTTGTGCTCCTCGACGAGGGCGAGGAAACGGCCCTCGGGGTCGAAGACGGCCACGGCGCCCACGCCGGTGTACTCGTCGGACATGTCGAGCCGGACGCCGTTGGTGAGCAACTGGGCCCGCCTGGCGTCCACGTCCCAGCGCGGGAACGCGGCCGCGGCGGCCTCGGCGATCGGCATCACCGTGAGTTCCTGCTGGTGCTGGTCGAGGGTGCGGGCGGAGTCCAGCTTGTACGGGCCGACGCGCGTGCGGCGCAGCGCCGTGAGGTGCCCGCCGACGCCCAGCCCGGCGCCCAGGTCGCGGGCGAGGGCCCGGATGTACGTGCCGGACGAGCAGACCACCGACACCACCAGGTCCAGGACCGGGGTGCCGTCCTCGGCGACGGCGTCCCGGACGTCGTACACCGCGAAGGACGAGACGGTGACGGGCCGGGCGGGGATCTCGAAGTCCTCGCCCTCCCGCGCCCGCTTGTAGGACCGCACGCCGTTGATCTTGATGGCGCTGACCTTGGACGGCACCTGCATAATCCGGCCGGTCAGCTCGGCGATACCCGAGTCGACGGCGTCGCGGGTGACCTTCGAGGCGTCGACCGACCCCGTGATCGCGCCCTCGGCGTCGTCGGTCAGGGTCGTCTGCCCCAGGCGGATCGTGCCCAGGTACTCCTTCTCGGTGAGCGCGAGGTGCCCGAGGAGCTTGGTCGCCTTCTCGACGCCGAGGACGAGCACGCCCGTCGCCATGGGGTCGAGGGTGCCGGCGTGGCCGACACGGCGGGTCCGGGCGATGCCGCGCATCTTGGCGACGACATCGTGCGAAGTGAAGCCCGACGGCTTGTCGACAATGACAAGGCCGTCGGGCGTCCGGGTCTTCTCGGTCATTCGGCGGCGTCGTCCTCGTCCTCGCCCGGCTTCTTGTACGGGTCCGCCTCACCGGCGTACTTGGCGCCGGCCGAGACCTCGCGCACCTTCTCGTCGGACTGGCGTGCCTTGTCGAGGAGGTCGTCGATGGTCTTGGCGGTGTCGGGCAGCGCGTCGGCCACGAAGGTCAGCGTCGGGGTGAACTTCACGCCCGCCGCCGCACCGACCGCGGAGCGGAGCACGCCCTTGGCGCTCTCCAGTCCGGCGGCCGCGGCCGCCCGCTCCTCGTCGTCCCCGTACACCGTGTAGAAGACGGTCGCCTCCCGCAGGTCACCCGTGACCCGGGTGTCCGTGATGGTGACGTGCGAGCCGAGCCGCGGGTCCTTGATCCCGCGCAGCAGCTTCTTGGCCACCACCTCCCGGATGAGGTCCGCCAGCCTTTTCGCCCGCGCGTTGTCGGCCACTGGTCCGTCTCCCGTTCTTTCTTCTTCTACGTTCCTGGGTCAGTCGTCGTCGCCGTGGAAGCGCCGCCGCACGGACAGCAGTTCCACTTCGGGGCGTCCGGCGACCAGCCGTTCACACCGGTCCAGTACGTCCGTCACGTGCCCCGCGTCGCCGGACACCAGCGCGAGGCCGATACCGGCCCTGCGGTGGAGGTCCATATGGTCCACCTCGGCCGCGCTCACCGCGTACTTGCGCTGCAGTTCGGCGACGATCGGGCGGACTACGGAGCGCTTCTCCTTCAGCGACCGTACGTCGCCGAGGAGGAGGTCGAAGGACAGCGTCCCCACATACATGTGTGTAACCGGTTCACCCGCCGGTACGGGATCGATGGCCCCGCCATCCTTGTGGCGGGGACATCCGAACCGTACAACGAACGGCCGGGGCCGATCGACGGAAATACTCTCCGTCGACCGGCCCCGGACCGGACCGTCTCGGAAGTCCGAGCGCTTACGCGCGCGGCTTCTCCCGCATCTCGTACGTCGCGATGACGTCGTCGATCTTGATGTCGTTGAAGTTGCCGAGGTTGATACCGCCCTCGAACCCTTCGCGGATCTCGGTGACATCGTCCTTGAAGCGGCGCAGACCGGAGATGGTGAGGCTCTCCGCGACCACCTTGCCGTCGCGGATGAGGCGCGCCTTGGTGTTGCGCTTGACCTCGCCCGACCGGACCAGGACACCGGCGATGTTGCCCAGCTTGGACGACTTGAAGACCTCGCGGATCTCCGCCGTACCGAGCTCGACCTCTTCGTACTCCGGCTTCAGCATGCCCTTCAGGGCCGCCTCGATCTCCTCGATCGCCTGGTAGATGACCGAGTAGTAACGGACGTCCACGCCTTCGCGCTCGGCCATCTGCGCGGCACGCCCTGCGGCGCGCACGTTGAAGCCGATCACGATGGCGTCCGAGCCCATCGCCAGGTCGATGTCCGACTCCGTGACCGCACCGACACCACGGTGCAGGACGCGGATGTCGACCTCTTCACCGACGTCGAGCTGGAGCAGCGAGGACTCGAGAGCCTCCACCGAACCGGACGCGTCGCCCTTGATGATGAGGTTGAGTTCCTGCACCAGACCGGCCTTGAGGGCCTCGTCCAGGTTCTCCAGGGAGAACCGGACACCCCGGCGGGCGAAGTTGGCGTTCCGCTCACGAGCGGCGCGCTTCTCGGCGATCTGGCGGGCCGTACGGTCCTCGTCGACGACGAGGAAGTTGTCGCCGGCGCCCGGGACGTTGGTGAGACCGAGGACGAGGACCGGAGTCGACGGACCCGCCTCTTCCAGGTTCTCGCCCGTGTCGTCGAGCATCGCGCGGACACGGCCGTACGCGTCGCCGACCACCATGGTGTCGCCGACCCGCAGGGTGCCTCGCTGGACCAGGACGGTCGCGACGGCACCGCGGCCACGGTCGAGACGGGACTCGATCGCAATACCCTGCGCGTCCTGCTCCGGGTTGGCCCGCAGGTCGAGCGAGGCGTCCGCGGTGAGGACCACGGCCTCCAGGAGAGCCTCGATGTTGAGGCCCTGCTTGGCGGAGATGTCGACGAACATGGTGTCGCCGCCGTACTCCTCGGCCACGAGGCCGTATTCCGTCAGCTGACCGCGCACCTTGGTCGGGTCGGCACCCTCGACGTCGATCTTGTTGACCGCGACCACGATCGGCACGTCGGCCGCCTTGGCGTGGTTCAGCGCCTCGATCGTCTGGGGCATCACACCGTCGTTGGCCGCCACCACGAGGATCGCGATGTCGGTCGACTTGGCACCACGGGCACGCATGGCGGTGAACGCCTCGTGACCCGGGGTGTCGATGAAGGTGATCTTGCGCTCTTCGTCGTTGACCTGAGTCGTGACCTGGTACGCACCGATGTGCTGCGTGATACCGCCGGCCTCGCCCGCGACGACGTTCGTCTTGCGGATGGTGTCGAGGAGGCGGGTCTTACCGTGGTCGACGTGACCCATGACGGTCACGACCGGCGGACGCGCGACGAGGAACTCCTCGCCACCCTCGTCCTCGCCGAACTCGATGTCGAAGGACTCGAGCAGCTCGCGGTCCTCCTCCTCGGGGCTGACGATCTCGAGGACGAAGTTCATCTCGTCCGCCAGGAGCTTCAGCGTCTCGTCGGAGACGGACTGCGTGGCAGTGACCATCTCGCCGAGGTTCATCATCACGCCGACGAGCGACGCCGGGTTCGCGCCGATCTTCTCGGCGAAGTCGGTGAGGGAGGCACCGCGCGACAGGCGGACGGACTGTCCGTTGCCACGAGGCAGCATCACACCGCCGACCGACGGGGCCTGCATGGCCTCGTACTCCTGGCGCCTCTGCCGCTTCGACTTGCGACCGCGACGCGCGGGACCGCCGGGACGACCGAAGGCGCCCTGCGTGCCACCACGACCGCCCGGACCACCGGGACGACCACCGAAGCCGGGACGACCGCCGCCGCCACCGGGACCACCGGGACGACCGGCGAAGCCGCCGCCACCGCCACCGGGACCACCGGGACGACCGGCGAAGCCGCCGCCGCCACCGCCGGGACCGGCCGGACGACCGGCGAAGCCGCCGCCGCCCGGACGACCGCCGCCACCGCCACCGGGACGACCTGCGCCGCCCGGACCGCGACCCCCACCGGGGCCACCGCCGGGACGCGGGCCGGCAGCGGGACGCTGCGGCATCATGCCGGGGTTGGGACGCGCACCGCCGGGACCGCCGCCGGGACGCGGGCCGCCGCCCTGCGGACGGGGCATGCCGCCGGGGCTGGGACGCGCGCCGCCCGGGGACTGCGGACGGGGACCGCCCGACGCGCCCTGGGGACGGGGACCGCCCTGGCCCTGGCCCTGCGGACGCGGAGCGCCGCCGGGAGCACCGGGGCCACCAGGGCCGCCGGGACGCGGGGCACCGCCCGGACGGGGCGTCTGAGGACGCGCCATGCCGGTGGAGCCACCGGAGGTGAAGGGGTTGTTGCCCGGACGGGGACCGGCCGGACGGGCACCGCCGGGACGCGGCGACTGGCCACCCGGACGCTGCGCGCCGGCGGGACGGTCACCACGCTCGGGACGCTCGGGACGGTCACCACGGCCCTGGCCGGGACCGGCCGGACGAGCGCCCGGACGCGGAGCCTGACCGGCCGGACGCGGAGCGCCCGGACGGGGGCCGGAGCCGGTGCCGGAGCCTGCCGGGGCACCCGTGCCGGAGCCGGAGGCCGCCGGTGCGGCGGGAGCCGACGGCGGCGCCGTGAACTCGGGCGTGGTCGGAGCCGGAGACGCCGGGGCGGGCCGCGGCGCGGGCTTCGGGCCCGGAGTGGGACGGGGGCCGGAAGCGGCCGGCGCGGCGGGAGCCGCGGGCTGCTCGGCGGCCGGCTTGGGAGCCGGCGGGCGCGGGGCAGCCGGACGGGCTGCCTGCGCGGGAGAAGGCGCACCCGGCCTGGCCGGGGCGGACGTGCGTGCGGAAGCGGGCTTGCCGCCTCCGTTGCCCTGCTGGAGGGCGTCAGTCAGCTTGCGTACGACGGGTGCCTCGATCGTCGAGGAAGCCGAACGAACAAATTCACCGAGTTCTTGGAGCTTGGCCATGACGACCTTGCTCTCCACCCCGAACTCCTTGGCGAGTTCGTATACCCGGACCTTAGCCACTTCGCTCCTTTTAGGTCCGGGTTGCGTCCGGACCGTCGCTACTTCATGGGCGTACTCATCGCGTGCTCATCGAGTGCTCATCGCAATCTCGACCTACTTCCAACTCGCGGGGTACCAGGGCCGCACGGGGGTTCCGTGCGACGCGTCTTACGGTGTTGCCTGCTCGACGTAGTGGCGCAACGTCGTGGTGTCGAGTGCTCCCGGGGCGCGCAACGCCCTTGGGAACGCCCGGCGACGTACCGCCAGGTCGAGACAGACCAGGGCGGGGTGCACATACGCACCCCGGCCGGGCAGCGTACCGCGATCATCGGGGACGCATTCGCCCTCGACTGCCACGATGCGCAGCAAATCCTTCTTGGCCGCTCGCTCCCGGCACCCCACACAGGTGCGCTCAGGGCATGCGCGGGCTCGCGTCCGGCCAGACACTCTTAAGTCTACCTCCCCGCACCGACCTCACCCGTTGGGGGCAAGAATCGAACGGATGTTGTCGTGATCTAAGCGACCTGCGGCTTGGATCTATTCCCCGGGCTGTTCGGTGTCCGGACGGATGTCGATCCGCCAGCCGGTCAGGCGGGCCGCGAGGCGGGCGTTCTGGCCCTCCTTGCCGATCGCCAGGGACAGCTGGTAGTCGGGCACCGTCACGCGCGCGGACCGGGCGGCCATGTCCACGACCTCCACCTTGGAGACGCGGGCCGGTGACAGCGCGTTCGCCACCATCTCGGCCGGGTCGTCCGACCAGTCGACGATGTCGATCTTCTCGCCGTTCAGCTCGGCCATCACGTTGCGCACCCGGCCGCCCATGGGGCCGATGCAGGCACCCTTGGCGTTCAGACCCGAACGGGTGGACCGCACGGCGATCTTCGTACGGTGGCCGGCCTCGCGGGCGATGGCGGCGATCTCGACGGACCCGTCGGCGATCTCCGGCACCTCGAGGGCGAAGAGTTTCTTCACCAGATTGGGATGTGTGCGGGACAGGGTCACGGACGGACCGCGGACCCCCTTCGCCACCCGGACGACGTACGACCGAAGGCGCATTCCGTGCGGATACGTCTCACCGGGGACCTGCTCCTGCACCGGCAGGATGGCCTCCAGCCTGCCGATGTCGACGAGCACGTTCTTCGGGTCGCGGCCCTGCTGGACCACGCCGGTGAGGATGTCGCCCTCACGGCCCGCGAACTCGCCGAGCGTCGCGTCGTCCTGGGCGTCACGCAGGCGCTGCAGGATGACCTGCTTGGCCGTGGTGGCGGCGATGCGGCCGAAACCGGTCGGAGTGTCGTCGAACTCGCGGGCCTCCTGGCCCTCCTCGAGGTCCTCGGGGTCCTCCTTCGCCCACACCGTCACGTGGCCGGTCTCCCGGTTGAGCTCCACGCGCGCGTGGCGGCGGCTTCCCTCGGTGCGGTGGTAGGCGATGAGGAGGGCCGACTCGATCGCCTCGACCAGCAGGTCGAAGGAGATCTCCTTCTCCCGTACCAAGCCCCTCAGGGCACTCATGTCGATATCCACGGCTACGCCTCCTCTTCTTCCGTCATGTCGTTCTTGTCCTTGCGGTTGAACTCGACCTGCACACGGGCCTTTTCGACGTCCTCGAAGGCGAGTCTGCGGCTGGTGGCCTTGCGGCCCTTCACGCCGGGCACTTCGAGGTCGAGGCCCTCGTCGTCGACCTTCAGGATCCTGGCCACCAGTTCGTCGCCGTCGGTCAGCTGGAACTTCACCAGCCGGTCGACGGCGCGCAGGTAGTGCCGGTGTTCCTTGAGGAGGCGTTCGGCGCCGGGGGTCCCGACTTCGAGGGTGTACTCGCCCTGGCCCATCGCGTCCGTCTCGTCGAGCTTCGCCGAGAGCGCGCGGCTCACATCGGCGATCTGGTCGAGGTCGGCGCCGGTGTCGGAGTCGACGACCACGCGCAGCACACGCTTGCGTCCGACCGAGTCCACCGCGATCTCCTCGAGATCCAGGCCCTGGGAGCTGACGAGCGGCTCCAGAAGTTCTCGCAGCCTCTCGCTCTGGGTGGTGCTCATCCGGGTGACTCCTCGGCCGCGTGTGCTGTTGTGGGTGGGTCGCGTGTCTGGTGAAAGGGTATCCGGTCCAGGGGTGTGTTGCCGTCCACCTGCGCCGGGGCGGTGCCGCTGAGTGGTGCCGGGCCGGTGCGCGGGTACCGTGATCACCGGCGGGGCCGCCCTCCCGCCCACGTGTTCGTACGAGCTCCCCGAGGACGTCTGACGTGCCGTACCCCCCACCGCCGCGCACCCCCTCGGGGACGCGCCGAAGAACCGTGCTCGCCTCCGCCGGGGCCGTCCTGCTGGCGGGCTGCTCCACCGGCTCGAAGGACTCCGACGGCGAGACGGGCGGCAGCCCGTCGGTCGCCGAGCGGGCACGCGCGCGTGCGGCCGGCGAGAGCACGGGGCTGGTGGAGCGCTACGACGCCGTGATCGCCGTGCATCCGGCGCTGGCGGAGCGGCTGGGACCGCTGCGGGCGGAGGTCGTCCGGCATGCGGAGGCGTTCGGTGCCTCCCGGCAGGCGTCCCCCCGCGCCTCGCAGACCTCCGCTTCCGCGACGCCCTCCGCTTCGGCAGCGCCCTCCGTCTCCCCGTCGGCCGCCGTGCCCGCGGACGAGAACGACGCCCTCGCCGAACTCGCCGCCGCCGAGCGGACGCTCGCGGACCGGCGGGCCACGGCACTGCTCGACCTGCCGGGCGAGCTGGCCCGGTTGCTGGCCTCGGTGGCGGCGGCCGGGGCGGCGCACGCGTACCTGCTGACGGAGGGGGCGAAGTGAAGGAACGGGAACTGAAGGCCCTCCAGGCCGCGCTGGCCGCCGAACACGCGGCGGTGTACGGCTACGGGGTCGTCGGCGGCCGGATCCGCGAGGACCGTCGCACGGAGGCGAAGGCGGCCTACGACGCCCATCGGGCACGGCGGGACGCGCTGGTGCGCGACGTGCGGGACCAGGGCGGCACGCCGGTGGCCGCGGCCGCCGCGTACGCGCTGCCCTTCCCGGTGCCGGACTCGGCCGCGGCCGTACGGCTGGCCGCCGAGCTGGAGGAGCGGGTGGCCGGGGTGTACTCCGATCTGGTGCGGGCGGCCGGGGACGAGCGGCGGGGCACGGCGGCCGGGGCGCTGCGGGAGGCGGCGGTGCGGGCGGTGCGCTGGCGCGGCGGGAGCGTAGCCTTCCCTGGGCTCGCCGAGCGGGCGGCGACAAGTTCGGCAGCGGGCCCGCCGTCGGCGACGCCGACCGCTTGACGCGTACTGGAAGGAAACAACTCGCGCATGGCTTTCGAACCGCCGCAGCGTCTGGTGAGGGCCCTCGGCGAGACGGCACCGGACGGTGACGACTGGTTGCAGAGGTTGCCCGAGGCGGCCCGGCGGGCCGTCGCGGTGCGCGAGTTGACCGTCGAGCGGGTGCAGCTGCCGGGCGGGCGCAGCAGCCTGGTGGTGTTGGTGCGGCGGCCGGACGGGACGCCCGCCGTGCTCAAGCTGGCCCCGACCCGGGCCCGCCCGGAGAGCGAACGCGCCGCGCTCGCGCACTGGGGCGGCCTGGGCGCCGTACAGCTCCTCGAACCCTTCGCGGCAACGGGCGTCCTGCTTCTCGAGCGGCTGCATCCGGACGTGTCGGTGCGGTCGCTGCCGGAGGCGAAGGCGCTGCTGGAGGCCGCCGGGACGCTGCGGCGGCTGTGGGTGGAGCCCCCCGCCGACGAGGGCGCGCACGTCTTCGAGACGGTGGCCGAGCGGACCGGACGGCAGGCCGAGGTGATGCGGGCGAGTGCCGGTGCCGACGCGGAGGTGACCGCCCTGGTGGACGCGGCGCTCGCGGCCCGTGAGGAGCTGCTGGCCGCGCCGCCCGAGGACCGGCTGCTGCACGGGACGTTCCGGCAGAGCAAGGTGCTCGCCGGTGAGCGGTCGCCGTGGCTGGCCGTGGGGCCGGACCCGCTGGTCGGCGAGTGCGCGTTCGATCTGGCGCGGCTCGTCCGGGACCGGGTGGAGGATTTGATCGCCTCGCCGTCCGGAGCGGCGACGACCCGGCGCCGGGTGAAACGGCTCGCGGAGTCCCTGGACGTCGACCAGGAACGGCTGCGGGGGTGGACGCTGTTCCGGGCCGTGGAGTCGGGGGTGCGGGCGCGACGGGTCGGACGGCCGCAGGACGCGGAGCTGCTGCTGGAGTTCGCGGGCTGGCTCTGACTGCTCGCGTCGACGTCAGGCAGGGGCCGCCGCACCGGCCGGCTGATCGCAGGGCCGGCCGGCGCAGGACGCGGGCGGTGTCGGCGAGACCGCAGCGGTCGGCGGGGAGTGCGGCGAGAGCACGCCGACGCCCATGAGGCCGGCGTCCGGGCAGAAGCGGGCGGCCTCGACGGCCGGGATCCAGGTGCCGTGGTAGCCGCCGTTCGGGACGGCGCACACGCCGTCGAGGCGTCAGCGGCCGGCGGGCGGGATGCCGAACGGCTCTTTCCCGGCCCGGACTTCACGTCCCGGCACGTGGACGGTGCACAAGGCACTGCCCGGCTGGGCCGGTGTCCCGGCGGAGCGGAACCAGCCGGCACCGTGGCGGCGTCATGGCCGTACCCTTCGTAGTCCTGCTGACGCTGCGTCAGGTACTCCGTCGGGTACGGCCCTGAGGAATTGCCCCTTACGTCACGCGTTCGTCGCGGTCAGGCGGGCGATCGCCTCCTCGACCGTCAGCTCCTCGCGCTCACCGGTCCGGCGGTCCTTCAGCTCCAGCACGCCCTCGGCGGACCGCCGTCCGGCCACCAGGATCTGCGGTACGCCCATCAGCTCCGAGTCCGTGAACTTCACGCCCGGGGAGACCCCGGCCCGGTCGTCCACCAGGACGCGGAGGCCGGCCGCGGCCAGCTTGTCGGAGACGTCGAGGGCGAGTTCGGTCTGCAGGGCCTTGCCCGCGGCGACGACGTGCACGTCGGCCGGGGCGACCTCCGCCGGCCAGCACAGGCCCTTGTCGTCGGCGGTCTGCTCGGCGAGGGCGGCGACCGCGCGGGAGACGCCGATGCCGTAGGAGCCCATGGTCACGCGGACCGGCTTTCCGTTCTGGCCGAGGACGTCGAGCTTGAGGGCGTCGGCGTACTTGCGGCCCAGCTGGAAGATGTGGCCGATCTCGATGGCACGGTCCAGCTTGAGGCCGGTGCCGCACGCGGGGCAGGGGTCGCCCTCCTGCACCACGACGACGTCGACGTACTCGCCGACCTCGAAGTCACGGCCCGCGACGACGTTCTTCGCGTGCGTGTGCTCCTTGTTGGCGCCCGTGATCCACGCGGTGCCCGGCGCCACGCGCGGGTCGGCGATGTACCGGACCTTCTCCAGGCCGAGCGGCCCGACATAGCCGCGGACCAGGTCCGGGCGGCCCGCGAAGTCCGCCTCGGTGACCATCTCGACGGTGGCCGGGGCGAAGTGGGCCTCGACCTTGCCCAGGTCGACCTCGCGGTCGCCGGGGACGCCGACGGCCACGATCTCGCCGTCGACCTTCACGAGGAGGTTCTTCAGGGTGGCGGAGGCCGGGACGCCGAGGGAGGCGGCGAGGGTCTCGATGGTCGGGGTGTCGGGGGTCGGAATCTCCTCGGCGGCCGGGACGCCGGAGCCGTCCACCGTCTTCAGCTCGTACGTGATCGCCTCGGTGTTGGCCGCGAAGTCGCAGTTCGGGCAGTCCGCGAAGGTGTCCTCACCGGCTTCGGCCGGGGCGAGGAACTCCTCCGACTTCGAGCCGCCCATCGCCCCCGCGGTCGCGGCACAGATGCGGTAGTCGAGGCCGAGGCGCTCGAAGACCTTCTGGTAGGCCTGGCGGTGCAGGGCGTAGGACTGGGCGAGGCCCTCGTCCTCGGTGTCGAAGGAGTAGGAGTCCTTCATCAGGAACTCGCGGCCGCGCAGGATGCCGGCGCGGGGGCGGGCCTCGTCGCGGTACTTGTGCTGGATCTGGTAGAGGATGACCGGCAGGTCCTTGTAGGAGGACGCCTGGTCCTTCACGATCAGCGTGAAGATCTCCTCGTGGGTAGGGCCGAGGAGGTAGTCGCCGCCCTTGCGGTCCTGCAGTCGGAACAGCTCGGGGCCGTACTCGTCCCAGCGGCCGGTCGCGTCGTACGGCTCACGCGGCAGCAGCGCGGGGAGCAGTACCTCCTGGGCGCCGATCGCGTCCATCTCCTCGCGCACGATCCGCTCCACGTTGGCGAGGACCTTCTTGCCGAGCGGCAGCCAGCTCCAGATACCGGCCGCCGTGCGGCGGACGTAACCGGCGCGGACGAGGAGCTTGTGGCTGAGGACCTCGGCGTCCGCCGGGTCGTCGCGCAGCGTCTTCGCCATCAACTGGGACATGCGCTGGACCGGTGCCTTGGCCATGGTTCTCGTACTCCTGCTGCTGGGGTGCCCCCTCTGGGGGAGGGTGATGGCAGGAGGTTATCCGGGCGGCCGATCCCGGTGGAAATCGGTTAACGGCGGCGCAGCGGCAGCGGGGCGCCCATCACGGCGTACGGCTTGGGGGCGCTGGGGAACAGGACCTGGCGGGCGAGGTCCTGGTAGCCGAGGGAGTGGTAGAGGCCGCGGGCCGGGCTGTCCTGGTCGATCGCGGACAGGATCGAGCGGGGTTCGGCGGCGGTGTCCGTGATCGTGGTGATCAGGGTGCGGCCGATACCGCGGTTCTGGTGGTGCGGGTGGACGTGCAACTCGGTGATCACGAAGGAGTCGTCGAGCCAGTCGTCACAGTGCCGTGCGCGGAGGTACGGCTCCACGACCGTCGACCACCAGTGGGCGCGGTCGTTGGGCATGCCGTAGACGAACCCGACAAGGCTGCCGCCGGCGGTCGCGCCGAAGGCCCTCGCGCCCGGATAGATCATGTGGCGCAGCACGATCTGGCGGCGTACGGCGACCTCGTCGGGGCCGAGTCCGAAGGCGACGGCCTGGACGGCCAGGGCCTCGTCTACGTGGGCTGAGAGGTCCAAGGGGCCGATGACGAGGTCCATGCGGGGAGCCTACAGGGGGGTCCCGGTTGAGGTGGGGCCGCTAGAACAGGACACTCATGAAGGCGCCGACCTCCTGGAAGCCGACCCTCCTGTACGTCCTTCGCGCCGCCGTGTTGAAGTCGTTCACGTACAGGCTCACCACCGGGGCCACGTCCGCCAGCGCGTAACGCAGGACCGCCGCCATGCCCGGAGCGGCCAGGCCCCTCCCCCGGTACTCGGGGGCCACCCACACGCCCTGGATCTGGCAGGCGCGGTCGGTCGCGGCGCCGATCTCGGCCTTGAAGACGACCTTGCCGTCGGCGTCGAGACGGGCGAAGGAGCGGCCGGCGCCGACGAGTTCGGCGACCCTGGCCTGGTAGAGGAGGCCCCCGTCGCCGGCCATCGGCGAGACGCCGACCTCCTCGGTGAACATCGCCACACACGCCGGCATGATCGTGTCCACCTCGTCCTTGCGGATGCGACGGACATAGGGATCCGGGGCGACGGTGGTGGACACGCGGTCGGTGACCATGAGGGGCTGCTGGGAGCGGACCTCGCGGGCCGGCCCCCAGCTCGGCTCCAGCAACCGCCAGAGCTGGGCGGTGGGTTCGGCGGGGCCGACGACGGAGGAGCAGCGGCGGCCGGCCCTGCGGGCACGGTCGGCGAAGGCGCGGACGGCCCTCGGGGTCGCGCAGATCGGGACCAGGTTGGCGCCGGCGTAGCACAGGGACGTCAGCATGCCGTCCTCGTACCAGCCCCACATCTCGCCGCCGAGCCGCCACGGGTCGAGTCCGGCGACCTGCACCCGGGAGGTCACGAAGGCGTTCGCGACCGGCTCGCGGTCGAGGACGGCGAGCGCGGCGTCCAGGTCGCTCGGTTCGAGGACCCGGGAGGTGGTCTGGGTCAACACGGGCGGGGCCTCACACTGGGGTCTGCTGGTCCCCGCACTGTACCTGCGGAAGCTGAGCGGCGCCGCCCTGTGTCCGGTGCCGCCTGTTTGCCGGTGACCGTCGGCTGCGGTCCCCTCCCTGGGGGCTGCCGCCCCCCGGACCCCCGCTTTCGGCCCGAAGGGCCTCGTCCTCGGTCGCCGGACGGGCTGAAGGGTCAGCCCGCGACGGAGATCGACGGCTCGCCCGACGCCACCCCGTCCGCCTCCATCTGCTCGGCCAGCTTCATGGCCTCCTCGATGAGGGTCTCGACGATCTTGGACTCGGGGACGGTCTTGATGACCTCGCCCTTCACGAAGATCTGGCCCTTGCCGTTGCCGGAGGCCACACCGAGGTCGGCCTCGCGGGCCTCGCCGGGGCCGTTGACCACGCAGCCCATGACGGCGACGCGGAGCGGGACCTCCATGCCGGTCAGGCCGGCGGTGACTTCCTCGGCCAGCTTGTAGACGTCGACCTGGGCACGACCGCAGGACGGGCAGGAGACGATCTCCAGGCCGCGCTGCCTGAGGTTCAGCGACTCCAGGATCTGGTTGCCGACCTTGACCTCTTCGACGGGGGGCGCGGAGAGGGACACACGGATCGTGTCGCCGATGCCCTGCGACAGCAGCGCCCCGAAGGCGACAGCCGACTTGATCGTGCCCTGGAAGGCGGGACCCGCCTCCGTCACACCCAGGTGCAGCGGGTAGTCGCACTGGGCGGCGAGCTGGCGGTAGGCCTCGACCATCACGACGGGGTCGTTGTGCTTCACGGAGATCTTGATGTCCCGGAAGTCGTGCTCCTCGAAGAGGGACGCCTCCCACAGGGCGGACTCCGCCAGCGCCTCGGGGGTCGCCTTGCCGTACTTCTGGAGCAGGCGCCGGTCCAGCGAGCCCGCGTTCACCCCGATGCGGATCGGCGTGCCGTGGTCCTTCGCGGCCCGCGCGATCTCTTTCACCTTGTCGTCGAACTGCTTGATGTTGCCGGGGTTCACCCGGACCGCGGCGCAGCCGGCCTCGATGGCGGCGAAGACGTACTTCGGCTGGAAGTGGATGTCGGCGATGACCGGGATCTGCGACTTGCGGGCGATGGTCGCGAGCGCGTCGGCGTCGTCCTGGGTGGGGCAGGCCACACGGACGATCTGGCAGCCGGAGGCGGTGAGCTCGGCGATCTGCTGGAGGGTGGCGCCGATGTCGGACGTGCGGGTCGTGGTCATCGACTGCACGGACACCGGGGCGTCGCCGCCGACCGCCACGGTTCCGACCTGGATCTGCCGGCTCTTGCGGCGCTCGGCGAGCCTGGTCGGAACGGACGGCATGCCGAGAGAAATCGCAGTCATCTGCTGTGCAACCCCAAGTCGTGGATCAAGGTCCAGGTCCCGTCAGCGGCGGGCTCCAGGCTTCGAGATTACGGCACATGTCCAGGCGCGAGCACATCACGACCGTAAACCCACTCGATGGAGGGCGGCCCGGCATCGAGGATGCCGGGCCGCCGGGAACTCCTCGTGACTAGGAGATTCTCACCGGGTTAACGACGTCCGCGATGAGGACCAGGATCGTGAAGCAGATGAAGATCCCCGCCACCACATAGGCGACCGGCATCAGCTTCGCCACGTCGAACGGTCCGGGGTCCGGACGCCGCAGCACCTTCGCCAGGTTGCGGCGCAGGGACTCCCACAGGGCGCCCGCGATGTGGCCGCCGTCGAGGGGCAGCAGCGGGAGCATGTTGAAGAGGAACAGGGAGAGATTGAAGCCGGCGACCAGCATCAGGGCCATGGCCAGTTGCTGGGTCGGGGGGATGTCCAGGGTGAAGATCTCGCCGCCCACGCGGGCCGCGCCGACCACGCCCATCGGGGAGTCCGGCTCCCGTACGCCGTCGCCGAAGGCCGCGTCCCACAGGGCGGGGATCTTGCTGGGGATGGCGGCGAGGGAGTCGACGGCGTCGGCGACGCGGTCGCCCATCCAGGTCACCGAGTCGCCGAAGTCCTGTTTGACGATGCCGGTGGCGGCGCTGAAGCCGAGGAAGCCGGCGGTGACGTACTCACCCTGGACGTACTGGCCGCTGGAGTCCTTCTTGGCGACCTGGTTGGAGGCGATCTTCGCGTGCAGGGTGAGTTGCTCGCCCTTGCGGTCGACGACGATCGCCACCTCCTTGTCGGGGTTGGCGCGGATGAGGTCGGAGAGCCGGTTCCAGTCGTCGGTCTTCACGCCGGCGAAGGAGATGATCTCGTCGCCCGCCTTGAGGCCGGCGGCCGCGGCCGGGGAGGGCGGGTCGGACTTCCTGCACTCGTCGCGGCTCTGGCTCTGGGCGATGACGCACTGGGAGACCGAGCTGACCGTGTTGGTCTGCTGCGAGATGCCGAAGCCCATGAGGACGGTGAGGAACAGCGCCACCGCGAGGATCAGGTTCATGAAGGGGCCCGCGAACATCACGATGACCCGTTTCCAGGGCTTGCGCGTGTAGAAGAGGCGCTTCTCGTCACCCGGCCTGAGCTCCTCGAAGGCGGCCGAGCGGGCGTCCTCGATCATGCCGCGCCAGGGTGAGGTGGAGCGGGCCTCCAGACGGCCGTCCGCGCCGGGCGGGAACATGCCGATCATGCGGATGTAGCCGCCGAACGGGATGGCCTTGATGCCGTACTCGGTGTCGCCCTTCTTGCGCGAGAAGAGCGTCGGGCCGAAGCCGACCATGTACTGCGGCACGCGGATGCCGAAGAGCTTGGCGGTGGACAGGTGCCCCAGCTCGTGCCACGCGATCGAGATCAGCAGGCCGGCCGCGAAGATCACTATGCCGAGGATGAACATCAGTGTCGTCATGCACGGGCCTCCGCCGTCTGTGCCGCCAGTTGCCGGGCCCGGGTCCGCGCCCAGGTCTCCGCTTCGAGGACGTCCGTGAGAGTGAGCGAGGTTCCCGTACGCGGGGTGCCGTGCTCGTCCACCACCCGGGTCACGGTCTCCATGATCCCGTTGAACGGCAGCGCGCCGGCCCGGAAGGCCTCGACGCACTCCTCGTTGGCGGCATTGAACACCGCCGGGGCCGTGCCCGCGAGCCGCCCCACGTGGCACGCGAGGCCGACGGACGGGAACGCTTCGTGGTCGAGCGGGAAGAACTCCCAGGTCGACGCCTTGCTCCAGTCGAAGGCGGGGGCCGCGTCGGGGACGCGTTCGGGCCAGCCGAGACCGATGGCGATCGGCCCCCGCATGTCGGGGGGCGTCGCCTGCGCGATCGTGGATCCGTCCGTGAACTCAACCATCGAGTGGACATACGACTGCGGATGCACGACCACCTCAATGCGTTCGAAGGGAATGTCGTACAGCAGGTGTGCCTCGATGACCTCCAGGCCCTTGTTGACGAGGGTCGCGGAGTTGATCGTGATCACCGGGCCCATGGCCCAGGTGGGGTGCGCGAGGGCCTCCTCGACGGACACCTGAGCCAGCTCGGCCTTGGTGCGGCCGCGGAAGGGGCCGCCGGACGCCGTGACGACGAGCTTGCGTACGTCCGCTCTCGTGCCGGACGCGAGGGCCTGGAACAGCGCCGCGTGCTCGGAGTCGACCGGGATGATCTGTCCTGGCTTGGCGAGGGCCTTGACCAGCGGGCCGCCCACGATGAGCGACTCCTTGTTGGCGAGCGCGAGGGTGCGGCCCGCCTCCAGGGCGGCGAGGGTCGGGGCGAGGCCGATGGAGCCGGTGATGCCGTTCAGGACGGTGTGGCAGTCGGAGGCGGCGAGCTGCGCGGCCGCGTCGGGGCCGGCGAGGATCTCGGGGAGCGCTTCGCCGGTGCCGTAGTGGGAGCTCAGGGCCTCGCGCAGGGCCGGTACGACGTCCTCGCGGGCCACGGCGACGGTCCTCGCCCGGAGCCGGTGCGCCTGTTCGGCGAGGAGGGCGATCCGGCCGCCGTTGGCCGAGAGCCCGGTGACCCGGAACCGGTCGGGATTGCGCAGCACGAGGTCGATGGCCTGGGTGCCGATCGAGCCGGTGGAGCCGAGGATCACCACGTCCTTCGGCCCGTCGCCCGCGACCGGGTCGTAGACGAGGTGCGGGTCGGCGAGAGGGGCTGGACTGTCGGTCATCCCTCCATTGTGGCCGTAAGGACGGTGTGTGAGGACAGGGAGTCCCCCTCGTCCCCCGGACGGGGGGAACGAGGGGGACTCCCTGCCGGTGGGCCGGTCAGCGGATCGGACGGTGCACGTTCTCCTTCCGGCTCGGCCCCGGTGTCGCGTCGGCGATCCACGGCCCGTCGCCCGACGGGTCGACGACGCCCTCCTCCAGCCACTCGTACGTGCCCGAGAGCACGCCCTTGACGACCGTGCGGTCGAGATCGTCGGTGTTGGTCCACAGGCGGCCGAAGAGTTCCTCGACGCGCATGCGGGACTGGCGGCAGAAGACGTCGGCGAGTTGGTAGGCCTCGCGGCCGTGGTCCTCGGTGGTGCGCAGGAGTTCGGCGCGTACGCAGGCCGCGCTCATCGCGAACAGTTCGGCGCCGATGTCGACGATCCGGCCGAGGAAGCCCTGTTTGGTCTCCATCCGGCCCTGCCAGCGGGACATGGCGTAGAAGGTGGAGCGGGCGAGTTTGCGGGCGGCGCGTTCGACGTAGCGCAGGTGCGGGGAGAGGTCGACCTCGTGCTTGAACTCGTTGTAGGAGTTGGGGAGTTGGCCTGGTCCCGCGACCAGTTTGGGCAGCCACTTGGCGTAGAAGGCGCCGGCCTGGGCGCCCGCTTTCGCCTTGTCCGAGAGGGACTTCTCCGGGTCGATCAGGTCGCCCGCGACCGAGAGGTGGGCGTCGACGGCCTCGCGGGCGATCAGCAGGTGCATGATCTCGGTGGAGCCCTCGAAGATGCGGTTGATGCGCAGGTCGCGCAGGATCTGCTCGGCGGGCACCGCGCGCTCGCCGCGGGCCGCCAGCGACTCGGCCGTCTCGAAGCCCCGGCCGCCCCTGATCTGGACCAGTTCGTCGGCCATCAGACAGGCCATCTCGGAGCCGTAGAGCTTGGCGAGGGCGGCCTCGATACGGATGTCGTTGCGGTCCTCGTCCGCCATCTGGGACGCCAGGTCCAGTACGGCCTCCAGGGCGAAGGTCGTCGCCGCGATGAAGCTGATCTTCGAGCCGACCGCCTCGTGGAAGGCGACCGGCTTGCCCCACTGCTCCCGGGCCGCCGACCACTCGCGGGCGATCTTCAGACACCACTTTCCGGCGCCGACGCACATGGCGGGCAGCGAGAGGCGGCCGGTGTTGAGGGTGGTGAGGGCGATCTTGAGGCCGGCGCCCTCGGGGCCGATGCGGTTGGCGGCGGGGACGCGGACCCGGTGGAAGCGGGTGACGCCGTTCTCCAGGCCGCGCAGGCCCATGAAGGCGTTGCGGTTCTCGACCGTGACGCCCTCGGAGGCGGACTCGACGACGAACGCCGTGATGCCGCCCTTGTGCCCCTCGGACTTGGGCACGCGCGCCATGACCACGAGGAGGTCGGCGACGACGCCGTTGGTCGTCCAGAGCTTGACGCCGTCGAGGACGTAGTCGTCTCCGTCGGGGACGGCCGAGGTGGCCAGGCGAGCGGGGTCGGAGCCGACGTCCGGCTCGGTGAGCAGGAAGGCCGAGATGTCCGTGCGGGCGCAGCGCGGCAGGAACGTCTCCTTCTGCTCCTGGGTGCCGAACATCTTCAGCGGCTGCGGTACGCCGATCGACTGATGGGCGGACAGCAGGGCGCCGATCGCCGGGTTCGCGGAGCCGACCAGGGCGAGGGCCTTGTTGTAGTAGACCTGTGTGAGGCCGAGGCCGCCATATTTGGTGTCGATCTTCATGCCGAGGGCGCCGAGCTCCTTGAGCCCGTTGATCGTCTCGTCGGGGATCTGCGCGTCCCGCTCGATGCGCGCCGAGTCGATCTTCGTCTCGCAGAAGTCGCGGAGTTTGGCGAGGAATTCCTCGCCGCGCTGGGCGTCCTCGTCGGGCGGCATCGGGTGGGGGTGGATGAGGTCGAGCCGGAAGCGGCCGAGGAACAGTTCCTTGGCGAAGCTGGGCTTGCGCCAGTCCTGTTCCCGGGCGGCCTCCGCCACCTGGCGCGCTTCACGCTCGGTGACGGTGGGTTGGGTGGGTGCTGCGGACATTGAGGCTCACCTCGCCGCGAATCGGGATCTTGGGGCCGTTTGGTTACCGACGGGTGCTACCCGATCGTATGTACCCGATCCGGGCCGCCCCCACCACCCCTCGCGCGTCCGTTCAGCCGTTGTCGGCCGCGCAGGACTTCACGTCCGGGCGTCCCGTGCCCTTGCGGGCCTCGTGCCGGGGCCGATGCCGGAGGCGTACGTGTCGTCCGTCAGGAGCTTGCGCCGGACGAGTGTCCGGGTGACGTCCCAGGGGCGGGCCGGCGAACGTGGAGGGGTGCTCGCGCTCGTCGCGTCAGTGGCCGCCGGCCGGCCAAGGGGTGCCGTCGGGGGCAGGAGGCGTTGCCCGGCCTCGCATCACGGTCCTCCCCGTTCCATGGCCCGCCACCCCCGGTCGTGGTAGGCAGGAACCTCCACCTCCGGACGGCCGGGCGGCAGCGGGTCGGTCAGGGACCGGCACCCCTACGGCCCCTCGTCCGCAAGTCGCAGTCGAAGCGCTTCGACAACCTATGGACACCCACCCCCGGTGGAGCTACTGTCGAACCACCCTCACCCGCCCTTATTCGCAACGCGCACTGTCGAAGCGCTTCACAAAGCTTGGAGAGCTGGATGGTCACCCTCGCCGAGGTCGCCCAGCACGCCGGAGTCTCGGCGAGCACGGTGAGCTATGTCCTCAGCGGCAAGCGGTCCATCTCCGGAGCCACCCGGCAGCGGGTGGAGCAGAGCATCCGCGAGCTCGGCTACCACCCGAACGCGGGCGCCCGCGCCCTGGCCAGCAGCAAGTCGAACATCATCGCGCTGATGATCCCGCTGCGCACCGACATCTACGTGCCGGTGATGATGGAGATCGCCATCGCGGTGGCCACCACGGCCCGCACGTACGGTTACGACGTGCTGCTGCTCACCGGCGAGGAGGGCCCCGACGCCGTGCGCCGCGTCACCGGCAGCGGGCTGGCCGACGCGATGATCCTGATGGACGTGGAACTCGACGACGAGCGGCTGCCGCTGCTGCGTGGCACCGACCAGCCGTCCGTGCTGATCGGGCTGCCCGCCGACACCTCCGGACTGACCTGTGTCGACCTCGACTTCAGGGCGACGGGCGCGCTGTGCGTCGAGCACCTGGCGAAGCTGGGCCACCGCGACATCGCCGTCATCGGCGAGGCCCCGGCCGTCTACGAACGGCACACCGGCTTCGCCGAGCGCACTCTCGACGGACTGCGGTCCCGCGCCCAGGAGCTGGGCGTACGACTGCTGCACCGGCCCTGCGGGGGCGGGTACGACGCGATGGCCGTGACCCTCGCCCGGGTCCTCGACGAGCGGCCGGGCACCACCGGGTTCGTCGTGCAGAACGAGTCGGCCGTCGAGCCGCTGCTCGCCCTGCTGCGCCAGCAGGGGCGGGCCGTCCCCGAGGACGTGTCGGTGGTCGCGATCTGCCCGGACCAGGTCGCCGTCCAGGCCTCGGTGCGGCTGACGTCGGTCGCCATCCCCGCGCAGGACATGGGCCGGCACGCCGTGGAGCGGCTGGTCGCCAAGCTCGACGGCCACGGAGCCGACGAAGTCGTGCTGATCGCCCCCGAGCTGACGGTACGGACGAGCACGGGGCCCGCCCCGGCCCTGTCCGGATCCTGACGCCGAACCCGCCCCCGCCACGCCCTGCCGGGGCACCGCCATGCCCGCACTCCTTCAAGGAGCACTCCACGTGAATCAGCCTGCCGAAACCCAGCCCCAGGCCGGGGGCCAGCCCAAGGTCAGCCTCGCGCAGTCGTCTCCCACCGTCGGCTCGTTCCGCGAGCGGGACGGCGCGCTGGAGTGGAGCGGCCGCCAGGAGACCGTGCGCATCGAGCCGTGGGGTCCGGACGCGGTCCGGGTCCGCGCCCGGCTCGGCGGTCCGGTCCTCGACGGGCTGCCGGGCGCGCTGCTCGACGAGCCGCCCGCCACCGAGTCCACCGTCAAGATCGAGGACGGGCAGGGTCTGCTGACCGTCGGCTCGCTGACGGTGGAGGTCAGCGCCGAGGGCCTGATCCGCTTCCTGCGCACCGCGGACGGCTCCGAGGTGCTGGCAGAGGACCGCGCGCACTTCTGGTGGCCGGGCTCGCGTCTCTACACCGCCGTCGGCAACGGCCACCACCGCCTCGAGCAGCGCTTCGCCGCCTACGACGACGAGAAGCTGTACGGCCTGGGCCAGCACCAGCACGGCCGGCTGGACCAGAAGGGCCTGGTCGTGGACCTGGTCCAGCGCAACGCCGAGGTCGGCATCCCGGTGCTCACCTCCAGCCGCGGCTACACGCTGCTGTGGAACAACCCGGCGATCGGCCGCGTCGAGCTGGCCGGCAACGGCACCCGCTGGGTGGCGGACTCGGCCCGCCAGCTCGACTACTGGATCACCGCGGGCGCCCCGGCCGACGCCCAGCGGCACTACAGCGCGGTCACCGGCCGCACCCCGATGCTCCCCGAGTGGGCGGCGGGCTTCTGGCAGTGCAAGCTGCGCTACCGCACGCAGGACGAACTCCTCGGTGTGGCCCGGGAGTACAAGCGGCGCGGACTGCCGCTCGACGTGATCGTCTGCGACTTCTTCCACTGGACGCACCTGGGCGACTGGAAGTTCGACCTGTCGGAGTGGCCCGACCCGGCGGCGATGGTGCGCGAGCTGGAGGAGCTCGGCGTCAAGCTGGTGGTGAGCGTGTGGCCGTCGGTGTCCCCGCTGAGCGAGAACCACCAGCTCATGGAGCAGCGCGGCTACTTCATCGGCACCCAGTACGGCCCGATGGCGCACGCCGACTGGCCGGACAAGGAGGTCGCCTCCACCGTCCAGGTCGCCTTCTACGACGCCACCAACCCCGAGGCCCGCGACTTCCTGTGGTCGCGGGTGAAGCACAACTACCTGGAGCCGTACGGCATCACGGCCTTCTGGCTGGACGCCTGCGAGCCGGAGCTGAAGCCGGGCTTCTCGGAGAACCTGCGCTACTGGGCGGGCCCGGGCCTGGAGGTCGGCAACATGTACCCGGCCGAGAACGCCCGCACCTTCTACGAGGGCCTGCTGGCGACCGGCGAGGACGAGATCATCTCCCTCAACCGCTCGGCGTGGGCGGGCAGCCAGCGCTACGGCGCCGCCCTGTGGTCCGGCGACATCGGCACCGACTTCCCGACCCTGCGCAGCCAGATCGCGGCCGGTCTCAACACCGCCCTGTCGGGCATCCCGTGGTGGAACACCGACATCGGCGGCTTCCACGGCGGCGACCCGGACGACCCGGCGTACCGCGAGGTGATGATCCGCTGGTTCCAGTTCGGGGCGCTGTCCCCGCTGATGCGCCTGCATGGCTTCCGCGACCCCGGCATGCCGCTGGGCCCGGAGATGACCGGCGGTCCCAACGAGGTGTGGTCGTACGGCGAGGAGGCCGGGACGATCATGGAGCGGTATCTGCGGCTGCGCGAGCGCCTCAAGCCGTACGTCCTGAAGGTCATGCGCGAGGCCCACGAGGAGGGCCTGCCGGTGATGCGCCCGCTGTTCCTGGAGTTCCCCGAGGACCAGGCGGCCTGGTCGGTCGACGACGCCTATCTCTTCGGCGGGGACCTGCTGGTCGCCCCGGTGCTCACCGCGGGTGCCACGGCCCGCACGACGTATCTCCCGGCGGGCGCGACCTGGACGGACGCGTGGACCGGTGAGACGTACGAGGGCGGTACGGCCGTGACGGTCGACGCCCCCCTGGACCGCATCCCGCTGTTCCTGAGGGACGGGGCACGGCTGCCCGTGGCGGAGTAGGCGCGCGGGACGCGGAAGTGCGGCCGGTCCCGTGGGGGAGGACCGGCCGCACTGTCCTGCGGGGAGGCGGGGGTCAGCTGCTGCCGACCGTCAGGTTGTTGGTGGTGAAGTCCAGACCGCCGGCCGACGAGGTGATCTCGAAGCCGAACTGGACGTCACCGATGGTCTCGTTGCCCATCCAGCCCTTGGCGTCCTTGATCCACTTCAGGATCGGCAGGATGTTGACGGTGCCGGAGCTGGAGTTGGAGGTGCGGATGAACGAGAAGACCTCGTTGGCGCCGTTGTTGCCCTTGTAGACGGTCCAGGTGTGGCCGCCGAGCGTCACATTGCCCTGCGAGGTGCCGAGGGGGCCGACGGCTCCGGTCTTGTTGACCCAGAGCATGATCTCGTAGTCGTAGTCCGTGTCCCAGATGTCGTACGACGTGTTGTACGCGCCGGACGACGGGACGCTGACGTTGTAGCTGCTGGAGAGCGAACCCAGCGAGGTGATCGACTTGTTGATCACCTTCTTGGCGTTGGGGTAGGACTTGATGCCGCCGGTGTTGGGGTGGTCGGCCCAGGTACCCCAGTTGGTGCCGGAGTTGGCCCAGGTGCACTGGCTTCCGGCCGGCGCGGACGGGGTGCCGCCCCAGATGTTGTTGTAGAGCGTGTAGCCGTTCAGGTTCGTGTTGCCGTACTGGTCGCAGGTGCTCCAGACGGCGGCGGAGGCGGGGGCGGAGGCGACGCCGACGGTGACGCCGAGCGCGAGGGCGGGGGCCAGCAGGACCTTGCTGATCCTGCCGAGGGTGCGTGATGCCATGGTGTCCCTTCCATGGGTGGGGGGAAATGCGGGGGATTTTTTGGGGGGTTACCACGCCCCGAGAGTGAGGACGTGGTCTTCTCCGGCGACGAGGTGGAGCGGTTCGGGGCCGGAGGAAGTCCGGAGTTCGACGCGGTGGGTCCGGGTGGGGCGGATCACCGCGGTCGCTTCGCGCTGGTTCCAGGTGAGGTCGATCTCGGCCCCGAACCGCGTGCGGATGCCGCGCAGTTCGCCCTTCGGGTACGCCGGCGGCAGCGCGGGCAGCAGGACCAGCCGGTCCGGGGTCGACTGCACGAGCATCTCGACGAGCACGGCGGGCAGGGTGAGCGCGGCGTCCGCGTTGTAGACGTCACGGTTCGGGTAGTGCGCGCTCATCAGCGAGGCGTGGAAGAAGTCCCCCTCGAGGACCTGGCCGAGGGCGTGCGCGACCCGTTCGCCGTCGCGCAGGCGGGTGGCGATCAGGGCGTGGTGCAGGTGGCCGTGCGCGGAGTCGTTCTCGGCGCCGCGCAGTTCGAGGGCCCGGTACGCGGCTGCCGCGAGGTCCGGGGTGTCGTAGGGGTTGATCTGGTCGAGCGGCCAGACGCCGTAGAGATGGCTGAGGTGGCGGTGTTCGTAGGTGTCGTCGAGGCCGGGCCAGGCCCACTCGGCGAGCGCGCCGTCGGCGTTGATCCGGTGGGGCGGGAGCCGGTCGGCGAGGGCACGCCAGCCGTCCGCCCGTTCCGGGTGGTAGTCGGCGGCGGTGTGCAGGGCGTGACGGGCGGCCGAGAGGTCCATGGCCGCGTTGATCGCGCCCCAGCTCGCGTTCGCCGGGCGGTTCTCCGGCGAGTAGGAGGGGACGACGACCAGGTGGCCGTCGGCGTCCGTCCGCGTGAGGAAGTCCGCGTAGAACGTGGCTACTTGGGCGAGGGCATGGGCGGTGCGCGGGTCGCGTTCGCCGCGGGTCTCGTCGTGGTCGACGAGCGGCTTGAGCAGCCAGTCGGCGCCGGCGGTCCACAGGTGGAGCGGGAATTCGCGGCTGAAGTGGTAGGTCAGCCCGGTCTCGCCGTCGCTGTGGGGCGGGGCGACCACACCGCGGGCACCGAAGATCGCGCGGGCGTTGTCGGCCCAGTCGTCGAGCTGTCGGTGGATCAGGGCGGCGTGGGCTTCCGTGACTTCGGGCAGAGCCGCGGCCGCGGCGGACGAGGTCTGGAGGTTGAGGTTGGCGTCGTTGGTGAACGCGCCCGCCCACGCCGTGTCCCAGTCGCCGGTCCACAGGCCGACGAGGCGGGGCGGGAGCAGTCCGCTGGCGGAGAGCAGGTGGTAGCGGCCGGCGGCGAAGAGGCGTTCCAGGAGGGCGGGGCTGTCGGGGCGGGTGAGCAACTCCGCGCCGGTCAGGGCGCGTTCGGCTGGGTCCGCGCCGAGATCGAGGGTGACGCGCTCGTAGGCCGTGCGGTGCCGCTCGGTGTGGCGGTCCAGGAGGCGGGCGTACGGGTCGCCGTCGTCCGGGATCAGGTCGCCGACGGCGCGGGCGTGGGCCAGGGCGTCCGGATCGGGCGTGTCGGGCGCGTCCGTGTGCCGTAGGACGCGGGTGAGCAGGAGCACGGACTCGGCGCCGGTGATCCGCAGACCGGGAGGGGTGAGCGTCGTACGGCCGCCGGTGACCGCGACGAGCGTCACGCCGGTGTACGCGCGAACGCTGCCGGGGTAGCGGGCGCGCAGGGTGAGCAGGGCGCCCTCGGGGGTGAGGACGGCGCCGTGGCCGACGGCGAGGTCGTCGGGTGCGCCCGGGAGCCGGTGGTCGAGGGAGATCTCCAGGTCGGTGGCGGTGACCTGCTGGACGATGACGTCGTCGGCGCGCGAGACGAAGACCCTGCTGCTCCAGTCGGCGCACTCGGCGGTGGCGACGCCGGTCGTGAAGTCGACGCAGCGGCGGTACGCGCGCGGTTCGTCCTCGGTCGTCCTGCGCAGCCGTATCTGGAAGGCCGGGTGGAACGGCTGGACCCACTGGAGGGCGCGGCCGTCCGTGAACGTCTCGGCGGCGCTCCGCTCTCCGGCGAGCAACCGGTCCTGGAGCGCGGGGAGTTCGGCGGCGAGCTCCGGCGGGCGGGCGTGCTCGGCGCCGTTCGGGCGGACGAGGGTGTGATGCGTGACGATGACCCGCTCGTCGTTCGGGTCGCCGAACACCATGGCGCCGTGCCGGCCGTTGCCGCTCAGGAAGGCGTCCTCCCAGCGGGCGGCGGGCCGCGGCTCCCAGGTGCCGTGGACGGGTCCGGTACTCATGGCCTCAGCACCGCCACTCCGTAGCGGCCGAGGGTGAGCTCGTCCATGACGTCCGCGTCCGTCAGAAGGTCCCGGTGGGTGCCCGGCACCTCGACCGTCACGGACTCGCGGCCGTGGTTGAGGAGGAAGAGCAGATCACCGCGGCGGACCGCCTCGACCTGGGCGGGCAGCGCGTCGAGCACGGGGCGGGCGCCCGCGTCGGCGGCGAGCCGGGCGAGCAGGTCGCGCATCGCGTCCGGCTCGGGGAGCGTCGAGAGATACCAGGCGCGTCCCTTGCGGAGCACGGCCGGCAGCCCGTCGAGCTCCCCGCCCTTGTACGCGGCCTCGACCTCGCCGTCCTCGGTCTGCTCGATCTCCTCCGACCACAGGGTGCCGCGGAAGCCGTCGCACTCGACGCTCTCGCCCGCGTCCAGGGGCCACCACTCGTGCAGGGTGCGGATGCCGAACAGGTCGCGCAGGCGGGCGTCCATGCCTCCGGCCCGGACCCGGTCGTCCTCGTCGGCGACGCCGGTGAGGAAGCCGGAGACGAGGGTGCCGCCGCCGCGGACGTACCCGAGCAGGTTCTCGATCGCCGCGTCGGTGAGGGCGTACAGCTGGGGGACGACGACGAGCCGGTAGGCGCTCAGGTCGTGCTCGGGGTGGGCGAAGTCGGTCGTGAGGTGGGCTTCCCAGAGGGCTCGGTGCCAGGCTCGCAGGACGTCGGGGTGGTCGACTCGCGTGGACAGGCGGCCGTCCTGGGCGCCGGCCCACCAGGCGTGCCAGTCGTGCAGGACGGCAATGTGGTGGGGCGAGTGACTGCTCGTCACCTCTGCGCCGATCTTCGCGAGGTCCGCGCCGAGCTGCTTGACCTCCTGGTAGGTACGGCCCTCCTCCCCCGCGTGACTGACCATCCCGGAGTGGAACTTCTCCGAGCCCTGCCGGGACTGCCGCCACTGGAAGTAGCAGACGGCGTCGGCTCCTCGGGCGACGGCCTGGAGGGACCAGAGGCGGTTGAGGCCGCGCGGCTTGGGGTGGTTGACGCCCCGCCAGTTGACCGGTCCCGCCGCCTGCTCCATCAGCATCCAGGGGCCGCGCGCCTGGGAGCGGGTCATGTCCTGGACGAGGGCGCCGTTCTGGGCGCCGAACGGGTCGCGCGGGTCGGGGTAGAGGTCGACCGAGACGACGTCCTCCTCCTCGGCCCAGCGCCAGGCGTCCTGGCCCACCCACAGCGGCATGAAGTTGGTGGTGACGGGGAGGTGCGGGGTGGCCCGGCGGACGATGTCGCGCTCGACGGCGTAGCACTCCAGAAGCATGTCGGACGTGAACCGCTTGAAGTCCAGCACCTGGGTGGGGTTCTTCAGGTAGTGGGCGTGCCGGGGCGTGTGGATCTCCGCCCAGTCGCCGTAGCCCTGGCTCCAGAAGGCGGTGCCCCAGGCCTCGTTGAGGGCGTCGAGCGTGTCGTACCGCTGTCGGAGCCAGTCGCGGAAGCGGGCGGCGGCCTCGTCGCTCCAGTCGTAGGTGCAGTACTCGTTGTTGATGTGCCACATGGTGAGGGCCGGGTGGCCGCCGTAGCGGGCGGCCAGGTCCTCGGTGACGGCGGCGGCGTACCGGCGGTAGACGGCACTGGAGTGCGAGAAGTGCTGGCGGCCGCCCCACCACTCGGTACGGCCGTCCTGGTCGACGGGCAGGGTCTCGGGGTGGAGGTGCCCCATCCAGGGCGGGGGCGACGCGGTGGGCGTGGCCAGGACGACCCCGATGCCGTTGTCGTGCATGAGGTCCATCAGCCGGTCCAGCCAGCCGAAGTCCCGCTCCCCCGGGCGGGGTTCGAGCTTCGCCCAGGAGAAGACGCCGAGGGTGACGGAGTTGACGCCGGCGTCCTTCATCAGGCGGACGTCGTCGAGCCAGGTCTCCTCGGGCCACTGCTCGGGGTTGTAGTCGCCGCCGTAGAGGATGCGGCCGCGGGTGGCGTCGGCGAGCCCTGGCATCAGACGGGCTCCCCGTACTGGACACCGCGCCCGTTGGTGGCGAGGTAGACACGGCCGTACACGCGCGGGTCACCGGTGATCGCCTCGCCGATCCAGCCCCACTGGTGCTGGTCGTCGTTGATCCGCACCCAGGTCCTGGCCTCGTCGTCGGAGCGGTAGACGGCGGTGATGGCCTCGGTCGACCCGACCAGGTAGACCGCCGGGAAGTCGGCACCCTCGGCGGCCTTGCCGAAGCCGAGGGCGTGCGAGGCCCAGCAGCTGTCGGACTTGGCGAAGGTGACCCCGCCGTCGGTGGACCGGTGGAGGCCGTTGGTCTTGGTGGAGAGCCACAGGTCGCCCGACCTGCCGGGGGCGGCGACCAGCTCGAACTGAGTGTCGCCGGAGGGGAGTCCGGTCGCACGCGCCGTGAACGACAGGCCACCGTCAGTGCTGGCGAACAGCGTTCCCGTGTCGGTGTCGTACGCGTAGAAGCGCGCCGGGTCGGCCGGGTCGGCGACCGGCGTGGCGCCCTTCGGGAAGGAGGGGATCTCGGTCCAGGTGGCACCGTTGTCCGCCGAGCGGTGGGCCGGGTACTTCGTGCCGTCCCAGTGCACGAAGGACCACAGCAGCACGCTGGCGTCGGCGTTGGTGGCGATCGGTCCCGGTGCGTCCTTGGCGATCGCGGGCTGGGCCTTGAAGGGTGCCCAGGTCTGCCCGCCGTCGTTCGAGTGGGCGCCGTTGCCGTTGTCGCCCCAGCCCGCGCGGACCACGTACGCCGGTCTGGCCGCGGCCTGCGCGAGTCCCGTCGCCGACCCGAAGATCGGGTTCGACGCCATGCCGCGCGAGGGGGACGCCGTGAGCGACTCGTGGTACATCACGCCGATGTCCCCGTTGCCGCTGATCAGGTGTGCCGTTCCGGTCGGGGGCGAGATCAGCTGGCGGGCGGACGCCTCCTCCAGGCCGCGGATCCGCGGGGCCCAGTTCTTCAGGTCCCGGGTGCCGTAGATGGTCGCGCCGGTGCCGTAGAGGACGTGCCGGGAGTCGTACGGGTCGAGGGCGAGGGCCTGGATCCACCAGCCGAACTTCGGCTTGTCCGCTCCCCACTTGAGGTAGGGCGTCTCGGAGACGTCGAGGACGGCCGTGTCCTTCAGGGACGTCCAGGTGCGTCCGCCGTCGGTGCTGCGGAACACCGTGTCGACCGCCGCCCACCGGTTGTTGGTGGAGACGACGAGCGTGCCGGGCCGGCGGGCGTCGACGGCGACACCGCCGTAGCCGAAGGTGTCGGCCGAGCCGTCGGCGGTGGTGCCGCCCGGCTTGACGGGCGTGACCTCGGTCCACTTGCCGTTGAGGGTGCACAGCTTGTGCACGCTGCCGTCGGACTGGCCGTTGGGGCCGGGCGCGTTGGCGTACGTCAGGTAGAGGTGGCTGGTGCCCCGGTCGTAGGCGGCGCGGATCGGCACCTTGGCGGCGGCGCCGGACGGCTGACCGGGGACGGCTTTCCAGGTGGTGCCGTCGGTGGTGCGGAACAGGTTGGCGGTGGTGCCGTCGCCGTCACCCCAGCCGGCGTAGAGCGTGCGCCCGGCGGCGACGAGGAGGGTGACGCCCTGGCCGGTGCCGCTGGGGGTGGCGGGGAAGCTCACCGCTTTCCAAGTGGCGCCCCGGTCGGTGGACTTGAGCAGCCCGTCGTGCCGGGTGCCCAGCCACAGGACGTCACTGTCGCGCGGATCGACGACCAGCCGCTCGCCGGCGCCGCGCCCGTCCTCGTTGGCGCCGAGCTTCACCTCGAGGTCGGTACGGGCCCAGGTGGCACCGCGGTCCTCGGACCGCAGGACGGCACCGTTGCCGGCCCAGGACTGGGCGTAGGTGCCGAGGGAGAGGTAGAGGCGGTTCGGGTGGGCGGGGTCGACGGCCATGGCCTCGACGCCGAGCAGGTTCCAGTCGTCCCAGCCGAGGTGGTCGGTCAGCGGGACCCAGCTCGCGGTGCGGTCGTCCCACCGGTAGGCGCCGCCTATGTCGGTACGGGCGTAGGCGAGGCCGCGGACGGAGGGGTGGAAGAGGATGCCGGTGACGAAGCCGGTGCCGCCTTGGACGGCGTTGCGCCAGCGGTAGGCGGGGGTCACTTGGGCCTCGGCGCCGTACGCACGCCCCTGGCCTACGGGAATCGCGGTGAGCGCGGCGGCGGCCGCGGTTCCGGCGAGAACGGCACGTCTGCTCAGGCTGGACGCGTGCATGACACTTACCTCGATCTACGAAAGGGGAGTGGGATACCTGCCTGGGGGCGCGGGGCGGTGACATTCTGCGGCTCCGCCGCGTGGGCGCGACCAGCCACGACGGACCCGCAGCCGGAAGACCACAGAACCCCCCACTCACGCCCACCGCTCGGACGTCAGCCTTTCACCGCGCCGGTCAGCATGCCCTTCTTGAAGTGCCGCTGCACGAAGGGCGAGATCACGGCGACGGGCAGCAGCGCCAGCACCATGACCGCCATCTGGACGCCGAGCGCGGACAACTGGCCCGTCTTGATGGCCTGGCCCATGCCGACCGGAGGCTCCTGCTTCTGGACGAGCTGGATCATGACGTTCTGCAAAGGCATCATGTCCTGGTCGCTCAGGTAGATCGACGCGTTGAACCAGGCGCTCCAGTAGCCGACGGCGTAGAACAGCGTGATCACCGCGATGACCGCGCGGGAGAGCGGCATCACGATCTGCCACAGGATCCGCCAGTCCCCTGCCCCGTCGATCCGCGCGCTGTCGGTGAGCTCCGGCGAGATGCCCATGAAGAACGCCCGCAGCACCAGGATGTTGAAGACGCTGATCGCGCTCGGAAGGATCAGCGCGAGATACGTGTCGGTCAACCCCAGGGACTGCACCAGCAGATACGTGGGAATGAGGCCGGCCCCGAAGAACATCGTCGCGAGCAGGATCATCAGGAACCATCGGTGGCCGACGGACCCGATACGGGAGAGCCCGTACGCCGAGAGGATGGACACCGTCATCGAGAACAGTGTGCCGGCGAACGTGACGCCCAGGCTGACGAGGGAGGCGCGGGTGACCTGGCCGCCGCTCAGCAGTTCCTGGTAGGCGATGAAGGTGATGTCCTTGGGGATCACCACCAGGCCGCCGGCGTCGGTGATGGCCTGCTTCGTGGACAGACTGGTGACGACGACGATCCACAGGGGGAACAGGACGGCGATGCAGGCGCCGGCCAGGACGATGCCCTTGCCCGCGAGCCCGGCCTTGTGCGGCTCCTCGTCCCAGACGGGCCTCGGCGGGGCGGCCCAGCGTCCGGGTACCTTCGTACCGGGGGCCTTCGGCCGTTCTTCGGTCACGGCACTCACTTCTTGTACACCCCCTGCTCGCCCATGAGATGGGCGACCTTGTTCGCGGCGAGGACGAGCCCGAGACTGACCACGCCCTTGATCAGGCCCGCCGCGGCCGCGTAACTGAAGTCCTGGTTGCGGACGCCGTTCCACCACACATAGGTGTCGAGGACTTCCGCCGCGCCCGGCCCGACGGCGTCCCGTTGCAGCAGGATCTGTTCGAAGCCGACGGTGAGGGCGTCACCGACGCGCAGCACCAGCAGCAGGGCGATCACCGGGCGCAGCGCGGGCAGGGTGACATGCCACATCCGGCGCCAGCGTCCGGCCCCGTCCATTGCCGAGGCCTCGTACAGGTCGGGACTGACGGAGGCCAGGGCCGCGAGGAAAACGATGACACCCCAGCCGGCGTCCTTCCAGACTCCCTCGGCCGTTACCAGGAACTTGAAGATCCCCGGGTCGGTCATGAGGTCGAAGCCCTCGTAGCCGTGCCGGCGCAGGGTCTGCGCGATGATGCCGGCGCCGCCGAAGATCTGCTGGAAGACGGTGATGACCAGCACCCAGGAGAAGAAGTGCGGCAGGTAGAGGATCGCCTGGGACACCGCCCGCACCCTGGGCCTGATCACACTGTTGATGAGCAGCGCGAGCAGGATCGGGACGGGGAAGAAGAGCAGCAGCTGGAGGGAGAACAGGACGAAGGTGTTCTGGACGGCGTCCCAGAACGCCGAGTCCTCGAAGAGCCGCGAGAACTGCTCGAAACCCACCCAGGGGCTGTGGAAGATGGCGACGAAACCGTTGTCGCTGACATACGGGTCGTACTCCTGGAAGGCGACGACGTTGCCCAGGATCGGTATGTAGTTGAAGACCAGGACCAGCAGGACGGCCGGCAGGGTCATCAGGATCAGCGTGCGGTCCCGCTTGAGGCGGGTCCTGAGGGTGCCGCCGTTCGCGGCCTTCCTCAGTGCCTTCTTCTCGGCCTTGGAGACCCCCGGGGGCTTGGCGGCCTTGGCGGATTTGCGCTCTCGGGCGGAGGGGTCGGCGGTGTCGTCGGTCGTCGGCGACGGCGCGGTGCGCGCGGCGGCGCCCGGAGTGGTGCTGTGTGCCACTTCGTCACCCCTGCGCGGATCCGCTGTCGTCCAGCAGCTTCTGGTACCAGTCCCGCAGCTTGTCGCCGCCCTTGCTCTTCCAGTCGGACACCGCCTGCTGCATGTCGCTGATCTTCTTGCGGCCGCGGACGACGTCGTCCTCCAACTGCTCGAAGTCGTTGGACAGGTTCGTGTAGCGGGTCGGCTCGATGATCTGGAGACCGTAGAAGGAGGACTTCTTGGTGAAGGCACCCATCCGCTGCTGCCATTCGACCTGTGCCTTCGCGATCTCCGGGAGGTCGGGGTGCGCGATCGTCGAGGCGGGGCTCGCGAGCATCACGAAGGCGTTCAGGACCTCCTGGTTGCCCTTGTCGTTCTTGGTGGGCGTGCCGTCCTTGACCGTGTAGTGCGTGCCCTCGACCCCGTAGTTGGTGAGCATGTACTCCTCGGTGCCGTACGGGGCGGCGGTGACGTTCGCGGCGGCGAGGATGTCGTGGATCACGGTCTTCGACGCCTTCTTGTTGACGAAGGCGTAGATGTTGGCGGGCGCTCCGGCCCACAGCGTGGGGTCCCCACCGTCGTGGCCGAAGATGTCCATGCCGCCCATCCGGAAGTCCGGGTTCTGGGTGGCCTGCTCGGCGGTCTTGCCCCACCAGCTGGAGATGTCGTTGTTGAAGAACAGGACCTCGCCCGAGGTGAAGCGAAGACCGGCGTCGCCCTGGTTCTGCGCCTTGGCGTCCGGGTGGACGACCCCCGCCGCGTACAGCTTGCGCACCCACTCCAGCGCTTCGAGGTACTCGTCGGTCTCGACGCGGTAGATCAGCTTGCCGTCGACGAGGTTCCAGCCCAGCGCCTTCTCGCTGCCGGACAGCACACCGAAGCTGCTGAAGGCCGTCCACTTCATGTCGTCGCAGGCCCACACCTTCGCCTTGGCGTTGGTGATCTCCTTGGCCAGGGCCAGGAACTCGTCCGCCGACGTGGGGAGTTCGTAGCCCTTCGCGTCGAAGATGTCCTTGCGGTAGTACGGCACGATGTTGGGGACGTACGAGCTGGGCATCGGCAGGCCGCGCAGCTTGCCGCCGAAGATGGAGCGCTGCCAGGCGTCGGTCGGGATGGCGGCGAGGTTCGGGAACTCCTTGACCTTGTCGCCGGAGAGGTAGGGCCCCAGGTCGGCCATCTTGCTGATGATGGCGCTCGGTATCTTGCCGCCCATGTTCCAGCCGGGGATGACCACGACGTCCGGCATGTCGCTGGAGGCGAGGACCGCGCCCAGCTTCTCGTCGTAGGTGTTGCCATCCTGGTTCTGCCAGACGACGTTGACGCCGATCTTCTCGTTCATCGCCTTGTAGTAGGGGTTGTCGCCCCTCGGCGGCGATCCCCAGAACGGCGACATGATCTTGATGGTGCTGCCCTTGCCGAGCTTCTGCGGCACCGAGGTCTTCAGATCGTCCAGGACGAGCTTGCTCGTGAACCCGACGGAGGAGCCGTTCTTCGACGGGATGTCCGGCGTCACCACGTTCTGCGCCACGAAGGCGGGAAGGATCTTCTTCGCATCCTTGCCCGAGGTCGTGCCCTCCTTGGACCCGCTGTCCGAGCCGCCGCAGGCGGCAAGCAACGGCATCCCGCCCGCCACCGCTGCGGTGGCGACCGCAGTGGAGGCGAGGAAGCTTCTCCGGCTGGGCCCGGAGGAGGCGGAAGCGGCGTTCGGCGTCATTGCGTCAACCCTTCATGGCGCACCAGGACACCCGGCGGTGGAGCCGTCGGCTGCGGTGTCTTGAGTGGAACTGGCTGAGCTGAAGCGGTCGTAGCGACTAGTCGAAGTAGTCGAAGCGCTTCGATGTTGCTGCGAGGTTAAGTGAACACCCCATGGTGCACAAGGGTCGTTCCCAAGATTCCTCCGAGGTACAGAGGATCGGACCGGCCTCTTGTGCGACTTGAAATGTCGGTCGGGAGTCGGAGTTGTTGCCTTGGGGTGTCTTGACACCCGCCCCCGGATCGAATGAGCATCGAAGCGCTTCGAAAGCGCTTCGCCGCTCCATCGCAAGGGGATCCCCACGTGACCGCACAAACGCCGCCTACGACGCCTTTCCGCGATCCGCGCCTGCCGTTCGCGAAGCGCATCGACGACCTGCTGTCGCGGCTGACCCTCGACGAAAAGGTCGGTTTCCTGCACCAGTTCGCGCCCGCCGTCGAGCGGCTGGGCGTCGCCGGGTTCCGCACCGGCCAGGAGGCCCTGCACGGCGTGGCCTGGATGGGCCCGGCCACCGTGTTCCCGCAGGCCGTGGGCCTCGGCGCGACCTGGAACACCGATCTGGTACGCCGGGTCGGCGAGGCGGTGTCCAAGGAGGTCCGGGCGATGCGCGCCCGCGACGACCGCGTGGGCCTCAACATCTGGGCGCCGACGGTCAACCTGCTCCGGCACCCGTTGTGGGGCCGTAACGAGGAGGGCTACTCGGAGGACCCGAAGCTCACCTCGGCCATCGCCACCGCCTACACGCACGGCCTGCGCGGCGACCATCCGACGTACTGGCGCACGGCGCCGGTCCTCAAGCACTGGCTGGCGCACAACAACGAGACGGACCGGGCCACCGCGTCGAGCTCGGTCCGCCCGCGGGTGCTGCACGAGTACGACCTGTCCGCCTTCCGCGAGACGGTCGAGGCGGGCGCCACGGCCGGGGTGATGCCGGCGTACAACCTGGTCAACGGCCGTCCGAACCACGTCTCGCCCCATCTGCGCGAGCACCTGCGCGCCTGGACCGACGAGGAGCTGCTGGTCTGCTCGGACGCGGGGGCGCCCTCCAACCTGGTCGACTCCGAGCACTACTTCGACACCCACGAGGAGGCCACCGCGGCCGCGATCCTCGCCGGCGTCGACAGCTTCACCGACCACGGCACGGACAGCTCGCAGATCGTCGCACGCATCAAGGGGGCCCTGGAACAGGGCCTGCTGACCGAGGCCGACATCGACGCCGCCGTACGCCGCCAGCTCTCGGTGCGCTTCCGCCTCGGCGAGTTCGACCCGCACTACGACCCGCACGCGGACACCAAGGACTTCGACACGCCGGCGCACCGCGCGCTCGCCCAGGAGGCCGCCGAGCAGGCCGTGGTTCTGCTCAAGAACGACGGCGTGCTGCCGCTGGCCCCGGACACCCGGATCGCCGTGGTGGGCCTGCTCGCCGACGAGTGCAAGCTCGACTGGTACAGCGGCACCCTCATCCACCGCTCGACCCCGCTGGAGGGCCTGTACGAGCGGTTCGGCGCCGAGCGCGTCGAGTTCGCGGAGGGAGTGGACCGGGTCCTGCTGAAGACCTCGGCGGGTACGTTCCTCCAGGTGCCCTCCGCCGAAGGCGTGGCCGACGAGGCGCGTGGCGCCGAGGGCGCGCTGGACCCGGCCCTCCTCGCGGGCCGTACCGACCTCCCCCCGCTCGCCGCGGCAGCCGTCGGCACCGAACTCGCGCTCGTCGACTGGGGCGAGGGCGTGCTGACCCTGCGCGCGCCCGACGGCCGGTACCTCTCGGTCGCCGAGGACGGCTACGTACGCGCCTCCGCCGACCAGCCCGGCGGCTGGGTCGTCCAGGAGACCTTCCGGCTGGAACCGCACGGGAGCGGACACCTCCTCAAGCACGTCGGCACGGGTCGCCACGTCTCTGTCGCCGCCGACGGGGTGAAGGTTGCCGACGAGAATCCGGAAACGTTCGAGCTCATCGTCGTCGAACGCGGCGAGGACGCAGTGACCAGGGTTACCGCCGAGGCGGATGTGGTCCTGGTGGTCGCGGGCAACGACCCGCACATCAACGGCCGTGAGACCGAGGACCGCACGACCCTGCGCCTGCCCGCCCAGCAGGAGCGTCTGTTGCGCGCCGCCCGCGCCGCCCATCCGAACACCGTCCTGGTGCTGACCTCCGCCTACCCCTACGCGGTCGACACCTCCGACCTCCGGGCGGCACTGTGGACCGCCCACGGCGGCCAGGCGGCCGGCACCGCGCTCGCCCGCGTCCTGGCCGGCGACGTGTCCCCCGCCGGCCGCCTCCCGCAGACCTGGTACGCCGACGACGCCGACCTGCCCGGCCTCCTCGACTACGACGTGATCGGCAGTCGCCAGACGTACCTCTACTTCGAGGGCACGCCCCTCTTCCCGTTCGGCCACGGCCTGTCGTACACGACGTTCTCGTACGGCGATCTCGCCTCCCGCACGGAGGGCGAGACGCTGCACGTCTCCTTCACGGTCACGAACACCGGGGACGTCACGGCCGACGAGGTCGCCCAGCTCTACACCCGCGCCGTGGACCCGGTGGTCCCGCGCCCGCGCCGCGAACTGCTGGCGCACGAGCGCGTGACCCTGGCGCCGGGCGCCCAGGCCGAGCTGGCTTTCGAAGTCCCGCTGGGCGCCTTCGCCTTCTGGGACGTGGCCCAGGGCCGCCTGCGCCGAGAGCCGGGCCCCTGCGCGCTGCTGGCCGGCGCCTCCAGCGAGGACGTCCGCCTCCGTACGACCGTCCTGCTGGACGGCGAGCCCTCGGCCCCCCGTCCCGTGCGCGAACGCGGCCTGGACGCGGCCGGCTTCGACGAACAGAGCGGTGTCGAGATCGTCGACCGTACGAAGACGTCGGGCGACGCGGTGACGGCGACGGAGGGCCGGACCGGTGAACTGGCGTACCGCGGCTGCGACTTCGGCTCCGGGGTCACGGAGGTGCGGGTGACCGTGTGCGGCGAGGGCGTGGTCGAGTTCTCTCTCGACGGCGGTGCGGTGCTCGCCACCCTGACGTCGGGGGCGTCCGACTCCGGGCCGTACGCCTACACCACGCTCGGCGCCGGCGTCGTCGCCGACGGCGTGCACGACGTCCATCTCAGGCTGCGCGGCCCGGTGCGGCTCGCGCATGTCGGCTTCTCCGGTTGAGGGTCCGGGGAAGACCGGCACAGAGAAGGGGTCCGGCACCGGAAGGCATCGGTGCCGGACCCCTTCGGGGAGCCTATATGAAAATGGTTCCCATGAGCTAGAGGGCCAGGCCGGTCAGGACCAGGACCCGCTCGTACGTGTAGTCGTCCATCGCGAACTTCACGCCCTCGCGGCCCACACCGGACTGCTTGACCCCGCCGTACGGCATCTGGTCGGCCCGGTAGGAGGGCACGTCGCCGATGACGACACCGCCGACCTCCAGGGCGCGGTGGGCACGGAAGGCGGCCTGGAGGTCGTGGGTGAACACGCCTGCCTGCAGGCCGTACTTGGAGTCGTTGACGGCGGCGAAGGCCGCGGCCTCGCCGTCCACCTTCTGCAGCGTGAGGACCGGCCCGAAGACCTCCTCGCAGGAGATGGTGGTGCTCGCCGGTACGTCGGTCAGGACGGTCGGCGCGTAGGAGGCGCCGTCGCGCTCGCCGCCGGTGTGGAGCCGCGCTCCCGCCTCGACGGCCTCCCGCACCCACGCCTCGACCCGCTTGGCGGCGTCCTCGCTGACCAGCGGCCCGACGTCGGTCTTGTCGTCGGACGGGTCACCGGTGACCTGGGCCTCGACGGCGGCGACCACGCGGGGCAGCAGCCGGTCGTGGACGGAGGCGTCCGCGACGACCCGCTGGACGGAGATGCAGGACTGGCCGCCCTGGTAGTTGGAGAAGGCGGCGATGCGGGTGGCGGCCCAGTCGAGGTCGGCGTCGGAGGCGTAGTCCCCGAGGACGACCGCGGCGCCGTTGCCCCCCAGCTCCAGGGTGCAGTGCTTGCGCGGCACCGAGTCCATGATCGCGTAGCCGACCTTCTCGGAACCGGTGAAGGAGATGACCGGCAGACGCTCGTCCTGGACGAGGGCGGGCATCCGGTCGTTGGGCACCGGAAGGATGCTCCAGGAGCCGGCCGGCAGCTCGGTCTCGGCGAGCAGCTCGCCGATGACCAGCCCGGAGAGCGGGGTGGCGGGCGCCGGCTTCAGGATGATCGGGGCGCCGGCCGCGATCGCCGGGGCGATCTTGTGGGCGCACAGGTTCAGCGGGAAGTTGAACGGCGCGATGCCGAGCACGACCCCCTTCGGGAAGCGGCGGGTGAGGGCGAGACGGCCCTGCCCGCCGGCGTCCGTGTCGAGGCGCTGCGCCTCACCGCCGTTGAACCGGCGGGCCTCCTCGGCGGCGAACCGGAACACGGAGACGGCCCGGCCGACCTCGCCGCGGGCCCACTTGATCGGCTTGCCGTTCTCCGCGGAGATGAGCTGGGCGATCTCCTCGGTGCGCTCGGCCAGCCGCCTGCTGACGTGGTCCAGGGCGGCGGCGCGGACGTGGGCGGGGGTGGCGGCGAACTCGTCCCGTACGGCGTGCGCGGCGGCCACGGCCTCCTCGATCTGCGCGTCGCTCGGCATGGCGACCTTGCCGACGAGGCGACCGTCCCAGGGCGAGGTGACGTCGAAGCTGTCCTCGCCGGTGGCCTGGCGGCCGGCGAGCCAGAAGGCGTGGGTGGAAGTCATGTGTCCGACGGTAGGGGTGGGGAGGGTCGAGGGTGTTTGGCCGGGGTGGAGTGGTGGGGATGGGGGGTGCGCCGGATTGGCAGGGTGGGTCGCCGTCCATCGGGGCGAGTCGGGTGGTGGGTGGGCGCGGGCCGGGGGTCTGGGGGCGGAACTCCGGCGCACCACCACCCCGGCGTCCGTCCTACTCCGCCGACGTCGCCTTCAACGCCAGCCACAGCTCCATCCGCACATCCGGATCGTCCAGCGACCGCCCCAGGATCTCCTCGACGCGCCGCATCCGATACCGCAGCGTATGCCGGTGCACTCCAAGATCCGCGGCCGCCGCATCCCACTGGCCGTGCCGCGACAACCACGCCCGCAACGAGGCCACCAGATCCCCCCGCCCGGTCGCGTCATGCTCGTACAGCGGCCGGAGCAACCCGTCCGCGAACGCCTTCACCGCGTCGTCCGCGAGCAACGGCAGCACGGACCCCGCCGCCACCTGCTCGTGCTCGACCAGCACCCGCCCCCGCCGCCGAGCCACCGACAACGCCTGCTCGGCCTGCTTGTACGCGGCCGCCGCGGCGATCGGCCCGACCGGCGTCGACAGCCCCACGACCAGCTCGTCCACGTCACCGCCGGCCGTCTGCTCCCGCACCCCCGCGCGCGCGGCCTCCAGCGCGGCCGCGTACTCCGAGCACGCGGCCACCGCGGCACCGCCGTCCGTGGCCAGCACCACCAGCCGCTGCCCCTCGCCTCCCTCGTTCTCCGGCACGACCAGTACGGCCTCTCCGGAGCGGGCCGCGGCCGACTCCACGACCTCGGTGAGTGCGCCCAGCGGATCACCGTTGGTGTCGGCCGCGGCGAGCGTCGCGGCGGTCGGCTTGCCGAGCGGCACACGCGCGGGGCCCTCGGTCTGCACTCGCGCGGCCGACGCCGCGGAGGCCGACTCGGCGACGATCATCCGGAAGGGGGCGTCCAGCAGAGCGCCGTACAGATCCCCGGCGACCGTCCGCGCGTGGTCCGGTTCCCCGGCGAGCAGCATGCGCAGCACCGCCGTGCCGATCCGCTGCTCGGCCGCGTGCAGGGAGCGTGAGCGTTCCGTCGTGAGGGTCAGCAGGGCGATGGCCGAGTGGACGGCGTACCGCTCGGCCGTACCGAGGGTCGCGGCCGTCCCCACGGCCAGCGCAGCCCGCGGCCGTCGCCCGGTGCCCAGCGAGTGCAGCTCGACCCGGTCCTCGTGCTCGGGGCCGCCCACGACCGAGGAGGCGGGCGCGGGCCGCTCCCGCAGCCGCTCGACGTCCGCGGTGAGCCGGGCGGCCCGCCGCCCCGCCCACTCCGGCGCGGTGGCGACGACGGCGCCGGAGGCGTCGTAGAGCGCCGCCCACCCGTCGACCTGCGAGGCGAGTGAACTCAGCAACCCCTCCGGGCCGTCCGTCAGTGCCTGCTTGGTCAGTTCCCTCTGCGCCGCGAAGCCCGCGGTCACCGCCCGGTACTGGTCCGCGGCGATCGCCGCGGACACGGCCTTGCTGATGGCGAGGAAGGGAGTGCGGCGCGGCACCTCGAGGAGCGGCAGCCCCTCCTGTTCGGCGGCGTCGACGAGCGCCTGGGGGACCTCGTCGTAGGTGACCCCCACGGCGAAGCCGAGCCCCACCACCCCCGCCTCCACCAGCCGCTTCACGTAGCGTGCCATCGCCTCCGCGTCCCCCACGTCCAGCTTCAGGGCGGTGATCAGCAGCAGTTCCCCGCCCTCCATGTAGGGCACGGGGTCGGCGAGCTCGCTGACGTGTGCCCAGCGGACCGGCACGTCCAGGCGGTCCCCGCCAGCCCGCACGGTCAGCTTCAGTGCGGAGTGATGGACGAGCGAGGCGAGCGTGGGGGGCATGAGGCCTTCAGGTATGTGTGACCGTCGTGATCTTTGTGATCTTTTGGCCGAACCGTATGAACGGCCTGTGCCGATTCTGCCTCACCGTACGGTCACCCCGTGACGTCATCCCCGTACGTCAGCGCCGCAGATCCACCAGCAGCGGCGGCGCGTGCTCCCCCCGCACACTCGTCAGCGACAGCACCGCGTGCCCCGGCGGCACGTGGGCGAGCTCGGACGCCGACCAGCGCTCCCGCTCGACCTGCCGCACGGTCACCGCCCGCGCGGTCGGCGCCTTGCCGGTGATCACCCGGCGTACCGCGTGCAGCACCTTGCCGGCCGGAGTCTCGGCGATGATCTGCCGGTCGGTGACGTCCCGCGCCTCGATCCACTCCTTGCCCCAGACCTCGGCGAAGTCCTGCCCGTCCCACGGGGTGAGCCCGGACAACGCCATCCGGCACCCGGTGGCCCCGAGCAGCGGCCCGCGCAGCGGCCTCGGCACGTCGTCCAGGGTGCGCAGCGTCAGCACGACCCCGGCGTTGCCCGACCGCAGCCGCTGGATGCCCCGTACGGCCTCGGGCGTCACCACGCCGGTGGCGTCGTCCAGCACCAGGCAGGCGAACAGCGACCGGTCCTCCCGGACCGCCACGCTCGCCGTGAACTGGGCCAGCACCAGCCGGGCCAGCATCCGCGAGGCGTCGGCGTGCCCGCGCTGCGGCAGGTCGATCCGCACCCGCACCGGGTGGTCCAGGGCCTTCAGCGAGAAGGGCCGCGACTGTCCGGACGTGTCGAAGAACCCCGCGAAGGCCGGCCGGTCGAGCAGCGCCACCCGGTCCGCGAGCACTCCGCCCACGTCCCCCGGGTGTCCCAGCTGCCGCTCCCGCGCGTCCAGTTCGCGCAGCAGCGCCTCCTGCCGGGCGTCCTCGAGGCCCTTGCGCAGCGCGGCCAGCGGCGCGGGCGCGCCGTCGAGCAGCTGCCGCAGCTCCGGTACGGAGGGGAAACGTCCGTGGACCGCGTGGAACGGTCCGAGGAGCTGGGCGAGGACGGTCGTGGAACGCCGGGTGTCCCCGCCCTGGTGCGGCTCGGCGAGGTCGCCGACGAGCGCCTCGGCGAGCACCGCGGCGGCCTCGTCCGGGTCCGTCGTCCCGCCGTACAGATCGAGGTCGTACACCGATTCCGGATTCCCGATCCGTACGACGACGTCGTAGGCGTCGGCGGGGCCGAGCCCGGCGCCCGCCGCGCCGACCACCACGACGGCGGCGCGCCCGGCGAGCGCGTGCAGGCACAGCGACTCGGCGATCGGGTTCACGACGGTGCCGGTCTTGCCGGAGCCGGGCGGTCCGACGGCGAGGAGCGAGGTGCCGAGCAGCTCGGGGCCGAGACCGAGGCCGGTGCCGCGGTAGGCGTACGGGTTGCGGGCGTCGTCGGCCGTGGTGCCGAGGCGCACCTGGCCGGTGACCAGGTCGTGCCGGGCGAGCCGGGTCGACAGGTCGCGCTCGCCGGAGGGGTGCGCGCAGGCTGCGGCGCCTTCGCCGAGCACCGCACCGGTGAAGGTGGCGAGGCTGTGCCGGCCGCTGCGCACGCCCTGCCAGGCGCGGTCGATCCGGGCGTGGTCGACGTCCCGCATCAGTCCGGCCCGGGCCTCGGCGGCGAGCCGCTCGGCGGCGTCGACGGCTCCGGCGGCCCGCAGGTGGGGCCACTCGGCGGGGTCCTGCTCGGGGGCGGGCGGCCGTTCCGTCGCCGTCGGCGCGGTGCGCCGCCAGGCGGGCGGGCCGTAGCGGCGCCAGATCTCGTCCCATCGGCCGACTTTCCCGAAGACCGCAAAGATCGCCGCGAACACCAGACCGGAGTAGACGTACGACAGCGAACCTCCCAGCTCGGACCGTCCCTGCGTCCAGGAATCCGGAGCCAACACGTACCACGGCCACTGCCAGAAGCCGCCCAGGTAGCCGTTCCACAGCAGCGAGCAGAGCAGCCATCCGCAGAGGAACGCGATCACCGCCCCGCTCAGCAGCTGCCGCGTAGGAATCTGCTCGGGCTCCTCCTCCGGTCGCGGCCTGTGCCCGAACCGCCACACGCCCGGTGCCGCCTCCGGCCGGGGTGCCCTCAGCCACGCGAGGAAGGCCGATCCGTCCGGCATCGGCGGCACGCCCGGGGCCGGGGCCGCGGTCGGCCGCGGCGGCATCGCCGGGACCTCGGGTGGCCCTGCCGGACGTGGCACAGGATTCGCATGCGTACCCCGCGCGTCCCGCGTCCCGTCGCTGTCCATCGCCCTCGCCCCTTGACCAGCCGTTCCGTCCACCGTCAGCGAGTCAATCTAACGCCCTCGCCTGGGGAGTTCACCGCTTACGCGGCCGGACGGGCAGTGACCCGTGACCGTGACGCCATGTCCACCGCGGACAACCGGGGCGGCCGACAACGCCCACATGGAGCATGCCCGCCCCCCGGTCCCCGCCTTAGCCTGCGAGGAAAGAGAAGGCAACAGTCGGCACGAGCAACACCTCAGGAGCCCCCCATGACCGCACTTCCGCAGGAGCGACGCGTCGTCACCGCCATCCCCGGCCCGAAGTCGCGGGAGCTTCAGGCCCGCCGCCTGGCCGCGGTCGCGCAGGGTGTGGGCTCCGTGCTGCCCGTGTTCACCGCGCGCGCGGGCGGCGGAATCATCGAGGACGTCGACGGCAACCGTCTCATCGACTTCGGCTCGGGTATCGCGGTCACGTCCGTCGGCGCCTCCGCCGAGGCCGTCGTGCGCCGGGCCGCGGCCCAGCTCGCCGACTTCACCCACACCTGTTTCATGGTCACGCCGTACGAGGGGTACGTGGAGGTCGCCGAGGCCCTCGCCGAGCTGACGCCGGGCGACCACGCCAAGAAGTCCGCGCTGTTCAACTCGGGCGCCGAGGCCGTCGAGAACGCGGTCAAGATCGCCCGCGCGTACACCAAGCGCCAGGCGGTCGTTGTGTTCGACCACGGCTACCACGGGCGCACCAACCTCACGATGGCGCTGACCGCGAAGAACATGCCGTACAAGCACGGCTTCGGCCCGTTCGCGCCCGAGGTCTACCGCGTTCCGGTGGCGTACGGCTACCGCTGGCCGACCGGTCCGGAGAACGCCGGCCCCGAGGCCGCCGCGCAGGCCATCGACCAGATCACCAAGCAGGTCGGCGCGGAGAACGTGGCGGCGATCATCATCGAGCCGGTGCTCGGCGAGGGCGGCTTCATCGAGCCGGCGAAGGGCTTCCTTCCGGCCATCAGCGAGTTCGCCGCCGACAACGGCATCGTCTTCGTCGCCGACGAGATCCAGTCCGGCTTCTGCCGCACCGGCCAGTGGTTCGCCTGCGAGGACGAGGGCATCGTCCCCGACCTGATCACCACCGCCAAGGGCATCGCGGGCGGCCTCCCGCTCGCCGCCGTCACCGGCCGCGCCGAGATCATGGACGCCGCGCACGCGGGCGGCCTCGGCGGCACCTACGGCGGCAACCCGGTCGCCTGCGCCGGTGCGCTCGGCTCGATCGAGACGATGAAGGAGCTGGACCTCAACGCCAGGGCGAAGCACATCGAGGCCGTCATGAAGGCCCGCCTCACCGCCATGGCCGAGAAGTTCGACATCGTCGGCGACGTCCGCGGCCGGGGCGCCATGATCGCCATCGAGCTGGTCAAGGACCGTGCCACCAAGGAGCCGAACCCGGAGGCGACCGCCGCGCTCGCCAAGGCCTGCCACCAGGAGGGCCTGCTGGTCCTGACCTGTGGCACCTACGGCAACGTGCTGCGCTTCCTGCCCCCGCTGGTGATCGGCGACGACCTCCTCAACGAAGGCCTCGACATCATCGAGCAGGCCTTCGCGCGCATCTGACGTCACAGGAGTCACACCTGTCCCACCCCCGGAGTTCACCGCGGATTCCGGTGCTGCGGTGGGGAGCGGCAGAGCGTGTGAAGAAGGTGTGCGAGGTGGCTGTCAGGACGCGATTCCGCCTGTCTTCGGCCCGTCGCCTGTCGTAGGTTCTACCCAGATGAGAGATACACCCCGCCCACAGGGGACTGTGGGCGACATCAGGCCGGGGCCTCCCCAGCTTCGACCTGGTCGTGCCCTCGCGCACACAACCGGAGCCTCCGGCTCTGGATCTCCTCACCGATCGGACAGTCGCTCGCCCCAAACCCCCCGGGGCGCGCGACCATCCGATCTGATCGGCCGCCCCGGAACCACCCCCCCTGTTCCGGGGCGGCCGACCTCCTTCTTCTTCCTCCTCGGGCTTCCGGCCCTCCTCTTCGCGCTGATCACCTGGCAGGTCGTCGACGACGGCCTGCTGCTGCGCGTGGACGAACGCGTCAGCCGTGCCCTGGTCCACCCGGACCGCGTCTCCGGACTCCTCGCCGACCTGGGGAACGTCCAGGTCGCGGTCCCGGTCCTCGCCGTCGTGCTCGGGTATGCCGCCCTGCGGGCCCGCCGCATTGGTACAGACCGCTGGTGGCTTCCGGCCACCGCCGCGGCCGTGCTCATGGCTCTGGTCCCGGCGCTGATCATCCCGCTCAAGGAACTCACGGCCCGCCCGGGCACCCCGGTCATGCCCCCGGGCACCGGCTACTACCCTTCCGGCCACACCGCCACGGCCGCCATCGCCTACGGCGCCGCGACCATGCTGCTCGCCCCATGGCTGGGCACGGCCTGCGCCCGCCGTGCGCTCTTCGCCGCCTGCGCGGCCGTCAACCTCGGCGTGGGTTTCGGCCTGGTCCGCCGCGGCTACCACTGGCCCCTGGATGTCGTGGCCAGTTGGTGTCTGTGTGCGGTGCTGCTCTCGTCGCTGTGGCTGTTCCTCGGGCGGGGGACGCCCGACGGCGAGCCCGGACAAAGGGTCCGCAGAGGCCTTCCGCGTCGGCCGCACGGGCGGCCGACGAGTCGGCGGACGGCGAGTTACCGGATGCGGCGTACGACCGCGTAGCTGGTGCCCCTAGTCGCCCTCGTCCCTCACCAGGCCCGCCGCCGCGTCGTGCATCGCCAGTTCGAGGAGCGCCGGGTCCGTGAGGGTGCCGGAGCCGTCCGGAGGGAACAGCCAGCGCACTCCGCCGGTGGAGCGGCCCGGGTACGGCACCACGATCCAGGTGCCCGCCCCCGCCGTACGGATACCGGTGCCGAGCCAGCGGGCAGCGGTGCCCGGCGGCACGAAGAAGCCCATCCGGGCGTCACCGAAGTCGACCAGCACCGGGCCCGGCTGGTCGATGATGCGGGTGAGGACGTCGAGCGTGGGGTAGCCGAGCTCACCCGGCAGGATCAGCACGTCCCAGGCCTTGCCGGCGGGAAGTAGTGCGACCCCGTGGGGGTGGCGTTCCCATTCCCAGCGGCAGGCCTCGGGATCCGGCGCCACGGATGCGAGCCAGTCGACCGCCGATTTCACCCCGGTCATGAAGGGACCTCCCTGCTTCGTCGTGGACGCGGGTCGCGTCACTGGAGAGAGGGAGGTTCCCGGCCGGCATTACGCGGGTTCCGGCACCACGTTGGAGTGAACCGGATCGCGTGGGGCAGGTCAGCTGTCGAAGCCCAGCCCGAACCGGTCCATCGTCCGCAGCCACAGGTTGCGCCGCCCGCCGTGCGCGTCCGCCCGCGCCAGCGACCACTTGGTGAGGGCGATGCCCGTCCACGCGAAGGGCTCCGGCGGGAAGGGCAGCGGCTTCCTGCGGACCATGTCGAGCGAAGTGCGCTCCGTGGTCCGCCCCGCCAGCAGGTCGAGCATCACCTCGGCACCGAAGCGGGTGGCTCCGACCCCGAGGCCCGTGTAGCCCGCCGCGTAGGCCACCTTCCCGTGGTGGGCCGTGCCGTAGAACGCCGAGAAGCGCGAGCAGGTGTCGATCGCGCCGCCCCACGCGTGCGTGAAGCGGACGCCCTCCAGTTGCGGGAAGCAGGTGAAGAAGTGCTCGGCGAGCTTGGCGTAGGTCTCCGGTCGGTCGTCGTACTCGGCGCGCACCCGGCCGCCGTACGGATAGACCGCGTCGTAGCCGCCCCAGAGGATGCGGTTGTCCGCGGAGAGGCGGAAGTAGTGGAACTGGTTGGCGCTGTCCCCCAGTCCCTGTCGGTTCTTCCAGCCGATCGACGCCGACTGGGCGGCGGTCAGCGGCTCGGTCATCAGCGCGTAGTCGTAGACCGGGACGGTGTACGCCCGGACCCGTCGGACCAGGTTCGGGAAGATGTTGGTGCCGAGCGCGACCTTGCGGGCGCGGACCGAGCCGTACGGGGTGCGTACGGCCATCCCGGCGCCGTACGGCTTCAGGGTGAAGGCGGGAGTGTGCTCGTGGACGCGGACGCCGAGCCTCAGGCACGCCCGCTTCAGGTTCCAGGCGAGCTTCGCCGGGTTGAGCAGGGCGACGCCCCGGCGGTCGTGGAGGCCGGCCCGGAAGGTGGGTGAGGCCACCTGCTCGCGTACGGCTTCCGTGTCCAGGAACTCCACGCCGTCGGCGAGACCGGCGCGCTTCATCTCCTCGTGCCGGTCCCGCAGTTCCCGTGCCTGGTACGGCTCGGTCGCCACGTCGATCTCGCCGGTGCGTTCGAAGTCGCAGTCGAGGTCGTGCCGGGCGACCGCCCGCTCGATCTCGTCGAGGTTGCGGGCGCCCAGCTCCTGGAGCCGGTGGATCTCGTCCGGCCAGCGGGTCAGGCCGTTGGACAGACCGTGGGTGAGGGAGGCGGCGCAGAAGCCGCCGTTGCGGCCCGAGGCGGCCCAGCCCGCCTCGCGGCCCTCCAGCAGGACGACCTCACGCTGCGGGTCGCGCTCCTTGGCGAGGAGCGCGGTCCACAGTCCGCTGTATCCGCCGCCCACGACCAGCAGGTCACAGGTCTCGGCGCCGGTGAGGGCGGGTTCGGGGTGGGGCTTGCCGGGGTCGTCCAGCCAGTACGGGACCGGCTGGACGTCGGAAAGGGACTTCGTCCAACGGCTCATGGCGCTCGGGGCCATGATGTCAACTCCCTACAGGGTGTGGCCGGCTACGCCTCGTGCTTGGTGCGGCGGCTTCCTACGACCATCGAGGTCAGGACGAGCAGTACGGCGACCAGGAACATGGCCGTACCGATGACGTTGATCTGCACGGGTGTTCCGCGCTGTGCCGAACCCCAGACGAACATGGGGAAGGTGACGGTCGAGCCCGCGTTGAAATTCGTGATGATGAAATCGTCGAAGGACAGCGCGAAGGCGAGCAGCGCGCCCGCCGCGATTCCCGGTGCCGCGATCGGCAGGGTGACCCGGACGAAGGTCTGGAACGGGCCGGCGTACAGGTCCTGTGCGGCCTGCTCCAGCTTCGGGTCCATCGACATCACGCGTGCCTTGACCGCCGTCACGACGAAGCTGAGGCAGAACATGATGTGGGCGATGAGGATCGTCCAGAAGCCCAGCTGCGCGCCCATGTTGAGGAACAGGGTGAGCAGGGAGGCGGCCATGACGACTTCGGGCATCGCCATCGGCAGGAAGATCAGCGAGTTCACGGCACCCCGCGCCCGGAAGCGGTAGCGGACCAGGGCGAAGGCGATCGCCGTGCCGAGGACGGTGGCGCCGAGCGTGGCCCACAAGGCGATCTGAAGGCTGAGTGACAGCGAGCCGCACAGGTCGGAGACCCCGCACGGGTCCTGCCAGGCGTCCGTGGAGAACTGCTGCCATTCGTAGTTGAAGCGCCCCTTCGGTTTGTTGAAGGAGAACACCGTGACGACGATGTTCGGCAGCAGGAGATATCCGAGCGTCAGCAGTCCCGCGATGACGACGAGACGGCGCTTGAGCCAGGTGACGAAGGCCATTTAGACCAGGTCCTCCGTTCCGGACCGGCGGATGTAGACCGTGACCATCACGAGGATCGCGGCCATGAGGATGAAGGACAGTGCCGCGGCCGTCGGGTAGTCGAGGATCCGCAGGAACTGGCTCTGGATGACGTTTCCGACCATGCGGGTGTCGGTCGAGCCGAGCAGGTCCGCGTTGACGTAGTCGCCGGCCGCCGGGATGAAGGTCAGCAGCGTGCCGGAGACCACGCCCGGCATCGACAGCGGGAAGGTGACCTTGCGGAAGACCGTGACCGGCCGCGCGTACAGGTCGCCCGCCGCCTCGTGCAGGCGGCCGTCGATGCGCTCCAGCGAGGAGTAGAGCGGCAGGATCATGAACGGCAGGAAGTTGTACGTCAGGCCGCAGACGACGGCGAGGGGCGTGGCCAGCACGCGGTCGCCGGAGGTCCAGCCGAGCCAGCTGGTGACGTCCAGGACGTGCAGGGTGTTGAGGGCGCCGACGACCGGGCCGCCGTCCGCGAGGATCGTCTTCCAGGCGAGCGTACGGATCAGGAAGCTGGTGAAGAACGGCGCGATCACCAGGATCATGATCAGGTTCCGCCAGCGGCCCGCGCGGAAGGCGATGAGGTAGGCCAGCGGGTAACCGAGCAGCAGGCACAGCACGGTCGCGGCGGCGGCGTAGGCGACCGAGCGCAGGAACTGCGGCCAGTACTCGGACAGGGCGTCCCAGTAGGTGGCGAAGTGCCAGGTGACCTTGTAGCCCTCCTCCAGGGAGCCCGTCTGCACGGACGTGGAGGCCTGGTAGATCATCGGCAGCGCGAAGAAGATCAGCAGCCAGAGGATGCCGGGCAGCAGAAGCCAGTACGGCGTGAGGCGGCCCCGCTTGCGCGGGGGCTTCTTCTCCGGGGCCGTAGGGGCGAGAGGCGGGGGTGCCTCCGTGAGCGTCGACATCAGGCGGCCACCACTTCGTCGGTGCCCGCGTCGATGTCCTGTGCCGCGTCCAGGCCGAAGGTGTGGGCCGGGCTCCAGTGCAGGACGACGTCGGCACCGGGCACGAGGCGCGTGTCGCGGTCGATGTTCTGCGCGTAGACCTCGAACTCCGGGCAGACCGGGCTGTCGACGACGTACTGCGTGGAGACGCCGATGAAGCTGCTGCTCGCGATCGTGCCGGTGATGCAGTTGCGGCCGGCCGGGATCTCACCCGCGTCGTCGGCGTGGGTGAGGGAGATCTTCTCCGGGCGGACGCCGACCAGCACCTTGCCGCCGGCCTGTGTGGGCGCCGAACACCGCGCCTCGGGGAGGACCAGCTTGCCGGCGCCCGCCTTCAGCACGATCTCGTCGCCGCTCCTGGAGTCGACCTCGGCCTCGATGAGGTTGGAGGTCCCCAGGAAGTTGGCGACGAAGGTGGTGTGCGGGTTCTCGTAGAGGTCGGTGGGCGAGCCGAGCTGTTCGACGCGGCCCGCGTTCATCACGGCGACCGTGTCGGCCATGGTCATGGCCTCCTCCTGGTCGTGCGTGACGTGGACGAAGGTGATGCCGACCTCGGTCTGGATGCGCTTGAGCTCCAGCTGCATCTGCCGGCGCAGCTTGAGGTCGAGGGCGCCGAGGGGTTCGTCGAGGAGGAGCACCTTGGGGGTGTTGATCAGGGCGCGGGCGACCGCGACGCGCTGCTGCTGGCCGCCGGAGAGCTGGTGCGGCTTCTTGCGGGCCTGCTCGCCGAGCTGGACGAGGTCGAGCATCTCCTCGACCTGCTTCTTCACCGACCTGATGCCGCGCCGGCGCAGGCCGAAGGCAACGTTCTCGAAGATGTCGAGGTGCGGGAAGAGGGCGTAGGACTGGAAGACCGTGTTCACCGGCCGCTTGTACGGCGGCAGGTGGGTGACTTCCTGGTCGCCGAGGAAGACGGTGCCGGAGGAAGGTTCCTCCAGGCCCGCGATCATGCGCAGGGTGGTGGTCTTGCCGCAGCCGGAGGCGCCGAGCAGGGCGAAGAAGGAGCCCTGCGGAACGGTCAGGTCGAGCGGGTGCACGGCGGTGAAGGAGCCGTAGGTCTTGCTGATTCCCGAGAGGCGGACGTCGCCTCCGTGGTCCGTCTTGTTCGTCGTCACGGTGATCACGCCCCAGTCAGCTTCGCGAACTTCTCTTCAAAGGCCGTCTCTTCCTTCGAGCTCAGTGAGCGGAAGGCGTGGGACTTCTCGGCCATGGCCTTGTCGGGGATGATCAGCGGGTTGTTCGCCGCATCCGCGTCGATCTTCTCCAGCTCCGCCTTCACTCCGTCGACGGGACACACGTAGTTGATGTACGCGGCGAGTTCGGCGGCCGGCTTCGGCTCGTAGTAGAAGTCGATGAGCCGTTCGGCGTTCGTCTTGTGACGCGCCTTGTTGGGGACCAGCAGGTTGTCGGTCGACGTCATGTAACCGCTGTCCGGGATGATGAAGTCGATGTCGGGGCTGTCCGCCTTCAGCTGGACGACGTCACCGGCCCAGGCGATGCAGGCGGCGAAGTCACCGCTGGTCAGGTCGGAGGTGTAGTCGTTGCCTGTGAAGCGGCGGATCTGCCCCTTGTCGACGGCCTTCTGGAGCCGGGCGATCACCGCGTCGTAGTCGTCCGCGGTGAAGTTCGCCGGGTCCTTGCCCATGTCGAGCAGGGTCATCCCGATGCTGTCGCGCATCTCCGACAGGAAGCCGACCCGCCCCTTGAGCTTGGGGTTGTCGAGCAGGTCGGAGACCGACTTCACCTCGACGCCGTCCAGCGCCTTCTTGTTGTAGGCGATGACCGTGGAGATGCCCTGCCAGACGTACGAGTAGGCGCGGCCGGGGTCCCAGTCGGGGTCGCGGAACTGCGCCGACAGGTTGGCGTAGGCGTGCGGGAGGTTCGACGGGTCGAGTTTCTGGACCCAGCCGAGGCGGATGAGGCGGGCGGCCAGCCAGTCGGTCAGGACGATGATGTCCCGGCCGGTGTCCTGGCCCGCGGCGAGCTGCGGCTTGATCTTGCCGAAGAACTCGTTGTTGTCGTTGATGTCCTCGGTGTACTTGACCTTGATGCCGGTCCGCTTCGTGAACTGCTCCAGCGTCGGGTGGTGCTTGCCGCTGTCGTCGACGTCCATGTACTCGGTCCAGTTGGAGAAGGCGACGGTCTTCTCCTTCGCCGAGCGGTCGTCCGCGGAGACGCCGCCCTGCGTCTTGCCCGCGGCGGGGATGCCGCAGGCGCTCAGCGCCCCGAGACCGCCGGCCGCGAGCGCGCCGCCCGCGGAGGCGCGCAGCAGCGAACGGCGAGTGAGGGCGGCCCTGCCGTTCCTGAAGCTGCGCCGCATGGCGGCCACCTGGGCCGGGGACAGGCGGTCGGGCTCGTACTGCTCCATGCGCGTGGTGCCCTTTCGGGAGGATGGTGGGCGGCCGCGGGTCAGGCGGCCCGAATGCGGCTATCGGTCCCCGAAGATCGTGCGGTGCCAGTCCTTGCGCGGCATCGCGGTGTTGTCGAACATGACGTGCTTGACCTGGGTGTATTCCTCGAACGAGTACGCGGACATGTCCTTGCCGTAGCCGGATGCCTTGTACCCGCCGTGCGGCATCTCGCTGATGATCGGGATGTGGTCGTTGATCCATACGCAGCCCGCCTTGATCTCCCGGGTGGCGCGGTTCGCCCGGTAGACGTCCCGGCTCCAGGCGGAGGCGGCGAGACCGTACGGCGTGTCGTTGGCCAGCCGGATGCCCTCGTCGTCACTGTCGAACGGCAGGACGACCAGGACCGGGCCGAAGATCTCGGACTGGACGATCTCGCTGTCCTGGGCGGCGTCCGCCACCAGGGTGGGGCGATAGTAGGCACCGTTTTTCAGATCCGCCTGCGGAGCCTCCCCTCCGGTCACCACGCGCGCGGAGCCGCGCGCCCGGTCGACGAACCCGGCGACCCGGTCGCGCTGGGCGTGCGAGATCAACGGGCCGAGGTCGGTGCCCGGCGCGAACGGATCGCCCAGCCGGACGGTCTCCATGAGGGCGGCCGTCTGCTCGACGAACGCCTCGTAGAGGGGCCGCTGTACGTACGCGCGCGTGGCGGCCGTACAGTCCTGCCCCGTGTTGATGAGCGCGCCCGCCACCGCACCGTGGACGGCGGCCTCCAGGTCGGCGTCGTCGAAGACCACGAAGGGCGCCTTGCCGCCGAGCTCCAGGTGGAGGCGCTTGACGGTCGCGGTGGCGACCTCGGCGACCCGCTTGCCGACGGCGGTGGAGCCGGTGAAGGAGGCCATCGCCACGTCCGGGTGGCCGACGAGGTGTTCGCCGGCCTCCTTGCCGGTGCCGGAGACGATGTTGATCACGCCGTCCGGGATCCCGGCGTCGGTGGCGGCCTGGGCGAAGAGCAGGGAGGTGAGCGGGGTGAGCTCGGCGGGCTTCAGGACGATCGTGTTGCCCGCGGCGATCGCCGGGAGGATCTTCCAGGCGGCCATCTGGAGGGGGTAGTTCCACGGCGCGATGGAGCCGACGACGCCGATGGGTTCACGGCGTACGTACGAGGTGTGGTCGCCGGAGTACTCGCCGGCCGACTGCCCCTGGAGGTGGCGGGCGGCACCGGCGAAGAAGGCGGTGTTGTCGACCGTCCCCGGGACGTCGAACTCGCGGGTCAGCTTGAGCGGCTTGCCGCACTGGAGGGACTCGGCGCGGGCGAAGTCCTCCGCGCGGCCGGCGAGCACGGCGGCGAAGCGGTGCAGGGCGTCGGAGCGGTCGCCCGGGGTGGCCGAGGACCAGCCCGGGAAGGCCGCACGGGCGGCGGCGACGGCCGCGTCCACGTCCGAGGCGCCCGCCAACTCGTACGTGTACACCTCCGCGCCGGTCGAGGGGTCGACGACCGCGTACGTGAGGCCGGAGGTGCCTTTGGCCAGGCGCCCCGCGATGAACTGCGCGCCGTCCGCGAAGCGGTCCTGGGCCGGAAAGCGTTCCGGGGTGGCATTGACCGGGTTGTGCATGTCGCTCTCGCTCTCCTCCGCCGTCGCCCCGCGTACATCGCAGGCGGGTGGCGTAGCTCCAGCTCGAATTGAGTGCCGATCCTGACAGAGCAGAGGGCACTCAACAAGTGATTCCGTTGTTGCCTTTTGGTTACGCGACGGAATCTGTCGACCAGGTGTCGATTCGGCATGGAAAAGGAGGGACGGACTGTCAGTGGTGGCTGCCAGACTCGCGTGCATGGAAGGAACCACGGGGAAGATCGACTCACGGGAAGCGCTGGTCAGAGAGGCCCGGGCGGGCGCGAAGATCAAGTATCTGCATTTCTGGGGCCACCGGCCGCGGCCCGACGGGCGTGTGGGCGCGAGCTGTCTGAGCCAGTGGTGGCCGTCACCGTTCGTGGTGGACGGTGTGGCCTACGCGACCGCCGAGCACTGGATGATGGCCGGCAAGGCGCGGCTTTTCGACGACGCGGAGGCGGAGCGGCGAGTGCTGGCGGCCGGGCATCCCGCCGAGGCGAAGAAGGCGGGGCGGCTGGTCCGCGGCTTCGACGAGGCGATATGGCAGCGCGAGCGCTTCGGGATCGTGGTCGAGGGCAGCGTGCACAAGTTCGCCTCGGCCCCCGAACTGCGCGGCTTCCTGTTGGGCACGGGCGAGCGCGTGCTGGTCGAGGCGAGCCCTGTGGACCGGGTGTGGGGCATCGGCCTCGCCGCGGACGACGAGGCGGCGAGGGATCCGGAGCGGTGGAGAGGGCCGAACCTGCTGGGGTTCGCGCTGATGGAGGCACGGGAGCGGCTGCGGGGGTAGGGCGCGTATCGAGGGTGAGCGGGTCCCGGGTTCGGCGGGGGGTGCCTCTATGTCCTTCGTCAAGGCACCCCTGTCGGGTTTGGGGTGATTCGGTCTTGGTGGGGTTATGCGGCGAGTTCGACGTCCGCGGG
>NZ_JBVIPA010000038.1:0-101953 GCF_055578365.1 Streptomyces sp. NPDC033131
ATGCAGCTCAGGTACGCCTTCAGGTTGTACCCGGACCCCGGCCAGCAGACCGCGTTGGCGAAGACGTTCGGGTGCGCCCGCGTCGTGTTCAACGACGCCGTGTACGCCCGCGAGGCCGGGAAGCCGTTTCCGAAGATCGGCGAGCTGTCCACACGGCTGATCACCCAGGCGAAGCAGACCGTGGAGCGGTCCTGGCTGGGCGAGGTCTCCGCGGTCGTCCTGCAGCAGTCCCTGCGCGACGCCGAGACCGCGTACCGCAACTTCTTCGCCTCCCTCAAGGGCACCCGCAAGGGCCTGAAACTGGGTGCGCCGCGGTTCAAGTCCCGCAAGGACACCCGCCAGTCGATCCGGTTCACCGCCAACGCCCGCTGGAAGATCACCGACAGCGGACGGCTGAACCTGCCCAAGATCGGGGCGGTGAAGGTGAAGTGGTCCCGCACGCTGCCCGCCACCCCCACCTCGGTCACCGTGGTCAAGGATTCCGCCGGGCGGTACTTCGCCTCCTTCGTCATCGACACCGACCCACAGGCGGATGCCGAGCGGATGCCCGCCACCGACCGCACCATCGGCATCGACCTCGGCCTCACGCACTTCGCGGTCCTGTCCGACGGCACGAAGATCGACTCCCCGCGGTTCTTGCGCCGCGCGGAGAAGAAGCTGAAGAAGGCCCAGCGGGAACTGTCCCGCAAGCAGAAAGGTTCGAAGAACCGCGCCAAGGCCCGGCTCAAGGTCGCTCGCGCCCACGCCAGGGTCACCGATGCCCGCCATGAGTTCCACCACCAGCTCTCCACAAAGCTGATCTCCGAGAACCAAGGGATCGCCGTGGAGGACCTGTCGGTGACGGGACTGGCACGCACCCGGCTGGCCAAGTCCGTCCACGACGCCGGCTGGGCCTCATTCGTCAACATGCTCCGGTACAAGGCGGAGCGGTACGGACGGACCCTGATCAAGATCGGCCGGTTCGAGCCGACCAGCCAGACCTGCTCCACCTGCGGCGTCAAAGACGGGCCCAAACCCCTCGACGTGAGGGAATGGACCTGTGCCGCCTGCGGCACCGTCCACGACCGGGACATCAACGCCGCGATCAACGTGAAGACGGCCGCCGGACTGGCGGTATCGGCCTGCGGAGCGCCGGTAAGACCTGGAGCAATCCCGGCACAGCGCGAAGAAACAGGAAGCCACGGATCCTCGACCGCACCCTGTGCCGCGTAGCGGCACAGCAACGATCGAGAAGGCCAGAATCCTCGCCCTTCAGGGCAAGGTGCAAGTCAACGCAACTACAAGGCGGCCGGCGCCTTCAGTGCCCACAAGACCCGGCTCGACAGCGCCTTCCACGAGGACCTCAAGCGAGTGTGCGCGAAGTACACGGGCGGCACCAGGACCGCCTGCAACAGCACGGCATGGACGTACTACCAGGCCGTGAAGGCCTTCGGCTGAGAGGTCCGCCCGGTCGGGGGCGCCCCCGACCGGACGCGACGGCCTCCAGCGAGCACCGGCACCTCGCCGGCCGAGGTGCCGGTTCCGGTGCCGGTGGGCGGCTTCCTCGATACCCCCACCCTGTATCTCGAACGAGTACCCCAAAGGCTTGACTGGGTACCCCCTGGGGGTATGGTGGACGTATCGAGGCCTCGCTCGAAGCCCGAGGCCGTGTCTCCCGGGAGCCGACCCATGCATGCCGGACTGAAGATCACCACGTTCGCGGCCGCGCTCGCCGCGACCTTCGGTACCGCCTACGGAGTGGGAAAGGGCCTCGACCCCGTCGGCGAGGACAGTGCGCCCCCGCGTCACGAGAGCCACAGCGAGGCGTCGCCGCCACCGGAGGGAGGGGAGGGGCACGGCGGGCACGAGGCGGAGCCGGCCGGGGGACTGCAGATCTCCGAGAAGGGCTACACCCTCGACCTCGAAACCACCCGGGTCACCGCCGGGCGCCCGTCCGACCTGCGCTTCGTCGTACGGGACGACAGCGGCCGGGCCGTCACCGCCTACCAGCGCGAACACGACAAGGAACTCCACCTCATCGTGGCCTCACGCGACCTGGTCACCTACCGCCACCTGCACCCGGCCCGCGCCGCCGACGGCACCTGGAGCATCCCCGTCGACCTGCCCCGCGCGGGCGGCTACCGGGTCTTCGCCGACTTCACCCCGGCGAGGAAGAACGCCGAGAACCTCACCCTCGGCGCGGATCTGGCGGCCTCGGGCCCCTACGCGCCGAAGGACCTTCCGGCGCCGAATGCCACGGCCGAGGTCGACGGCTACGAGGTGGCGCTGGACGGCACCCTGCGCCCGGGCACGGCAAGGAACCTGACCCTGAACGTCTCCCGGAACGGCAAGCCGGTCACCGACCTCCAGCCCTACCTCGGCGCGTACGGCCATCTGGTCGCCCTGCGCTCCGGCGACCTCGCCTACCTCCACGTCCACCCGAACGGCGAACCCGGCGACGGCACGACCGAGCCCGGCCCGGACATCTCGTTCGCGGCCACCGCGCCGAGCAGCGGCACCTACCGGCTCTTCCTCGACTTCAAGCACGGCGACACGGTCCACACCGCGGCGTTCACGGTCCGGGCGGGGACGGCGGGCGCGGTCGCGGACGACGAGCCGAGCGACGTACCCGAGTCCCCCCTCGGCGACGCGCCCTCGGACGACCACGGGCACTGACCCCGGAAGTCGCGCCGCGGCTCCTCAGCCCAGGGCGCGATCCAGGTTGAACGCCGCGCTGATCAGGGCGAGATGGGTGAACGCCTGTGGGAAGTTGCCCTGTTGCTCGCCGGTGTGGCTGATCTCCTCGGCGTACAGGCCCAGATGGTTGGCGTAGGTGAGCATCTTCTCGAAGGCCAGCCGCGCTTCGTCGATCCGTCCGGCGTGCACCATGGCCTCGACGTACCAGAACGAGCAGATGGAGAACGTGCCCTCGTCGCCGTGCAGTCCGTCGGGGCTCTCCAGCGGGTCGTAGCGGTAGACCAGCGAGTCGGAGACCAGGTCGTGGGTGAGCGCGTCCAGGGTGGACAGCCACTTGGGGTCGGTCGGCGCGATGAACTTCGTCAACGGCATCATCAGGACGGCCGCGTCGAGGACGTCGCCGTCCTCGGTCTGCACGAAGGCCTGGCGGGTCTCGGACCAGCCGCGCTTCATGATCCGCCGGTAGATCGTGTCGCGGCACTCCCGCCAGCGGTTCAGATCGGCGGGCAGGCCGCGCCGGTTGGCCATGCGGATCGCCCGTTCGATCGCCACCCAGCACATCAGCCGCGAGTACAGGAAGTTCTTGCGGCCGCCGCGGGTCTCCCAGATGCCCTCGTCGGGCTGGTCCCAGTTCTCGCACACCCAGTCCACCAGCGCGGACACGTCGTCCCACTGGTCGCTGGAGATCGGCTTGGCCCACTTGTCGTAGAGGTAGATCGAGTCGATCAGCGCGCCGTAGATGTCGAGCTGCAGCTGCTCGGCGGCGCCGTTGCCGACCCGTACCGGCGCGGAGCCCTGGTGTCCCTCCAGGTGGGAGAGTTCACGCTCGGGCAGGTCGGTGCGGCCGTCGATGCCGTACATGATCTGCAGGGGGCCGGACGGCTTGCCGTCGCCCGGACTGATGTGCCGGGTCACGAAGTTCATGAACGCCTCGGCCTCGCCGGTGAAGCCCAGCCGCAGCAACGCGTACACGCAGAAGGCGGCGTCGCGTACCCACACGTACCGGTAGTCCCAGTTGCGCTCGCCGCCGAGCTTCTCGGGCAGGCTGGTCGTCGGGGCGGCCACGATCGCGCCGGTCGGCGCGTAGGTGAGCAGCTTCAGCGTGAGAGCCGAACGGTGCACCATCTCCCGCCAGCGGCCGCGGTACTTGGACGCGGACAGCCACGTGCGCCAGTACGCCACCGTGGTGGTGAACTGCTCCTCGGCCTCCGTCCGCGCACACCGGCGCGGCGCCACCTCGCCGCCCACCTGGTCCAGCGCGAACACCGCCGACTCGCCCTCGGTCAGCTTGAAGTCGGCGCGCGCGTCCAGCCCGTCGACCTCCAGCGGCACGGTCGCGGTCAGCCCCAGCGACAGCTTGGCGGACTCGAACACCGCGACGTCGCCGACCATGCGCACGGTGTGCGGCTCGGCGCCGTAGTCGAAGCGCGGCGCCACGCGGGTCCGAAAGGGGATGGAGCCGCGCACGCACAGCACCCGGCGGATCAGCCGATGGCGTTCGGTCTCCACCGAGTCGCCGTCGACCGGCATGAAGTCCTGCACCTCACCGACGCCGTCCTCGGTGAAGAACCGGGTGATCAAAACGTTGGTGTCGGGGAAATAGAACTGCTTGGTGCGGGCCGGCACGCTCGCCGCCAGCTCGAAGCGGCCGCCCTTGTCCGCGTCCAGGACCGAGGCGAAGACGCTCGGGGCGTCGAAGGAGGGGCAGCAGTACCAGTCGATCGTGCCGTCGGTCCCCACCAGGGCCACGCTGCGCAGGTCGCCGATCAGACCGTGCTCGGCGATCGGCAGATAGCGAGGGGCCCCGGACACATGCTGTGTTGCAACCATCGCAGCCTCCCCGGCCCGGCACGCATCTCAGCCTCAGCTTAGGGGGAGCGGCGCGCCCGGCGCCCAGGAGTCGTGGCAGGAGATTGGCGGTTTGCCTACAGTTATTAGGCAAGTGCACAATGACTTAAGGTAAAGGGAGGGTTGGTTATGGCGCGCGTAGGGCTCACCAGGGAACGCCTCGTGCGGGCGGGGGCCGAGCTGGCCGACGAGGTCGGCTTCGACCAGGTGACCGTCTCGGCGCTCGCCAGGCGGTTCGACGTCAAGGTCGCGAGTCTGTACTCGCACGTGAAGAACTCCCAGGACCTCAGGACGGGGATCGCCCTGCTCGCCCTGGAGGAGCTGGCCGACCGAGGCGCGGCCGCGCTCGCGGGCCGGGCCGGCAAGGACGCCCTGACCGCCCTGGCCAACGTCTACCGCGACTACGCCCGCGAGCACCCCGGCCGCTACGCGGCGGCCCAGCTGAAGCTCTCCCCGGAGGCGGCGGCCGCCAGTGCCGGTGGCAGACACGCTCAGATGACCCGGGCGATCCTGCGCGGCTACGACCTGACGGAGCCGGACCAGACGCATGCGGTCCGGCTGCTGGGCAGCGTCTTCCACGGCTATGTCAGCCTGGAACTGGGGGGAGGGTTCAGTCACAGCGCCCCCGACTCACAGGAGACCTGGTCAAGAGTCCTGGACGCACTTGACGCGCTGCTGCGGAACTGGCCCGCGCCGCCCACGCCATCCGTGTAGTCCGCCCGGTTCGCACCGTCCACGCAGTTCAGACACGTCGATCAACAGGTTGGGGTCATGCACACCAAGGACTACTGGATCACCACGCCCATCACCATGGACCTCCTGCGCGGAGCCCTCGACCTGGAGCGCACCGAGCACGGTGTGCTGCCGCACCGGCTGCCCGCCCGGGCCCGGGCCCAGTACAGCGACGGGCAACTGGCCATGGCCGAGTCCCAGCCCTCCGGCGTACGGCTGGTCTTCCGCACCCGGGCGACCGCCGTCGAACTGGACACCCTGCCCACCAAGCGGGTCTACGTGGGCGCCCCACCTCGCCCGGACGGGGTCTACGAACTGCTCGTCGACGGCCGCCCGGCGGGCCGGGGCAGTGTGACGGACGGGCACACCCTGACGATCGACATGACCACCGGGAGCTTCGAGCGACGGCCCGGACAGCCCGGCACCCTCCTCTTCACCGGCCTGTCCGAGGGCGTCAAGGACGTCGAGATCTGGCTGCCGCACAACGAGACCACCGAGCTCGTCGCCCTGCGCACCGACGCCCCCGTCGAGGTGGCCCCGCCCTCGGGCCGCAGGGTGTGGCTGCACCACGGCAGCTCGATCAGCCACGGCTCCGACGCCGCGGGGCCCACCGCCATCTGGCCCGCACTCGCCGCCGCCAGGGGCGGTGTGGAGCTGATCAACCTGGGCCTGGGCGGCAGCGCCCTGCTCGACCCGTTCACCGCGCGCACCCTGCGGGACACTTCCGCCGACCTGATCAGCGTCAAGATCGGAATCAACCTGGTCAATCTGGATGTGATGCGCCTGCGTGCCTTCACCCCCGCCGTCCACGGGTTCCTCGACACCATCCGCGAAGGGCACCCCACCGTCCCGCTGCTGGTCGTCTCGCCCATCCTGTGCCCCATCCACGAGGACACGCCCGGCCCCGCCGCCCCGGACTTCGGTGATCTCGGCTCCGGGCAACTGCGGTTCGTGGCCATGGGCGATCCGGCGGAGCGCGCGAGCGGGAAACTCACCCTCGGCGTCATACGGGACGAGCTGGCCCGGATCGTGGCGCAGCGAGCGGCCGACGACCCGAATCTGCACTACCTCGACGGCCGCGACCTGTACGGCGAGCCGGACTCCGCCGAGCGCCCCCTGCCCGACAACCTCCACCCGGACGCCGCCACCCACCGCCTCATCGGGGAACGCTTCGCCGAGCTGGCCTTCGCGGCCGGCGGGGCCTTCGCGGACGACGGCGGCAGCTGAGTCCCCGTCGGCGCCCCGAGTGCGTCACGTGCCCCATGCGTGCCCCAAGTACCCCCTGCGGCGCGCCGACCGCCGGTCCCGCCCCTAGACCGACACGACCCTGAGCCCCGCGTCCTCGAACCGCCGTACCGTCTCCGGCGCGGCCGCCGCGTCCGTGACCAGGGTGTTCACGGACTCCGTCGCGCAGATCCGGGCGAAGGCCCGCTGCCCCAGCTTGCTGGAGTCCGCGGCGACGACCACACGCTCGGCGCGTTCGCACAGCAGCCGGTTGATCGCCGCCTCCGCCTCGTCGTGGGCCGAGGCGCCGTGCGTGACGTCGAAGGCGACGACCCCGAGCACCGCCACGTCGACCGTGATCTGGCTGAGCACTCCGTCCGCGAGCGGCCCCACGAGTTCGTACGACTGCGGGCGCGCGACCCCTCCGGTCAGCACGATCTTGAACTGCGGGCGTACGGCCAGCTCGTTGGCGATGTTCAGCGCGTTCGTGACCACGGTCAGCGCGGGTGAACCGGCCGCGAGGTCGGCGCGCACGGCCAGCGCCCGCGCCACCTCGGTCGTGGTCGTGCCGCCGGTGAGGCCCACCGCCTCGCCGGGGGCGACGAGGTCGGCCACCGCCCTCGCGATGCGCTGCTTCTCGGAGGCGTGGCGGGCCGTCTTGTAGCGCAGCGGCAGCTCGTACGACACGCCGTGCACGACCGCGCCGCCCCGGGTACGCACGAGCATCTGCTGCTCGGCCAGCTGGTCGAAGTCGCGCCGGATGGTCGCGGACGAGACCGCCAGCTCGGCGGCCGCCTCCTCGACGTCCAGGCGGCCGCGCTCGACGAGCAGTTCCAGCAGCGTCTTCCACCGGGCGTCGCGTGACATCCGCGCCCCTCCCTTCCTCGATCTCCCGGTGACCCTAGCGCACCCCCACTTTGAGCTGAATGCTTGATTCTGCTCGAAACAACGCTATATCTTGCACAAACAAGCAAAGTAGAGAGGTGTGGCATGACCCATGTCGAGGACGAGCTGACGAGCCAGCCCGAGTGCTGGACACGCGCGGCTGAGCGGGCGCCGAAACACGGCGCGGCGCTGCCGGCGCCGGGGGAGCGGGTCGCGATCGTCGGCTGCGGCACCTCCTACTTCATGGCGCAGGCCGTGGCGGCCCTGCGCGAGCAATCGGGCCAGGGCGAGACGGACGCCTTCGCCGCCTCCGAGTTCCCGTACGGCCGCTCGTACGACCGAGTCGTCGCCCTCACCCGCTCCGGCACCACCACCGAAGTGCTGGAACTCCTCGGCGAGCTGCGGGGACGCACCCGCACCACCGCCATCACCGCGGACCCCGACACCCCTGTCGTGGCAGCCGCCGACGACCTCGTCGTCCTCGACTTCGCGGACGAACGGTCCGTCGTGCAGACCCGGTTCGCCACCACCGCGCTCACCCTGCTCCGCGCCCACCTCGGCCTGCACACCGACGCCGTCGTCGCCGACGCCCGCACCGCGCTCCGCGCGCAGCTGCCCCAAGGGCTTGTGGACTGCTCGCAGTTCACCTTCCTCGGCCGCGGCTGGACGGTCGGGCTGGCCAACGAGGCCGGGCTGAAGATGCGTGAGGCCTGCCTCGCCTGGACCGAGGCCTACCCGGCGATGGAGTACCGGCACGGCCCCATCAGCGTCACCACCCACGGCACCGCCACCTGGATGCTCGGCGAGGCACCGGACGGCCTGCCCGAACAGGTCCGCGACACGGGCGCGCTGTGGGTCGCGGGCGGCCTCGACCCGCTCGCCGAACTGGTCCGCGTCCAGCGGCTCGCCGTCGCCGTCGCAGCGGCCCGCGGCCTCGACCCCGACCGGCCGCGCCACCTCACCCGCTCGGTGATCCTCGCCCCCTGACGCCCCTTGATGCCCTCTGGCGCCCTCTGAAGTTTTCGGAAGGATCAGCCGTGCCCCTCGTCACCACCGGTGAGCTCGTGACGCGCGCCGCCACCGCGCACTCCGCCGTCGCCGCCTTCAACATCATCACGCTGGAGCACGTCGAGGCGGTCATCGCCGGTGCGGAGTCGGTGGGTTCGCCCGTCGTCCTCCAAGTCAGCGAGAACGCCGTCAAGTTCCGCTATGGACGCCTGCTTCCGCTCGCCCGCGCCGCCGTCACCGCCGCCGAACACGCCTCCGTACCCGTCGCGTTGCACCTCGACCATGTGCAGAGCGACCGCCTGCTGCGGCAGGCACCCGACGCCGGATTCAGCTCCGTGATGTACGACGCGGCCCGTCTGCCGTACGACGAGAACCTTGCCGCGACCAGAGCCGCCGCCGACTGGGTGCACGCCCAAGGGCTGTGGATCGAGGCCGAGTTGGGCCGAATCGGCGGCAAGGACGGCGAGTCGCCGCGGGACGCCCACGCACCCGGCGCCCGCACCGACCCCGCCGAGGCCCGCTCCTTCGTCGCAGACTCCGGCGTCGACGCCCTCGCCGTGGCCATCGGCAGCTCCCATGCCATGACCGCCCGCACCGCGACCCTGGACCACGCCCTCCTCGAGAGCCTGACCGCCGCCCTGGACGTACCCCTCGTGCTGCACGGCTCGTCCGGAGTGACGGACGGCGAGCTGACCAAGGCCGCCGCGGGAGGCATCACCAAGGTCAACGTAGGCACGGCCCTCAACATCGCCATGACCGGTGCGATCCGCGAGTTCCTGGCCACGCACCCCGAGGCGGTCGACTCGCGGGCGTACCTCGGAGTGGGCCGGGAGGCGATGGTGCGGGCGGTGGCCGGGATCATCCGGGTCCTCGGCTGACGGGACCGGCGCGGTCGTACGCCGCACGGCCTGCCGCCGCTACCTCTTGACTGCCTTCAGCACCACGAACTTCGCGTCACTGGCGACCAGTTGGCTGTTGCCGAACAACCGGCGCAGCTTCAGGTGGTAGCCGAGATGACGGTTGCCGATCACCCACAGTTCGCCGCCCGGCCTGAGCGCGCGCCGCGCCCCGGTGAACATCCGCCAGGCGGTGGCGTCCGTCGTCGTCTGGTGGGAGTGGAACGGCGGGTTGTTCAGCACCAGGTCCACGCTGTCGGCCGGCACCCCCGCCAGCCCGTCCCCGACCCGGAACTCGGCATGCCCCGGCACGCCGTTCGCCTTGAACGTCGCCTCCGCCGAGGCCACCGCCTGGAACGACTCGTCCACGAACAGCACCTCGGCCTCCGGATCCGCCAGCGCCATCGCCGTACCGACGACACCGTTGCCGCATCCCAGGTCCACCACCCGCTGTCCGCCACGGCTGCCCGGCAGGTGCTGCAGAAAGAACCGGGTGCCGACGTCGAGGCGGTCCGCGCAGAAGACCCCCGCGTGGTTGACGACCGTACGGCCCGAGACGAGGCCGACACCGCCGGGAAGCTCATAGCTGTACGGCCACGGACTGGTGGTGCGCTCCGGCGACGGCGACGGCGACGGCTTCGGCTCCGGCGTGCAGAAGATCAGCCGGGCCTTCTTCTCCGCGAGCGAGGTGCGGGTCGGACCGAGGATCCGCTCGAACAACCGCAGCGTCGAGGTGTGGATCTCCTTCACCATGCCGGTGCCGACGACGACCGTGCCCTCGTGCACCGCGGGCGCCAGCCGCAGCAGCTGGTCCTCCAGCAGGGCCAGGCTCTTCGGCACCCGCACCAGCAGGACGTCGACCCGCCCGGGCGGCGGATCCTGCGTGGTGAGCAGCTGCACCGCACCCGTCTCGACACCGGCCCGCGCCAGGTTCGCCCGGGTCGCCTCCTGGGTCAGGTACGAGTCGGTGATCTGCACCGGCCGGTGCGCCGCGAGCGCCGTGACCAGCGCGCCCCAGCGGTCCCCGACCACCACGACCGTGCCGGACAGCGGCACGTCCTGGTCCGCCAGATGCCTGAGGAGGTAGTCGTCGGAGGCGTCCCAGGCGCGCAGCTGGTCACGCGGATCCTCGGGGAAACGGGACAGCGTGAGCTCGCCCCAGGGAGTCGTCATACGGTCGGTCATCGTGCCCCCAGGCTAGCGGAGCAGCAGCTCAGCCCTGTCGGGCAGGATGGAACCATGGACAGCGAGCTGTTTCCCAGAGCCCGTACGGAGGTCGCGCCCGGCGCGGTGCACGTGCCGGACTGGCTGGACACGGCCCGGCAGCGCGAGCTCCTCGAAGCCTGCCGGGAGTGGGCCAGACCGCCCGCCGGCCTCAGAACGGTCCGCACACCCGGCGGCGGCACGATGACCGCCCGCCAGGTCTGTCTGGGCTGGCACTGGTATCCGTACGCCTATGCCCGCACGGTCGTCGACGGTGACGGCACCCCCGTGAAGCCGTTCCCCGACTGGCTGGGCGACCTGGGCCGGGACGCGGCGCGTGAGGCCCTGGGCGCCGAACCGGTTCCCTACGACATCGCGCTGATCAACTTCTACGACGGCGACGCCCGCATGGGCATGCACCGCGACAGCGACGAGAAGTCGGACGCGCCGGTGGTGTCGCTGAGCCTCGGCGACACCTGCGTGTTCCGCTTCGGCAACCCCGACTCCCGGACCCGGCCGTACACGGACGTCGAACTGCGCAGCGGCGACCTCTTCGTGTTCGGCGGGCCGTCCCGGCTCGCGTACCACGGGGTACCCCGGGTCCATGCGGGTACCGCACCGCCGGAGTTGGGGCTGACCGGGCGGCTGAACATCACGCTTCGGGCGAGTGGCCTGTAGGCCGCCGGGGCTGCGGATCATGGGAGACTCGCCCTCATGAGCGGCAAGGCGGACCCCCGTACGGCGGGGGAAGGGACCACCTCGAGAGCGCGGCTGGACCGGGGGCGCGGGGCTCTCGGGCCCGCGTTGGAGCTCGTGCACACCGGACGCGCGCCGACCCGCGCCGTCCTGACCGCCGAGCTCGGCGTGACGCGGGCCACCGCCGGCGCGGTCGCCGCCGAACTGGAGGCGCTCGGGCTGATCCGGGTCGACGCCCGGCCCGGCGCGGCGGCCGGTTCGCAGGGGCGGCCCTCGCACCGGCTCGCGGTCGCCGAGGACGGGCCCGTCGTCCTCGCCGCACAGGTGCACGCCGACGGGTTCCGGGCGGCGCTGGTCGGTCTGGGCGGCCGTATCGTCGCCACCGCCCCCGGCTGCGAGACCGTCGAAGAGGATCCCGCGAAGGTCCTCGTGTCCGTCGTGGAAGCAGGCGCCGAACTGCTGCGCACGACCGGACGGCGGTGTGTGGGAGCCGGGCTCGCCGTGCCGTCGGCGGTCGCCGAACCGGACGGACTCGCCCTGAACCCGCTGCACCTGGCGTGGCCGGTGGGCGCCCCGGTCCGCCGCATCTTCGCGGAGTGCGTGCGCGCGGCCGGGATCGGCGGACCGGCCTTCGCGGGCAACGACGTCAACCTCGCCGCGCTCGCCGAGCACCGGCACGGCGCGGGCCGCGGCGCCCGGGACCTGCTGTGCGTGGCCACCGGGCACCGGGGCGTGGGCGGCGCGCTGGTGCTCGACGGGCGTCTGCACACCGGCAGTGCGGGACTGGCCCTCGAGGTCGGCCACCTCACCGTCAACCCCGAGGGACGCCCCTGCCACTGCGGCAGCCGCGGCTGCCTCGACGTCGAGGCCGACCCGCTCGCCTTCCTCACCGCCGCGGACCGCGACCCGGGCCCGGAGGTGTCCCTCCTCCAGCAGGCCAACGACCTCATCCGCAACCACTACGACGACCCGTACGTCCGCACCGCCACCGAGGCCCTGATCGACCGCCTCGGCCTCGGTCTGGCCGGCCTGGTGAACATCCTCAACCCGGACCGGATCATTCTCGGCGGCCTGCACCGCACCCTGCTGGGCGCCGACCCGCACCGCCTGCGCGCGGTCGTCGCCGACCGCAGTCTGTGGGGGCAGAGCGGCGGCGTCCCCATCCTGGCGTGCACCCTCGACCACAACAGTTTGGTCGGCGCGGCCGAGTTGGCGTGGCAGCCGGTACTGGACGATCCGCTGGGCGCGCTGGCCCAGTGACGCCGGCGCCTCTTCCCGGCCGGTCCGTCTCCCTCGTCGGTGTGCTCGCCGAGGCCGGAACAGTCGCTCCGTCGGCCGCCGCACGCACGGCACCGAGCACACCGGGCGGGGCCACCTGAGGCCGGTGTGCGCGACTCCGTGCCCTGGGACCCCGAGTCACCCCCGGGTAGGCTCGTGACATGCGGATCTCCGTTTCCTCGGACATGGACGAACCCGTGGCGCGCGCTCTCGTCACGGAACTGCGCGACCGCGGCCACGAGGTGGTGCCGTACGGCGCGCTGAACCCCGGCGACGACTCCCGGTGGGCCGTCTGCTCGGAGGCCGCCGCCCGCGAGGTCGCCGCCGGCACCGCGGACCAGGCCGTGGTGTGCTGCTGGACCGGCACCGGCGCGTCGATCGCCGCGAACAAGGTGCCGGGCGTACGCGCCGCCCTGTGCACGGACGCCTACACGGCCGACGGCGCCCGCCGCTGGAACGACGCCAACGCGCTGGCCCTCAGTCTGCGGCTGACGTCCGAGCCGCTGCTCAAGGAGATCCTCGACGCCTGGTTCGCCGCCACGTCCGGCGAGGACGCGGAGGACCGGGAGAACGTCGCCCGCATCGCACGCCTCGACCTCGGCAGGACCTGACGAAGCACTACTGGCTCCCCGGTGCGGTAAGGCTCCACAACGCGGCCACCAACGGCCGGCGCAGATCGGCCCGCCGCACGCACAACCCCATCGGGGGGGGCGACGAGCGTCAATAGCCCTTCGTGGCCGTCGGGTTACTCATCCGGCACCAACCGCTCAACAGATCCGTCTTGCACGGCTCACGAGGGTGTCGGGTCAGAGAAGAGTAAGGATGGCCTGGAGCATGTGGTGCTGGTGCGGAGGTTCCGCACCAGCTGCCAGCCCTTCAGAGTGGCACTGGGGCGGGTTTCCGCCCCGCCTGGTGGCCGTGCCGTGTGTCGTCGGCCGGTCAGAGCTTGAACACGCCTCGGTAGGTCCATCCGGAGCCGAGGACCGCTTTTCGCAGGGGATCTGTCATTTCCCGCGTGTCGAAGCGAAAGGTCTCGACCTTGCGCCGACTGCCGTCGGGATCCTGTTTGGTCTCCCACTGCCGGTACACCGCTGGCGCGTGCCCACGTCCGTACTGGGCTTCGGCGTTGCCAGACGAACGGTTCTCCCACCGCTCGTCGAGGAAACGTACCTCGCGCTTCTCAGGGATCAGGCGCATCCGCGTCTTGAGGGTGACACCCACCCTCGGAATCTTGCACTCCGCGACGAGGTCGGCCTTCTCGGCCGGGAGAGCGTTGCGCACGTGGTACAGCACGTCCGGTCCGTTGAGCGCGAGCAGCGCGGCCTGAACCTCCCCGCTGTGCAGCGGTGCGACACCGCTGGCAGGGCGCTGAGTGCCGGTCAGTTTGTCCCAAAGACGGCCCATTTCTAGACCCCACCCCCAGTGTCCGGGCGAACTGTGCGGACGAAGTCTTGAAAGTCTCCCAGGACGGCGTCGTGCTGGGCCGCGGTGGCGGTCAGAGACAGCCGTATCACCGCGCGCTTGTGTGAATCTTCGATGTCCGACAGGGACAGGTACACCTGTGACTGGACGAGGTCGCGGCGCACGCCGTCGATGACGGTCGAGAAGGTCAGCCGCTGGGTCAGGGCGGGCGCGTCAGCGGCGCCGACCTCGCGGCGGTGCGCCACCACTACCGACTCGGCGACCTGGCGCAGGCGATCCACCGATTCGTTGGCCAGGTTGCCCAGGGTGTCCGCGTCCGGTGGTATCTCACCGTCGATGGTGATATTCGCGGCGAACCCGGTATCCGGCTGCGGATGCAGGGCAGCGAAGGCCACGTTCTCGGTCTCGAACCCTTGCGGCCGGGCCGGGCGCCATCCCTCCGGCAAGCGGAACGCGATGGGCATCGGCAGTGTCGTGGGCATGTGGGCCTCCTTCCAGACGAAGTAGATCAGAACAGGTCGGTGATGTTGTCCTTGACGGAGCTGGCGCCGTCGCCGACCGCGTCGGCTGCATCCCCCACCGCGTCCGCCGCGTCGCCGACGGATTTGCTCAGCTTGTCCGGATCGAGAGTGATCTCGAATCCGACCGAGCCTCCGAGGATGGGGGAGACGCCGGCCTTGCCGCCGAGGCGGAACGTTCCGTCGTCGTCCTTCTTGTAGCCCCACCAGGCCTCCGCGCCGGGACCGGCCCACCCCTCGGCTGCTGCGCCGACGCCGATGCCGGCTACCTCCCCGCCACCGGCGACGGTTCCTTTTGCCCCGGCGAAGGCCTTCGCCCCGACGGTGACCTCCTCTTTGGTCACCTTGGCGTTGACGCCGGCCTCAGCACCGGCGAAGCCCTCGACCCGGCCGTAGCCACCGGCGTAGGGCCCGTACTCCGCCCTCATTTCGCCCAGTGCCCGCAGCCCTGCGGAGGCCTCGGCCTTGCCGACGACGCCCTTTTCGTTGAAGCCGTAATTCGCGGTGGCCCTGGCTCCCCCGTAAGCGTCGGCTATCCCGGAAAGCTTCCAGTCTCCCTTGGTCAGCGTCTTGTCCGCGGTCGCGTGGAAGAGGTCGGCGTACGCCTTGACCGATGCTTCCTTGCCGTATTTGGGGTCGGCGGTGATGGTGAGGCCGACATCGGGCCCGGTCAGCTTGGCGTTGCCTTCCGACTTCCATCCGTCGGTCTGCGTGCGGGTGTCCTTGGCCGCCGCCGCTTCGGCTTCGTACTTCTCGATGTCGCCCTGCGCCTGGCCGTTGAAGCCGGTGAGAGTGCCGTCGTTGAGGTTGGAGTCGATCACTACTGCTGTGAGGGCGATCTCGACGCCGGTGTCGGCTTCGCCGACATCCTTGACCAACTGGTCGATGCGCGACTGCCAGGAGGCGACGGCTGTGCGTACGGACTGCTGATAGTCGGGGTCGTGGTGCAGTGCAGTGCGCTCACCCTGGCTGAGCTTTGCGGTGTCGTAGGAGACCACGCCCTCGTGTGAGACCGCCATGCCGGCCTCGAGGGCGTCGGCTCGGGCCGACTCGAGCTTCTTGCGCAGGTCCGTGAACTGTCTGTGAGCGTCGCGCAGCAGCGAAGCCACCGCCTTCGCCTCGGCCTGGGCGTTCTGGAACTCCTTGAGAGTGATGGCGAAGCGACGGTTGGCGGCGTCCGCGCTCAGCCCCATCCAGGTCTGGCCCATGGAGATGCCGTAGACATCCCGTTTGTAGGCGCTCTCCTGCTTGTGCAACTCCTTTGCCATCCCGTCCCAGCGGCCGGCAGCCGCGGTGAGCGTGGACAGGTCAGTCGTCATGACCTCGCGATACGTCGGCATGGGTTCCCCGTTGTTTTTGCCGTGTCGACCTGACAGCTGGAGCCGCTGTCCATGGCTGAGCGCTCCATCCGGTCCGGTCAATACCCGTCGATCACCGACGTGGAGCGCAGACTTCCCCCTGTTTGGATATCCGTGCCCTGCAAGACGGTGTTGGCACTGCGCAGCGCTTGCTTCTCTGACGCGAGTCGGTTCATCAGGTTCTGGACCTGCTCACCCCATGTCTCGTGCGCCTTCTTCAAGGCGCCCGACGCGAGCCATCCGTCACGGAACTCCTTGACGGCCTCGGCGGTCTCCGCGTCCGCCCAGTCCCCGGCCTTGCGGGTTTCGGGCTCTATGTGATCCTCGATCGCCCTGGCTGCGGCCTTCTTCTCACTCGGCGAGGAAGCAAGATCCCTCGGCCCGTTGGCAGTTGGTCCTCCGGTGTCGGCAGGCAGCTGGTTCAGTCGCATCCCGACGGGATTCCCCGTCAAGTTACTTCCTGTCTGTCCTGGTTCCGGCCCTGCCATGACTCTGCCTCCCCGTGTCGCCGTACCACGCAAGCAACGCGCGGCAGTTCCGTTTCAATCGCCAAGCCGTACCGTAGTGCCTCCACACCGTGCGTCTCATGTGTCTCCACCTTGTTCGATCAAGAGATCGGAACCCGCGAGACGCGGTCGTACTCAGGCCATTGAAGACAGGACACCTCGCTCATAGTGGCTGAACGCCGGGCCGGCGTGTCGCCACTCGGCCTGATGCGCCTCCGAACTCCGGCTCGCCGCTCGGCCGACCGGGGGGCCGCTCGCCGGCCACCCGTTTCCGGGCTGAACGCCTCCTCAATCGTGACCTGTTGCTGACCGGCCCGGGTCCCCCACGACCTCGTCTCATGCCGTGGTGGTGACTGATCACCGTGCACACCCGGCGCGCGAATGTGATCACCGTGCACGGTGGCCCGGACGGGACACGGCCGCCTAGCGTGATCAACACAGGTCGAACGACCCGTTAGACCGCATGACCAGGGAGTTCTCACACATGAACAAGTTCCGCGTCGGGGGAGTCACGTTCGCTGCTGCGGCGGTGGTCGCGATGGCCGGGTCGCCGGCCTCGGCGGGTACGAGCGTGACGTCGTGGGGGCAGAGCATCAGGACGGAGTGCAACAACAGCTCGCGGGTCACGTTCGAGCACTACGGCGAGGTCTTCGAGGTTGAGGACACCTGTGCCGACAGCTTCTCCGCAGTGGTCAAGGTGGACGTCGCGCCGTACGGCTCGTCGAGCGACCATTACGACTTCAGCATCTGGAACTCGGGCGGCAAGGGCTCCGTGAAGGAGGTCAACAAGAGGTACCCCGAGGGCACGGGCGTCTGCATCCAGGCGGGCTTCGGTGAGGCCAGCTCCGGCGAGTGGGCAGGATGGGGCTACAAGACCTGCGGCGTCTCCTGACCCGCGGGCTCACACGAGCCCTTGCGAGGTCATGGGTCTGTCCTGGAGCCGCGGTCGCGAAGCACCACGCGGTCGGCCGCGGCTCCAGGGATGTGCCCCAAGGTGTCCAAGCCTCGCGCGTGTACGAACACCCGCACCCGTTCGATCAGCGCCGCGTTCGCCTGCACCCAGACGTAGTACACGTTCTGCTGGGTGCCGGTGAGGGCGAGGTCCCACACGAAGTCGATCGCGTGGCACGTGACTTGGGAGCGGCCGGTGCGGGTCTGGATCACAGGTCGCGGATGCCCTGAGGTGAGCGTGGGCCGAAATGCCGGGAACTCGCAGACCTCGACCCGTCCCGCTCGATGCAGATTTGCTCCTGCTCGGGTGGCCCCGGGCAACGTTTCCGTACGCATTGAGCACGGTGCGCACACCTCTCTGACGCGCCCGTGAGTGTGCGAGGTGACCATGTCCGCCCGACGCAAACGGGTGTGCACCACCGTGAACAGGCTTTCGGTAGGCTGCGGGGCCGGCGGACGACTGGTGGCCGGGGTGAAACAGAAGGCGGGGGCAGTCGTGGAGGTGCCAGCGCGTGGGGAGGGGCTGGACGAGTTGCTGCGGATCGCACAGAGGCGCGCGCACCCGGGCGAGGTGCTGGAGTGGCTCGGGCGACGGATCGGCGCCAGCGTCGCCTGGGTCGGCTCCGGGGGAGCGATCAACGCGGCGACGTCGGGATTCTCGCCCAAGGTCGTGCAGGCTTTGAGTGATCAGGTGGGGCGGCTCGCGCACGGCGGCCTCGCCGCCGCCACGATGCGACTCGGCGAACGGGAAGTGCGGCTGGAGGCGTTCGGCAGGCACACGCCACGCTCCGTGCTCGTGACCGTCGGCGCGTCGGCGCTGTCTCGGGAGGAGGCGGCGCTGGCGTCACAGGCCGGCGGGCTGCTCGAGCTGCTGAGCAGTGCGCTGGCGGCCGACGACAGTGCGCACGGGTATGAGGCGAAGGCCCGTGTCCTGCGTTTTGCGGTGCTGACCGCGCTGATGGCCGGGGACGTCACACTGGCCCGGCGGATGACCAACGAAGACGTCCCGCCGCTACTGGACGCCGAGTACGCACGGATCCACCTCCTGCACTGTCCGCCCGCCGACCGGGACCGGCTGGCCAGGACCTACCAGGACGCCTCGGGCTACCACGGCTTCGGCTTGATGGTGCACTGCCCCGCTTTCCCCAATCACCTGATCTGCCCGGTCTCAGACGACGCGCACCCCGGCGATCGGCTGCGGCGGGGCCAGACACTGCACGGCCGGGAGCTGCGCCGACTCGTCCGCGACAATCCGGGCTACGCGCTCGGTGTCAGCAGGTCCCACCCGCTGGCCTCGACAGGCGAAGCGTACGGCGAGGCCCTGCACGCCCTGGCCGTGGCCCGCAACTCTCCTGACCGTGTGGCCGCCTACCAGGGTCGATCCTCACTGATCCACGTGCTGGCCGGCCCGGCCGGCGTCGCCTGGGCCCGCGCCTACGTCGAGCCTCTCCAAGCCGAATCCAGACTCACCAGGGACATCACGCGCCTGGTGGTCACTTTCCCCCGGGCAGGGGTGGCCCGCCTGCTGCACATCAGCCGCACCACTGTGACGGCACACTGCGCCCGCGCGGAAAAGGCCCTGGGGCTAGACCTCGGTGACGTCCGTGCCCGCGCCGAACTTGACCTGGCCCTGTCTCTCTCCGATTTGCCGACCGCTCCTGCCACCGCAGCCCCGACCCTTCAACAACTGTTCGCCACCCCGGCGGCCACCGCGTGGGCGTCAACGTTCCTAGCGCCACTCCGGAACGCAGGACACCGCGGCCTCTACCCCACGATTACGTCCTGGATCGACCACAACACCGACGCCCAACGGACCGCCGAAGCCCTTGCACTGAGCCGCAACACGATACGCGCACACCTGCGCGCCGCCGAACGCCTGCTCAACCGGGACCTGCTGACGACGGGCTCGGGTATACACGACCTCGTCCACGCCTTGGTGGTAACCGAACAGGGTCCACGTGCTGATCCCGGCGGAGCCAATCGCTGCTTGACTCCAGGTGTACTCCTTCAGAGCGTGAGCCCGTTTCGCCCAGCGAGTCACGAGCCGGCCTGGACGACTGAGAAGCCGTACCTCAACCGAAGATGATCAGTTGGTTTCCACTGGTCAGGCACGGCGCCGCTCGGACTGCGGCAGGGTTTCGGCGTCTTGTTCCGCTTAGTGGTCGAGGGGTGCGCGGTGGCGTCGGTGCTGAGTCTGCAGCCGGCCCTACTCGGCGTCCTGTGCCTCGATCAGGTCGAGGTCGCGGACGCAGAAGCCATGGTGCTCGAAGGTCTCGTTGAGCACCGTGCCGAGGCACTGCCCCACCAAGCGGCCCCGGGCGTACGGCGGCCACACATCGTCGTCGGGCACCGGCGCTCGCGCTGCGAGCTGCACAGCGGTGACCTCGTCGAGCCAGGCCTCGAGCTCGGCGGCTTGTGCATCACGCACGCTCACGATCTCGTCGAGGGCCGGATCGAGCGAGAGGTCAAGCCCGTGCGCTCCACGGTAGGGCTCGACGGTCGTCCCGATGCCCATCGGCGTGAACGGCTCCGTCGAGCCCAGGCAGCAGCGGCGGAACCACGAGTCGTGGACGAAGACCAGGTGGCGCATCGTCTGCACCGCCGACCACTCGTCGTTCACGCCGCGGCGCTCGATGCCGGGCGTACGGCGGATTCGCTCGATCGTGGCGGCCCAGCCGGCATGGAGCTGACGCGAGGCCTCACGCAGATCGGCAGGGTCCTCGGAGCGGATCAGCACCCGCACCGGATGACGCCGGTCGAGCTCTGCCTCGACGTACTGGGTGACCTCGACACCGTTCACCACGAGGTTGGTGATGAGCCCGTCGATCACGGCATCCTGCATGACGACGCCGATCAGGCGTGCCCCGGTCAGGTCGCACTCGCGGAACTCCGCACCGTGCAGATCCTCGTCGATATACCGCGTCATGCTCCGCATACTAGATGGTCGATTTCAAGGGGTCAGTGGTCGTAGGCAGTGGGGGAGCGCAGGACGGGGTGACTGGTGTGATCGTTGTGCCGGACTAGTGGTTTGAACAGGAGTGCGCCGGGCCGCTCGGGCTCGCCTTTGCGGGCCGGCCGCAGCAGCCGGATGTCCTGTTTGGCCAGTTGGTGTTCGAGGTCGTGGCCGAAGTAGTTCAAGGTCTCGCGCTCGTTGGCCTTGGCCCCAGTTTCAGGGCGAACGCGATGGGCAGGCCCCGGGGTGCATACGAGGTGTCATCCAGGGCCTCTGTGGGCGAGTTCGGTGACCCGCCGGTACTGCGCCCCAGGGCTGTGGGTGCCGTCATGGCCGGCCAGGACTGGAACGCGGCGTCGGCGGGGATCAGGATCGACTCCACGCGGGGCATCGCGGAAGTCCTCCTCCCGGTTCCCGTCAGTTCCTGCGCGGCCGGGGAACCAGCTCCCCGCCGCAGTTGGGACAGACGTCCCGCATGGCCTCGCCGCACGGCACGCAGAAGGTGCACTCGTACGAGCAGATCCGGGCCGGTGCGTCCGGCGGCAGCGTGGCCGTCTCGCAGCGTTCGCAGCGCCCGCGCATCTCCAAGGCCATGTCGTCGTCCTCCTCGTCGCATTCCCGCTGCCTCCATCCTGGGGGCGCCGGGCCTGGCCGACAGTCGCCCGAGGGCCACATACCCACACGATCGGGCCACTGTGATCGTCATGCCCGCACCCGGAGAAGGCGCAGGTCAGCGCCAGTCCACCGCGAACGCCGCGCCCGGGTTCCGCGTGAGGATCCGCTCCACCGTCTCCTCGCCCAGCTCGGCTTCGAGCCGAGGCCGCACCCGCCGCAGCAGATACGGCATTCCCGGCCCGCCGCTGACCGAGCGGGCCGCCGCGGTCGTGGTGTCGCCGCCGAGCAGCAGCCGGTCGCCGTATCCCGCGTCGGCGAGTGCCCGCAGGGCGCCCGGCATCCGCCAGTCCGTGGTGTGGTGGGCGCGCGAGGGCCCGTCGAAGGCGAGGTAGCAGCCGGTCCGCGCGGCCTGGAGCTGCACGACGACGTCGGGGGAGCGGTTGAGGTGCCCCAGGATCACCCGCTGCGGCGGCACCCCCGATTCGCCGCACAGCAGGTCAAGTATGTCCAGGGCACCGGTGCCGAGCTCCAGGTGGACGGCGATGGGCGCTCCCGTCGCATGGTGGGCCTCGGCCGCCGCTCTCATCGTCCAGCGGGCGTGTGCGTCGAGGGCGTGGAAGCCGCCCGCGACCTTGATCAGGCCCGCGCGGACCCCCGACGTGCCGATGCCCTCGGTCAGTTCGGCGACGAAGACCTCGGCGAGCCGGCCCCGCAGCCCGGCGAGCGTCTCGTCGTCGTAGTGGACGGCCTGGTGCAGCCCGGTCGCGGCCACCACGAGCACCCCCGTCTCCCGGGACAGCGGTGGCAGATCGGCGGCCCGTCGCCCCAGCCCGTACGGCGTCCACTGCACCACGCTGTTGCCGCCCTGGGCGACGAACGCCGCCAACTCGGCGCGGGCGGCGGACGCGTGCTGCATCTCCTGTCCCGGCAGGCGGGGACTGCTGAAGAACAGGTGGTCGTGCGCATCGCAGACGCCCAGGGCCGCGGGGGGCACATCCCCGAGCACGGTACGGACCCGGCTCACCATCGCCGTCCCCGCGGCAGGCGGTCGCGCCCCGGCGACGACAGGTGCAGCACCTCGAACACCTCACCTTCGGCCTTCGGCGCGTCGCCCTCCCAGAGCGAGAAATGGACGAGTTCCCAGCGGCTCGTGTCCACGGCCGCCGCCGCCAGCACCGCTCCGTCCCCGGCCGCGAGCCGCTCCGCCTCGGCCGCCGCGTCCTCCATGACCTCGGCCAACCGCAGCCCGTCCGGCACCCGTTGCCGCCGCAGGGCGGCCCGCGCGGGGGAGCCGGCCGCGGCACCCTCCTCGTACGCCAGCCCCGTCCACTGCCGGACCGGGGGCCGCCCGAAGTCGTCGGGGATCACCTGGAAAGCACCGCCCCACAGGAAGGTGTTCATGCCCTCCATGGTGTTCCACAGGTAGAACGGCGCGTACTGGTTGACCGGCGACCCGTCGGTGCCCCGCTCGCGCATCAGAAACGCCTTCAGGCCCAGGCCCTCCCAGCCGTCGAGCAGACGACCCTTTCGCGCGACCCGGTCACGGACGACGCCCATGTCGTAGTCGGCGGGCAGCGTGAGTTCGTACTGCATGGCGTGCATCGGGTGGTGTCTCCTCAAGCCGTGTGGTCGGGGCGGGCCGACGCGAGCAGCGACAACAGCCCTCGGACGCCCGTGTCGAACGCGGCCGGCGAACCGGACGCGCGGGCGAGGACGTAGCCGCCCTGGACCGTCGCGAGGACGGCTGCCGCGATCTCCTCGCCGTCCAGCGAGGGCGCGAACCGGCCCTGCTCCTTGCCCTCTTCGACGATTCCGGCGATCCGCTCGCGGATCCGGTCGAGCGTCGCGTCGACCGGCGCGCGCAGTTCGTCGCTGGCGATGATCTCCGGGTCCATCGCCAGCCGCCCGATCGGGCAGCCGCGCAGCACGTCGCGCTCCCGCCGCAGATACGCCTCGATCCGCTCGTACGGCGTCCCCGGCCCGTCGAGTACTCCCTCGGCGGTGGCCAGCAACTCCTCCGCCGTCCGCCGGATCGCGGCCAGGGCGAGGTCGGGCTTCCCCTTGAAGTGGTGGTACATGCTGCCCTGCCCGGCTTCCGCGCGCTCCAGGATCGCCTTGGGGCTGGTGCCCACGTAGCCGCGCTCCCACAACAGCTCACGGGTGGACTCGATCAGTCGCTCCGAGGTGCTCATGCCGCCACTGTACATACTAGTAGTTACAGGCGTCGAGGAGCTGTGAACCAGCGGCGGCGACCCGCCCCGGTACTCCCCGCGAGGTATGCGCACTGCCGCCGGCCGGACGACGACCGGAGCTCCTCCCAGGAGTCACCGTCGAGGCATCAAGGACATCCCGTGAAGGAGATGAATCGACATGCAGACCCTGGCGCATATCGGCGACGGCGGTCCCGGCCCGTGGATCCTCCTCTTCCCCCTGATCTGGGCGGCCGTCGTGATCGGCGGCATCACCCTGCTGCGCCGCACCGTGTGGCGAGGACGCGGCGGACCCCGTCGGCGGCCGACCGTCGACGACAACTCGCCCATCACCGTCCTCGGCCACCGCTTCGCCTCCGGTGAGATCGACGAGGACGAGTACTGGCGCCGACTGTCGTCCCTGGACGAGCAGTTCGGCCGCACCGGCAAGGGCGGTGCGGCATGACCACCACCACCGCCACGACCGGGACGAGCGGCAGCGCCTTCGGCCTCGCGGGCCTGCGCCCGGCCCGGCCCGCGGCCCTCCCGGACGTCCTGCCGGCCAAGTCCACCGAATGAGGGCAAGAGCCCACCGACGCCCACCGTGAGAGAGTCGCACCGGCTTGGGCGCCCCGTGGGCGAACGGACCGAAAGAGGGGTCACCGCCCGATCAGCCGGCAACGGCCGACCGGGCGGGAGCGTGTTCGGGCCTGCGCAGGTCGACGGTGTGCGCGACCTCCGCGAACCGGTGCGCCGGCTTGTCCGCGACCGCGCGTCGCGGCGGGCGTGTGGCGGGCCGCGCGGACGGGGGCGTCGGCAGCGTGAACCACACGACCTTGCCGGACTCGCCCTCCGGCCGCGCGCCCCAGCTCTCGCTGACCGCGGCGACCATCGCGAGCCCGCGCCCGCACGTGGCGAACGTCTCGGCGTCCTCCACGACCGGCAGCCGCGGGTCGTGGTCGCGCACCGAGACCATCAGACGGTCGAGCAGCAGCTCGATCTCCACGGTGCACGTCTTGTCGGGCTGGGCATGGCGGTGGACGTTGGTCAACAACTCCGTCACGCCGAGCGCGGCTCGGTCTATGAGGGGATCCAGATGCCAGTAGCGCAACTGCGCCGATACGATTCTGCGGACCTGGCCGATCCGCGACGGCAGGGCTTGGAGCTCCACCGCGCAGTGCCTGCTTGGGTGACTGATCACGGCTGCGACTCCCCGACGTAGGTCCGGAAGAACACGGAGTTCGGATCGATCCAGCAGCGTGCCTTGCGTGAAACGGCCGCCTGCTGTCGTGGCCCGGCGGGCTGGTTCGCAGCGTTATCGCCGGTAAACCCAGAGTGACGTGAGAACAGAGTGACCCAGGGGGTGCGGTCCCGCAACTCGCGGTGCTTCAGTCGCTACGCCCTGCGGCCCGCCGTACGGCCTCGATGAACCGGCGCGCCGCCGGCGGCCCGGGCTCGCCCGGAGCGGGGTCGTGATCGCCCAGGGTCAGCAGGTAACGGTTGCCGTTGAGATCCGCCAGGGCCCGGTCCTCCGGGGAGAACCACGGCTTGGAGGCACGCACCGCCTGCACCGGTGCGCTGTCGATCTCACTGCCGTAACTGGTGAGCAGTTCCAGTCGGCCGTCGCTGATCCGGACCTGTCCGGCCCGGGTGAGCGAGCGCAGCCGCTTCCCGATCCGCACGCCCGTGGCCGTGAACTCCGGCTCCGCCATCGCGCCCCGCCCCCTTGTGCGTGTGGGTGTCCCCGGCCCGGTTGCGGAGTGGGCCGTTGACCTGTTCGTGTCGTGATCCAGTGTGCGCCCCCGTGGGAGACCTTCGTCCCGTCGGGCAGTCTGCCCGCCTGCGACGTCTCGCACCAGTGCGCACGGACCCCTCGCCGAGAGCGCCCGGAGCACTCGCGCGAATGCGCCCCCACATCCCGGTGCCGTTCTGCCCCAGGGGTGCCTTTGAGGTGCTCAAAGGTGTGTTTATGCAGGTGAGGAGCGTGCGGAAGATGTCTATGATCGAGGTGGCGGCCGCGCGACGCGCCGTCGGCGCGCAGCTTAAGGAGCCCCGCCGTGAGTACCCCGCAAAGAACCCGGACCGGCGAAACCCTCGACGTCGACCACAGCGACCCGGCCTACCGCGGCTGGCTGAAAGAGGCCGTGCGCAAGGTCCAGGCCGACTCCAACCGCTCCGCCGACACGCATCTGCTCCGCTTCCCGCTGCCCGAGAAATGGGGCATCGACCTGTACCTGAAGGACGAGTCGACCCACCCGACCGGCAGCCTCAAGCACCGGCTCGCCCGGTCCCTCTTCCTGTACGGCCTCTGCAATGGCTGGATCCGTCCCGACCGCCCGGTGATCGAGGCGTCCAGCGGCTCGACGGCCGTCTCCGAGGCGTACTTCGCGAAACTGATCGGCGTGCCCTTCATCGCCGTCATGCCCCGCACGACGAGCGCCGAGAAGATCCGCCTCATCGAGTTCCATGGCGGCCAGTGCCACTTCGTGGACGACCCGCGGAAGATGTACGAGGAGTCCGCCCGCCTCGCGGTGGAGACCGGCGGCCACTACATGGACCAGTTCACCTACGCCGAACGGGCCACGGACTGGCGCGGCAACAACAACATCGCCGAATCCATCTTCCGCCAGCTTCGGCTGGAGCGGTTTCCGGAGCCCGCGTGGATCGTCGCGACAGCCGGTACCGGAGGCACCTCCGCGACCATCGCGCGTTACGTCCACTACATGCAGCACGACACCCGCATTTGTGTCGCCGACCCGGAGAACTCGTGTTTCTTCGAGGGATGGACCACCGGCGATCCGGACGTCACGTGCGACTGCGGCTCCCGTATCGAGGGCATCGGCCGGCCCCGCATGGAGCCGAGCTTCGTGCCCGGTGCGATCGACCGGATGATGAAGGTCCCGGACGCGGCCAGCGTCGCCGCCGTCCGCGCCCTGGAGCAGACCATCGGCCGCAGGGCGGGCGGATCGACGGGCACCGGGCTGTGGAGCGCGCTGAAGATCACCGCCGAGATGGTCGCGGAGGGTCGGCAGGGCAGCGTGGTGACCCTGCTGTGCGACCCCGGGGACCGCTATCTCGACAAGTACTACTCGGACGCCTGGCTCGCCGAACAGGGCCTGGACATCGCGCCGTACACGGCGGCGATCGCCTCGCTGCTGGAGTCGGGCGTCTGGCGCTAGCGTGCCGTCAGTCGCCGGTCGAGCGAGGTGACGGCTTCCCGGAAGGCCCGCCCGAGGCCCCCGCGCACGAAGGTCAGAGCCAGCCGGAACGCCGCCGGCCCGTCCGCTGCGAAGGTCCACTGCACGCGGGTGCCGGCGCCCGCCGGGACGAGCCGCCACTCCTCGACCAGCGCGCGAGCGCCGGGCGCGTTGGTCTCGTCCACGCGGTAGGCGTACACCTCGGCCTCCTTGGCGGCGAGGACCGTCTCCAGGAAACGCGTCCCGCCCCTGAGCCGGATCTCGCGCCGGGCCCCGTCGTCGAAGCACCGGGCCAGCGTCACCGCCCCGAACCAGTCGGTCCAGCCGGGCACGTCTTCGGCGAGTGCGCGGAAGACCGTCACCGGGGGAGCGGAGATCTCCCGCGCGAAGACCAGCCGTACGGGGGCGGTCTCGACGAACTCGATCCCCACCGGGCGCAGCTGACGGGCCATGGGCGGAACCCCCTTGGGGGAGGCGGGCGTTGACCGGGCAGCGTCACCTTAGCTGACGGTCAGTCACTCGTCTGCACCCTCGCCGGGCTCGCCCGCCACGACCAGCCGCCGCAGATGCTCCGCGATCTCCGCGCGCGCCTCGCCGGGCAGCCCGGCATCCGTCACCAGCGTGTCGACCTGCTCCAGCGCGGCGAACGAACTCAGGCCCACCGTCCCCCACTTGGTGTGGTCGGCGACCACCACGACCCGCCGCGCGGACTGCACCAGGCGCCGGTTGGTCTCGGCCTCGGCGAGGTTCGGCGTGGACAGGCCGGCCTCGAGCGATATCCCGTGCACACCCAGGAACAGCAGATCGAAGTGGAGCGCCGCGATCGCCTGGTCCGCCACCGGCCCCACCAGCGAGTCGGACGGCGTGCGCACCCCGCCGGTCAGCACGACCGTGGCCGCGCCCTGCCGCGGTCCCGAGGTGCGCTGCGCCACGTGAAAGACGTCGGCCACCCGCACCGAGTTGGTGACGATGGTCAGGTCCGGCACGTCGACCAGCCGGTGCGCCAGCGCGAACGTCGTCGTACCGCCCGACAGCGCGATCGCGCTGCCCGCCACCACCAGCTCCGCAGCGGCCCGCGCGATGTCCTCCTTGGCGGTCAGCTCCAGACCCGACTTCGCCTCGAAGCCCGGCTCGTGCGTGCTCGCCTCGACCACCGGGACCGCGCCGCCGTGCACCTTCTCCAGCACGCCCTGCCGGGCCAGCGCGTCGAGGTCACGTCGTACGGTCATGTCCGACACGCCGAGCTTGCGGGTCAGCTCGTTGACACGGACGCCGCCGCGGCGGCGCACCTCGTCCAGGATCAGGGCACGTCGCTGCTCCGCGAGGAGGTTCGTATTCTCGCTCACGTACGCTCCGGTCCTTTCGCCTCAACCCGTCCGACCCGCCCTGCGCACCGCCTGTGACAAGGACATTTTGCCGGGCCCCGGTACGCGGACGTCCCATCCTCGCACGCGCCGGTGCGGGTCGCGCCACCGACCGTCCCGACGCGCGCGTGCCGCCCGGTGACATCCACGCCACCGACTGTCACACCGATCGGGGAGATTCCGTGACGAGAGGTGTGCGGCACACACCGAACGGCGATCCTTGTGCCCGCACAAACAGATGCCGACAGCGCGTCACGGGGGAAGTGCGAACAGTGGAACCTGCGAAGGAACACGCCTCGACCGCCGGGGCCGACGGCTCCGCCACCAGGCCCGACGAATCCGGAACCGCCCTGGAACTCCTCGTCCACGGAGTCGGCGGGACCACACCCGAGAAGATGCTCGACGATCCGCGCACGGTCCGGATCACCGGCGACGACACGGCGGCCGTCTTCCGGCGCGCCGAGGACGCCGACGCCGAGTCACGACCGCACGACCACCGCGGCCGGCCGGTGCCCGAGGCGTACGTCTGGTGCAACCTCACCTCCGGCAACGGCACCCGCGCCCTGTGGCTGTTGCTGCTGCCGTTCATGGTCGTCAACCTCGCCCACTGGATGCGCCCCACCGCACGCGGGCGCAGACGGACGGTGCGTCTCTATGGACTGCTGGTGCGGCTCGCGGGCCTGACCCTGACCGTGCTCCTCGTCGCCGCCGTCTGCGAGGTCGCCCTCGACCTCGCGGCCTGGCAGTGCGCGGGCACGCGCGCGTGTGCCGAGCGGCACTCCTGGCTCGGCTTCCTGTCGCCCACCGTCTCGGACGGCGGCTGGTGGAGCAGGCCCGGCCGCCGCCTTGCCCTCGCGGCACTGGTCCCGGCGGCGCTCACCTGGCTGCTGTGGTACCTGTCGCACCGCACGTGGAGCGCGTACGAGTCCCAGCAGCCGATGTCCCGCACGCCCGAACCCGACGAGGAGACCGGCCGTACCGCGCTCGGCCGCCCCGGCTTCTGGTACGGACGCCGCCTGGTGGCCCGGCTGCGTGCCGCCCACACCGCCGCCGGACTGCTGACCGTCGCCGCCGCTGTCGGCACGGCCGCGGCACGGTTCGACCACCGGCCCGGCGGTCCCGCGCCGCTCGACGCACTGGGCCGGCTCCTCGAAGGCGCGCTGGTCGCCGCCGCGGTGGGCGTGGTGTGGGTGGTCTGCCGCCGGGGCCGCAGCGAACACCGCCTCGACCAGGAGCTCGACGCCCGTCTCGTGCGAGCCCTGCCGCTGACCGCCGTCCTCCTGCTCGTGCTCGCCGCGGTGTACGCCGGCTGGGAGCGCCCCGGATGGGAGTCGGCCGACCGGCTGCCGGGCGACGCGACCTTCGGCGGCATCGCCCTCTTCCAGGGCCTGCTCGTGATCGCCCTCGCAGCGGTCGCCCATGTCCTCTACCGCGCTCACCCCGACCCGCGCGCCGCCATGCGCGGGCTGGGCGGGCCCGCCGTCGCGATGCTGGCCTGCGCACTCGGCGGGGTGATGTCCGGCGGCGTCTCCCAGCGCGTCGCCGACTGGCTGGACGGCACCGGCACGAACATCCCGGGCCCGCCCGTTCTGCTCACCTGGCAGGCGTCCGTCATCCCGCCGCTGCTCGTCGTCCTGCTGGCGCTCTGCGGCTGGCTGGCGTGGCGGACCTGGCTCCTGCGCCGGGCCGAACTGGCCACCGTGGAACGGGACTACCCGGGCGAACCCAAGGACACCACCCGCACCCGTCGCATCGCACGGATCCGCGCGGCGGCCACGCTCACCGACCGCGGACCCCTGCTCGTCGCGGTCACCTCCACCACGACCCTCCTGCTCGGCGCCGGGGCCCTGGTCGGCGCGATGACCACCGACCGGGCACCCGCCGAGGCCGCACGGTGGACGCACACCTTCGTCGAGGGGGCCGCCGAGACCGCACAGGCACTGGGCTCCTGGCTGATCGGACTCGGCTTCATCCTGTTCGTCACCTGGGGCCGACGCGCCTACAAGGACGCCTCCGCGCGCCGCACCATCGGCATCCTCTGGGACGTCGGAACCTTCTGGCCACGTGCCGCCCACCCCTTCGCCCCGCCCTGCTACGCCGAACGCGCGGTGCCCGACCTGACCTGGCGCATGGCCACCTGGACGCACGCCACCGGCGGCAGGCTCGTCCTGTCCGGACACTCACAGGGCAGCGTGCTCGCCGCCGCGGCCGCCTGGCAGCTCAAGCCGTCCGTCCGCAAACGCGTCGCGCTGCTGACGTACGGCTCCCCGCTGGAACGCCTCTACGGCCGCTGGTTCCCGGCTCACTTCGGCCCCGCAGCGCTCAGCTCGCTGCACCACGACGTCGACTGCTGGCGCAACCTGCACCGGCCCACCGACCCGATCGGCGGCCCGGTCCGGCTGGCCGGCGCATGCGGCCCCGAGGTGGACCGCGAGGCGCTCAGGGACCCGCTGGCCTACGGCCGTACCGACGAACACCCTCTGCCCGCGCCGATCCTCGGCCACTCCGACTACCAGGCCGACCCGGCGTTCGCGGAGGAACGGGAACGGCTGCTGGCCCGGCTGCGGCCGGACGTACCGGCGCAGCGGCCTCAGGAGGACTCGGGCAGGTCCTCCGCGTAGAGCAGCGTCAGGTCGTCCTTGTCCGGGTCGGCGACCTGGGCGACCCGGCTCGCGTGCCGCTCGACCATGGCCTCGAAGGTCTGACGGGCGGTACGGCCGTTGCCGAAGGCCGGTCCCTTGGGGAGCGTCGTGAAGTACGCCAGCAGGGCCTGAGAGGCGCCCGGCGCGAGCCGGTACTCGTGCTCCTCGGCCTGCTGATCGACGATCCGCAGCAGTTCCTCGGCGTTGTAGTCGCTGAAGGTGATGGTCCGTGAGAAGCGGGACGCCACACCGGGGTTGACCGAAAGGAACCGCTCCATCTCGGCCGTGTAGCCCGCGACGATCACCACGACCGCGTCCCGGTGGTCCTCCATCAGCTTCACCAGCGTGTCGATGGCCTCCTTGCCGAAGTCCCGGCCCGAGTCCTCCGGCGACAGCGCGTACGCCTCGTCGATGAACAGCACACCGCCGCGCGCCTTGTCGAAGGCCTCCTGGGTGCGGATCGCCGTGGATCCGATGTGCTCGCCGACCAGGTCGACACGGGACACCTCCACGAGGTGCCCCTTCTCCAGCACGCCGAGGGAGGCGAGGATCTCGCCGTAGAGACGGGCGACCGTCGTCTTTCCGGTGCCCGGGGAGCCCGTGAAGACCAGGTGGCGCTTGACCGATGCCGCCTTCAAGCCGGCCTCCTGCCGGCGCCGGCCCACCTCGATCATGTCCGTGAGTGCCCGGACCTCGCGCTTGACACTGTCCAGGCCCACCAGCGCGTCCAGTTCACCGAGCACGGCCTTCGAGGTCCGCGCCGGCTTCTCCGGCTCCGCGCCGGTCACCAGCGGCTCCTGCTCGGTGGCGCGCTGCCCGGGGATCGCCCCCAGCAGGCCGGGCGACTGGGCCACCGTCTGTACGGCGGTCTCGGCCGCCGTGGGCTGCCGCGGGGCGCCGCTCTCGTCGCTGGTGCAGTCCTCGACCACGGGGCCCGCACCCGATCCCGCGTCCGGGCCGGCGTCCGCGAACTCGTAGCCGCCGCGCGCGCACCGCTCCGTGCGGCACTTCTTCAGCGTCGTACGGCAGCCGTCGAGCACATGGAAGCCGTAGCCTCCGCTGCCCGTGACCCGGCAGTTCAGGAAGCTGCCCCGGCCGCCGGCGGAGACGTAGAAGCCCGCTTCGGCGGGGGAGTCGACCGTGCAGCGCTCTATCGTGGGGTCGGCGCCCTTGGTGACGATCACGCCGGTCTGGGTGCCGTCCACCGTGCAGTTGTTGAGTGTGCCGCCGCTTCCGTGGTCGCGGAACCAGGCACCCGTCGCCGCGTCGCGGATGCGGCAGTCGTCGAGCTGCGCGGTGGCCCCGTCGCTCACCGACACGGCCGTGTTGCGCACCTGCCAGAGGTCGCTGTCGACGACGTCCGCGCGTGAGCCGCGGTCGAGGACGAACAGGGCGTCGGGCACGTCGTGCACCCGGCAGGAGTCGAGGACCGCGGTGGCGCCGTCGCTGACCCAGACGGCGGGGTAGTCGCCGGTGCTGTCGAAGATCTCGCACTGGTTGGCGTCCACGCGCGTGCCCGGATCCCACACCGACAGTCCGTTGCGGCCGAACTGACGCACCGTCGTCCGGGTCAGCGTCAGCACCGAACGCGAGCGCAGATCGACCGCGTTCTCCGGGATGTCGTGGATACGGCAGTCGGCCAGCGTCAGCACCGCGTCCGTGTCGAGCGTGACGCCGTCCGCCGTGGTGCGGTGCACATCGCAGTCGGTGAGGTGTGCGGTGGCCCGGCCGGTGACCTGGACGCCGCTGCCCCGGACCTCGTAGACCTCGCAACCCACCGCTTCCAGCGCGGAGTTCTCGCCCGTCACCGACAGGCCGACGCCCGACGTGTGGTGCACCCGGCAGCGGTCCAGCCGGGGGTGCCCGCCGCCGCGCACCGCGACGCCCGCCTGGCCGGCCGCGACGACCTCGCACTCCTCGAACACCCCGCCCCCGCCGTCCACCACGGCGATGCCGATGCCGGCCGGGTTGTCGACGGTGCAGCGCCGCACGGTCGGCCGCGCGCCGCCGCGCACCTCGATACCTGCCGCGGACCGCGTCACGATCCGGATGTCCGTGAGTTCCGGCGTGCCCTCCTCGACCAGCAGGGCGGGTGCTGCGGCGTCCTGGCCCTCCACGTGCAGGTCCTGCACCACGGCCGAGGCGCGCACGGTCAGCGGCACCCCGTCCAGGGGCGCGATGCGCACCGAGCCGGGAGAGCCCTCGGGGCCGCGCAGGGTCACCGCCCGCTGCACGACGAGGTTCTCCCGGTAGGTGCCGGGGGCGACGGTGAGGACATCGCCTTCGGCCGCGGCCTCCAGGGCGGCGGCGAGCGATGCGTACTCACCCGTGCGGCGCCGCCAGCGCGATGTGCCGGTGTGCGTCACCTGGACCGTGCCCTGTGCCATGGCGTTGCTGTGCCCCCACCTCGTGGTACGCGGGTTGATGCCGAATACGTTCGGCCGGTCCACCGTAGCGTGCGCGCAGGCGGTGGGTTGACCAGAGCCGGAAGGCTGTCAGCTGCCGGTGCCGGTCCTGCCCCAGTCCGGGCCCGCCCGCTCCCAGGCCTGGTCCCAACGGGCGTACCGGCGGCGGACCATGCGCCACACCGTGAGCCGTCTGCCCGCCTCGACGAGGCCCGTGGTGAGCAGGACCGCACCGACACCGGCGAGGACGGCGTGCGTGGTCGCCGTGGCGGAGTCGAGAGGTCGGGGGGCGACGCGGCCGTGCTCGTCCGTCCACAGCGTGAAGTGGTCGCCGCGGTGCGGTGTCCGGAGGGCGGCTGTCACCGTGCCGTGGTGCGCGGTGCCGTCCGGAGCGGTCCAGTCGGCCTCGACCCGGCTGCGCAGATCCCGGCCGGAGGAGGTCTCCGGGTCGGCCTCCAGAGCGGAGCGGTCCAGTTTGCGGACCACGGTGGCCGTCACCAGGTGACGCGACGCGCGCTGTTCCCGCACGGACCGCTGCAACGCGTCCTGGGCGACGCCGCCGACGAGCGCGCCGATCACGGGGCCGACGACCAGAATCAGCAACAGGGCCACGAGAGCCGCCCATGCCTCGGCCAGATCGGTCGCGCGGCGCAGCGGATTGTGCCGCCAGCGCCAGAGTCCGCTGATCGCTCGCACCGTCTCGCACCCCCTTCCCGCTCCGTGATAACCCCCGGCGGAGTCGTTCACGCGCGGGCCGGGCCGAAGAGAGAGCGAAATCACCTGCGGCCGGGTCCCCTCATGAACTTCTCACGAACCCAACGCCCGGCTCCCCGGCGCGGGTTCCCATGAACCCGCGCCGCCTCCCGACCGGTCCTGCCGGGCCCGGTCCGCCCTACTCGAGAACGGTCACCGGATCGCCGACCCGGATCGTGCCGGGGGAGAGGGGCACCAGGTTCTGCCCGAAGACGAGCTTGCCGCCGAAGCGCCGGTGCCGGCCGAGGGTGCGCAGGGGTTCCCTGCCGCGGTCGGCGGTGCTCTGGTCGGTGGTGGTCACGACGCACCGCCCGCACATCTTGGCGACCCGGAAGGCGACGTCACCGATGGTGACGCGCGACCAGTCGTCCTCGGCCCAGGCGGCGGTGCCCGACACCACCACGTTGGGCCGGAAGCGGTTCATGGGCAGCGGGCCCTCGGCCGCGTGATCACCTTGGGCGATCAGGGAGTTCAGGGCATCGAGCGAGGCCGCCGAGGTGAGCAGCAGCGGGTAGCCGTCGGCGAACGAGACGGTCTCGCCCGGCAGCGCGAACTCCGGGTCGACGGGCCGGCACGAAGCGGGGTCGGCCATGTGGACCAGGCGCATCCGCGCACCGAGGTATGCGCTGCACCAGGCATGCGCGGCGGTGCCCTCGGCCGGGACCCCCTCGACCTTGTCGCGGAAGACGTTCACCGGCACGGTGCCGTCCGGTCGCGGCACGGGCACGGTCAGCGCGTCCATGCCGGGCGCGGACAGACGAATGCCGCCGCCGGGCAGAAGCTCGGCGGCGGCCAGCGCGAGGCGCGGTTGCTCGCGTTGCGTGACGACCTTTCCCCCGTCGTCGACCAGTACCCAGCGTCGGTCACCGGCCAGCCCCCAGGGCTCCACGACGGCCTCCCGGGGCGCCTGGCCCCGGAACGCCTTGACCGGATGAACGTGAATCGACTGCAGCTGCGCGTTCCCCATGAGGCCATCGTGCCAGCCACCGCCTACAGCCCGGAAAGAAATCAGTAGCCGCCCCGGTACTGCTGGTTGTTGTACGGGTCCTGGTAGGCGGCCGGAGCGGGGCGCGGAGCCGCCGGGCGCATCGCCTCGTACCCCGTGCCCATGCCGGGGCCAGCCGGCCGCGGCTGCTGCTGTGCCTGCGGCCCGGGGTAACCCCGTGGCGCGCCGGCCTGCTGCGGGATGTACGCCCCGGGTGCCTGCTGCAGGGGCGCGGGCTGTTGGGCCTGCGGATAGCCGTAGGCGGGCTGGGACGGGCCGGCCGGCAGGGCGGGGAGTGCCGACGGCAGCGCGGGCAGATAGCTGCGCGGCGTGTCGTACTCGGCGGGGACCCGGATCGGAGCGATCTGCGGGGTCCCCCGCTCGGCCACGAGCCTGTCGTAGATCGGAGTGTCCGGGAAGGAGGCGGAGTAGTAGCCGCCGCCATAAGTGGAGCGGGGGGAGGTCATGGCACATAAGTTAAGCCCACGATGTGCTGGTTGGGGAGACCGATAAGAGGGTTGTTTTCCGTGTCGGCAGTGACGTGGGACCCCCAATGCGAGCGAACTTGGCAAAAAGGGGCACCGCGCAAGGCGTTTCTCATGTAAAGGCAGAGTTCCCGGGACGTTACCGGCGGTTGATCATCGGTCTTCCTGCGCTGCTCATGGGAGTTCGCAGCCCCGCGGAATAGGTTGACGGGGTAGGCATCCCGAGGCGACTGCCGGGGCGTATCCGGCGCGGGTGACACGTGAGGACGGCGGACATGCAAATGCTCAAAGGTTCAAATGTTCCGGTGCCGTCGACTGCGCTGCGCGTCGAATTGGGGTGGCGTTCCGGTCCGGGCGTCCCCGACGTGGACGCCTCGGCGCTGCTACTCGTCGGCGGGAAGGTCCGCTCCGACGCCGACTTCGTCTTCTACAACCAGCCGGCGCACGCCTCCGGCGCGGTCCGTCACGAGGGCAAACGGGACGAGGGCGGCAGGGTGACCGACACGCTCGTCGTCGACCTCGCGCGCGTGGAGCCCGCGATCGAGACCGTCGTCCTCGCGGCCTCCGCGGAGGGCGGCACGTTCGCGCGCGTGCCGGACCTCTATATCGAGGTGAGGGAAGCCGCTCGGTTTGCAGCGGTCGCCCGTTTCGAGAGCACCGGCGCCACCGTGGAAACCGCTTTCGTACTCGGTGAGTTCTACCGCCGTCAGGGCGCCTGGAAATTCCGTGCCGTCGGCCAGGGCTACGGCAGCGGACTGGAAGGCCTTGCCACGGATTACGGGATCACCGTCGACGAGCCCCAGCAGAACGCGCCTGTCGCCACTCCCGCGCCCGTCACGGCGCCCGTGCCGCCGCCCCCTCCCTCGGCGCCCCCCGTCCGCCTCACCAAAGTGACACTCACCAAGGCCGCCCCGTCCGTCTCGCTCACCAAACAGGGCGGCACCTCGGGCGCCCTGCGCGTGAACCTCAACTGGGAGATGCGCAAGCAGTTCTCGGGGTGGGGCAGCAAACTCGGCCGGGCGGTCGCCATGCACGCCGACCTCGACCTCGACCTGTGCGCCCTGTTCGAACTCGCCGACGGCAGCAAAGGGGTCGTGCAGTCGCTCGGCAACGCCTTCGGTTCCCTGCACCTGCCTCCGTACATCCACCTCGACGGCGACGACCGCACAGGCGCCGTCGCGAGCGGCGAGAACCTCACCGTCAACCTCGACCGGCAACGGGACTTCCGCCGCATCCTCGTCTTCGTCACGATCTACGAAGGGGCGAGGTCCTTCGCCGACCTGAACGCGACGGTCACCCTCCAGCCGCAGCACGGTGCCGCGATCGACTTCTCCCTCGACGAATGCACGGTCCCGTCGACGGTGTGCGCGCTCGCCCTGATCACCAACACCGGCAGCGACCTGGTCGTCCAGCGCGAGGCCCGCTATCTGGTGCCCGAGCGCGGCGTGAGCCCGCAGCGGACCCTCGACCACGCCTACGGATGGGGCATGAACTGGACCCCGGGCCGCAAGTGACCGCTCAGGTCTCGTCACCCACGACGGCGTCCGGCCGCGCGTAGGTGCGGCCCTTCCACGCCGCACCGCGTCCCCTGTAGTGCTGCACCGCCGAATCGACCGTCATGAGGAGATAGAGGAACGCGGTGAACGGCAGCAGAGGAGCGAGCCACAGCGGCTGACCGTAGTAGCGGAGCATCGGGACGTACGTCCCCGTCATCACCAGCCACGCGAGAGCACCGAGGACCACGGCCGCCGTCCGTCCCGTCACCAGACCCGCGACCAGGGCCCCGGGCGGCACGAGATACACCAGCACCAGCCCGGCCACCGTGCCGGTCAGCAGCAGAGGGTTGTGCCGCAACTGCGCGTACGCGCTGCGCGACACCATCCGCCACAGGTCGTACAGCCGCGGATAGGGGCGCACGCTGTCGACCCGCTCCGCCAGCCCCAGCCAGATGTGGCCGCCGCCGCCCTTGACGGCACGCGCGAGCGCCACGTCGTCGATCACGGCGTGCCGGATGGCGTCCGGGATCCGCGCCCGCTCGGCCGCCTCGGTGCGCAGCAGCACACAGCCGCCCGCTGCGGCCGCCGTGCGCGCCTTCCGCCTGCCGATCCGGCGGAACGGATACAACTGTGCGAAGAAGTAGACGAAGGCCGGCACGACGAGCCGTTCCCACGGACTCGCCACCCGCAGCCGGGCCATCTGCGAGACGACGTCGAAACCGCCGGAACGCGCCGCCGCGACCAGATGGCGGAGACTGTCCGGCGCATGAGCGATGTCGGCGTCCGTGAGCAGCAGGTACTCGGGGGCACGCGCGCGTGCCAGTCCGATCCCGTGACGCACCGCCCACAGCTTGCCGGTCCAGCCCGCGGGCGGCTCACCGGGCGAGCTCACGGTCAGCGGCAGCCCTCCGTGACGCTCGGCCAGCCCGTGCGCCAGCTCCCCGGTGCCGTCCGAACTGCCGTCGTCGACGAGGAAGACCTCCGCCCGCCCCGGATAGTCCTGGAGGAGGAGCGAGGGCAGGCTCACCGGCAGTACGCCGGCCTCGTCGCGCGCCGGTACGACGACGCCGACCGACGGCCAGTCCCCGGGTTCGGTCCTGGGCGGCAGCCTGACGTCCGTGCGCCAGAAGAAGCCCTGGCAGAGCAGCAGCCACAGCCAGGCGGCGAGGGATCCGGCGGCAGTCCACACGATGGCGCTCACGCGCGCAGTCTGCCCCACGGGCCCGGCCCGCAAGGGTGCATCGTCTATCGTGGCGGGGTGAAGATCGCGCTCATGGACTCCGGGATCGGGTTGCTGGCGGCCACCGCCGCGGTACGGCGTCTGCGACCTGACGCGGATCTCGTCCTCTCCCTGGATCCCGACGGGATGCCCTGGGGCCCCAGGACCCCCGAGGACCTCACCCGGCGCGCCGTGGCCGTCGCGGAGGCCGCCGCCGCGCACCGGCCCGACGCCCTGATCATCGGCTGCAACACCGCCACCGTGCACGCCCTGCCGGCCCTGCGCGCCCGGCTGGAACCCGGCATCCCGGTCATCGGCACGGTCCCCGCGATCAAGCCGGCCGCGGCCGGTGGCGGCCCCTTCGCGATCTGGGCGACGCCCGCCACGACGGGGAGCCCCTACCAGCGCGGCCTCATCGACGACTTCGCCGACGGCGTGGCGGTCACCGAGGTGCCCTGCCACGGTCTTGCCGAGGCCGTCGAGCACGCCGACGAGGCGGCCATCGAGGCCGCTGTCGCCGCGGCCGCGGCCCTCACCCCGGACGACGTGACGACGGTCGTCCTCGGCTGCACCCACTACGAGCTGGTCTCCGAGCGCATTCGCGGCGCGGTGCAGCGCCCCGGCTTCCCCCCGCTCGTCCTGCACGGCTCCGCGGGAGCGGTCGCCGCCCAGGCGCTGCGCCGGCTCGGCGAGCAGCCCGCCCCCCGGGCGGCGGCCGACGGAACCCTGACGGTGCTGCTGAGCGGACGCGCGGGAAGCCTGCCCGAGCCCGCGCTGGCCTACGAGGAGGGCCGGCTCCTCAAGACGGTCAGCCCCGCCCGGTAGACCGGCGGACGCCCTCGTACGTCGGACATGCGCCGGGCGCGGACGAAGAGGACCGCCCGCGTCCGGTGCCCCCACCCGGAGCAGTCACTCTCCGCCACGCTCTACCCGCACAGCGAAACCTGAGTAATCTCGTAAACATGAGGCACCACCCCCATGGCGAGAACGCCCCGCACCCCGACGTCTGGACCGGACGGGCCTCCAACCGGATCCAGTGGCTGCTGGCGCTCGTCGGCGCCGCCTGCCTGGCGCTCGGCATCAAACTGGCCGTCGACTCGGCCTGGACGTCGGGCATCGCCCCGCTCGTCATGTCCGTCGTCGGCTGCATCGCGGCCGGGCTGCTGGTCCTCTTCGGCACCCTCGCCTTCGTGCACGTCGCCCTGAAGGTCGACAAGGAGTGCCTGGAGGTGCGCTGCGGCCACATGGGCGTGCCCCGCCGCCGCATCCCCCTGGCGCATGTCGCGGGCGCCGACTTCGACCCGCACGTCACCCCGCGCCACTGGGGCGGCTGGGGCTACCGCTGGCGTCCCGAGAAGGGCACCGCGGTCGTCGTACGGCGTGGCGAGGGTGTGGTCCTGCAGCTGTGGGACGGCCACACGTTCACCGTCACGGTGGACGACGCGGAGGCGGCCGTACGGGTCATCCGGGCCCGCCTGCGGTCGGGCACCGCGGGCGCCACGCACTGAGGCGCCCCGCCCGCACACGCCCGGCCCGCAGCGAAGCCGCCGAGGTCACTGAGCCAGACCACCGCCACGCGCGCGTACGTCCTTCTCGCGGCCCGGTGACTCCTCGGCGAAGGGGCGTGCCGTGGCCAGTCCGGCCAGCAGCCCCGCGCCCGCCGACACCGTGGTGAAGCTCAGCGCGTTGCCGACACAGGCGATCGCCGCCAGCGCCGTCAGGGTCGCGCCCGCGGTGAGGGCGACCGGGGTCGGCCGTCCGGTGCGCCACAGCGCGTACAGCATCCAGCCGAAGGCCGTCGCCAGCAGGACGACGCCGACGACTCCCTGCTCGGCCGCCTGCTGGAGCAGCGCCGAGTGGGGCTTGCCGTCGGACAGCAGTGACTGGGTCGCCGTCGTGCTGAGCTCCCCGAACCGTCCCGGGCCGACGCCCAGCGCCGCCTCGTGGCGCGCCATGTGCAGCGCGTCGTGCCACAGCTCGATCCGGTGCTCGGTCAGCCGGCCCGAGAGGGACCCCTCGAGCCCGTCCGGCACCGCGTTCCCCGCGACCACCCAGGTCAGAGCCGTCACCAGGGCCGCGGACAGGGCCAGTGCCACCAGGCCCGGGCCACGGCGGCGCGTCCGGCCCGCGGCGAGCGAACACAGCAGCACCGCGGTGCAGGCGGCGAACCCGCCGACCGAGCCGAGAGCGGCCGCGGTCACCGCGACGGTGGCGGCCAGTGCGTGCAGGGCGAGCCGAAGGGCCGGCGCGCCGGCGGACCAGGCGGCGCAGCACGCGGCGCCTGCCGACAGGGTCAGCAGCGCGGCGGTGGCACCGGCGTGTCCCAGCGGTGCGACGATCTCGGGCCCGGGGGTGAGATGGGGCAGGCCCACCGTGAGGCCGAGCCCGGCCAGGGCGCCGGCCGAGGGCGCGGCGACCGGCAGCAGCGCTCCGCAGATCCGACCGGCGGCGTAGCCCGCGCCCACGGCCAGGACCGCCAGCAGGACGCCCTCGGGGCGGCCGTCGTGCGCGGCAGCCGTGACCAGGGACCAGACGGCGCAGGCCCCGAGCACCACGACACCCATCGCATCAGAAACGTTGCGTCTGTCGCCGTCCTCATCCGGACCGGCCACAGACGTCATCCTCGTGGAACCCACCGCGCCCCCCGAACCCGGTCGCCCCCGACCCGTGACGGTCCCTGCCGTCGCGGACGTTACCGGCCCGTACGACAAGGACTCCGGCACACCGTAACGGCTGATGGGCGGTTTGTGGACGAGTTGGACCGAGATGCGCAGGAACGTTTGCTCCCGACGTGCCGCGGGAGGACCGCCGTGGCCGGGTGGACCGCGCTGTCGGCGCCGAGGTCAGCCGCCGTACACTCCCACAGTGACCGTCACCGCAACCTCCGTGGACGAGTCGGACCAGGTAAAGCCCTCGACCGCGCCCGTATCGCGCGGGGCGCGGCTCCTGCGTCGTCTCGTCCCGGCCGCCGCAGCCGCGCTCTCCGGAGTGCTGCTCTACGTCAGTTTCCCGCCCCGCACCCTGTGGTGGCTGGCGCTGCCCGCCTTCGCCGTCTTCGGATGGGTGCTGCGCGGCCGAAGCTGGAAGGCGGGCCTCGGTCTCGGCTACCTCTTCGGCCTCGGGTTCCTGCTGCCCCTGCTGGTGTGGACCGGTGTGGAGGTCGGCCCCGGCCCGTGGATCGCCCTGGTCGTCATCGAGGCGATCTTCGTCGCGCTGGTCGGCGCGGGCGTCGCCGCGGTGTCGAAGCTGCCGGGTGCGCCGGTGTGGGCGGCCGCCCTCTGGATCGCCGGCGAGGCGGCACGCGCGCGCGTGCCCTTCAACGGCTTCCCCTGGGGCAAGATCGCGTTCGGCCAGGCGGACGGCGTCTTCCTCCCGCTCGCCGCGGTGGGTGGCACCCCGGTGCTCGGCTTCGCGGTCGCCCTGTGCGGTTTCGGTCTCTACGAGGTCGTACGCGTGCTCGTCGAGGGGCGGCGCACGCGTACGGTACGGCGGTCGGCGGCGGCCGTCGCGCTGCTGAGTGTGGCGGTGCCCGTGGCGGGCGCGGTGGCCGCCCGTCCGCTGGTGAGCGACAAGGCCGAGGACGGCACGGTGACGGTCGCGGTCATCCAGGGCAACGTGCCGCGGGCCGGGCTGGAGTTCAACGCGCAGCGCCGAGCCGTGCTCGACTACCACGCGCGCGAGACGGAGCGGCTGGCCGCCGAGGTGAAGGCGGGCAAGGTCGCCAAGCCGGACTTCGTGCTGTGGCCGGAGAACTCCTCCGACATCGACCCGTTCGCCAACGCTGACGCGCGCGCCGTCATCGACGAGGCGGTCAAGGCGATCGGCGTGCCGATCTCCGTCGGCGGTGTCGTGGAACGCGACGGCAAGCTCTACAACGAGCAGATTCTGTGGGACCCGGCCAAGGGCCCCGTGGACACGTACGACAAGCGGCAGATCCAGCCCTTCGGCGAGTACCTCCCGCTGCGCTCGCTCATCGGCGCGATCAACGACAAGTGGACCTCCATGGTCCGCCAGGACTTCAGCCGGGGCAGCAAGCCGGGCGTGTTCGACATGGACGGCGCCAAGGTCGGGCTGGTCACCTGCTACGAGGCCGCGTTCGACTGGGCCGTGCGCTCCGAGGTCACCGACGGAGCGCAGCTGATCTCGGTGCCCAGCAACAACGCGACCTTCGACCGCAGCGAGATGACCTACCAGCAGCTCGCCATGTCCCGGGTCCGTGCCGTCGAACACAGTCGGACGGTCACCGTTCCGGTGACCAGCGGCGTCAGCGCGATCATCATGCCGGACGGGAAGATCACGCAGAAGACCGGCATGTTCGTAGCCGACTCGCTGGTGCAGCAGGTGCCTCTGCGATCCTCCCAGACGCCCGCCACACGGCTGGGCATCCTGCCCGAGATCGCGCTGGTGCTGGTGGCCGCCGGCGGACTCGGCTGGGCCGTCGGCGCCGGTGTGCGCGGGCGGCGCGCCCGTGGCGTGTAGCCGTACGCCCGTCGGACGCCCCGGACAGCGCAACGGGGCAACTGAAGCGGCCCGTTAGGGTCGGGCCATGGCTACTCCTGACTTCATTCGTGCACTCCGGACCTCCGTCGGCCACGAGTTGCTGTGGCTGCCCGGTGTCAGCGTCGTCGTCTTCGACGACGAGGGCAGAGTGCTGCTCAACCGCCGTTCCGACACGGGCACATGGTCACTGATCGGCGGCATCCCGGAGCCGGGGGAGCAGCCGGCGGCCTGCGCGGTGCGGGAGGTCGAGGAGGAGACGGGGGTCCACTGCGCCGTGGAGCGGGTGATCGTCGTCCAGTCGCTGAAGCCCGTCATGTACGACAACGGCGACGTCTGCCAGTACATGGACATCTCGTTCCGCTGCCGGGCCCTCGGCGGCGAGGCACGGGTCAACGACGACGAATCGCTTGAGGTGGGCTGGTTCGCGGTGGACGCCCTGCCCGAGCTGAACGACTTCGCACACCTCAGGATCAAGCAAGCCCTGTCGGACGACGCACCCACATGGTTCGACCCCACGAGTTCCGAGTGAAGTGTGGGTGGTGACCACATGGGGCGGGGCTCGGATGCTGCCTAGGGTCGGGGCATGACCGCTAGCAGTGCCCTCCCGGGCCCCCACGGCGCTCCCGCCCCCACTCTCGACCTCGGCGGCCGCACCGCCCTCGTCACCGGCGCCGCCGGCGGCATCGGCCGCGCCTGTGCGCTGCGGCTCGCGGCCGCCGGCGCCAAGGTGAGAGCGGTCGACCGGGACGCCGCGGGCCTCGATGCGCTCGCCGAAGGGGCCCGGGGCCTCGCGGGCTCCCTCGCACCGCACGTCCTCGACCTCACCGACCTGGACGCCGCAGAACTCGCCGCCGCGGGGACCGACGTCCTCGTCAACAACGCCGGGCTGCAACTGGTGCGCCCCATCGAGGAGTTCCCGCCCGAGGTGTTCCACACTGTGCTCACCGTGATGCTGGAGGCGCCGTTCCGGCTCATCCGAGGCGCCCTGCCCCACATGTACGGGCAGGGGTGGGGCCGTATCGTCAACGTCTCCTCCGTGCACGGTCTGCGCGCCTCGGCCTACAAGTCGGCCTATGTGGCCGCCAAACACGGCCTGGAGGGACTGTCCAAGACAGCGGCCCTCGAAGGCGCACCCCACGGCGTCACCTCCAACTGTGTGAACCCCGCCTATGTGCGCACCCCACTGGTCGAGAAGCAGCTCACCGACCAGGCCCGCGCGCACGGCATCCCCGAGGAGCGCGTGCTTTCCGAGGTGCTGCTCCAGGACAGCGCCGTCAAGCGGCTGATCGAACCCGAGGAGGTCGCGGAGGCCGTGGCCTACCTGTGCAGCCCGCAGGCCTCCTTCGTGACCGGCACCTCGCTCGTCCTCGACGGCGGCTGGACGGCGCACTGAACCCCGCGGTGGCGGTCGCCCGCGGAGTTTTCCACAGGGCTGACGGGCCGGTCGGGCGATGGTGAATCCTGTGAGCATGTCCCGCGATCACGTGCAGTCCGCCGAGCGTTCCGATGCCGCCTCCGCAGCGGCCGGCGACGCTTCGGCGCCGTTCCTGGAACTGCTGGCCCGCGGCGCGTCCGCCGACGCCTACGAGCGGCCGGTGCTGCTCGCCCGCGCCGAGGGCCGGCCGGCCGAGCAGGTCGCCGCGCTCGAACAGGCCAAGCTGACCGCGCTGCGGGTGCGCGCTGAGCTGGAAGGGCGGCGCCGACGGGAGGCCGAGTTGTCGGCGCTCTTCGAGACCGCCCACGACCTGGCCGGGCTGCGCGACCTGGATGCGGTGCTGCAGGCGATCGTGCAGCGCGCCCGGTCGCTGCTCGGCACCGACGTCGCCTACCTGAGCCTGAACGACCCGGTGCGGGGCGACACCTACATGCGGGTCACCGAGGGCTCGGTCGCGGCCCGCTTCCAGCAGTTGCGGCTCGGTATGGGGGAGGGGCTGGGCGGCCTCGTCGCCCAGACCGCCCGCCCGTACGTCACCGACGACTACTTCCAGGACGACCGCTTCCAGCACACCCACGCCATCGACGGGGGCGTGCGGGACGAAGGCCTGGTCGCCATCCTCGGCGTACCCCTGATGCTGGGGCACCACGTCATCGGGGTCCTCTACGCGGCGGACCGCAGAGCACGGGTCTTCGAACGCGAGCAGATCGCCCTGCTCGGCTCCTTCGCCGCACTGGCCGCGGCCGCCATCGACACCGCGAACCTCCTCACCGAGACCCGCTCGGCCCTCGCCGGCCTGGAACGCGCCAACGAGATCATCCGGGACCGCAGCGGGGTCATCGAACGGGCCTCCGACGTCCACGACCGGCTCGCCGAACTCGTGCTGCGCGGCGGCGGCGTCCACGACGTGGCCGCCGCCGTCTCCGAAGTCCTCGACAGCACGGTCGAGTTCACCGAGGCTGCCGCCGCACCCGCGCAGGCCCTGGAGGTGTCCCGGGCCGAGGGACACGCGGTGCGCCACGCGGACGACTGGATCGCCGCCGTGGCCGCGGGCGGCGAACTCCTCGGCGCGCTCGTGCTGCGCGGCCACCCGGGGCTCGACCCGGTCGACCAGCGCACCCTGGAGCGTGCCGCCATGGTCACCTCGCTGCTGCTGCTCGCCCGACGCTCCGCCGCCGAAGCCGAACAGCGCGTGCGGGGCGAACTGCTGGACGACCTGCTCGACGCCCGCGACCGGGACCCGCGCCTGCTGCGCGAGCGCGCCGCCCGGCTGCATGCCGACCTCGACGCCGTGCATGTCGTCCTCGCCGCCCGCCTGGACGGCGCCGCGGCCGACGCCGACCAGGAAGCGGCCGCCCGCAGACGCCTGTGGTCCGCCGCGTCCCACCTCGCCGCCACCCGGCGCGGACTGGCAGCCGCCCGGGAGGGCGGCACCGTCCTGCTGCTGCCCCTGGAACCCGAAGACACCGCGACGGAGCTGGCCCGCCGCACCGCCCGCCATCTGGGCACCGCCGTGTACGAGGCGGTCACGGTCGGGGCCTCCGCCCCGGTCGAGGACCTCGCAGCCAACCCGGACGCCGTGGCCGCCGCCTACGAGGAAGGCCGGCGCTGTCTCGACGCCCTGCGCCTGCTCGGCCGCGCCGGGGACGGGGCCGCCGCGGAGGACTTCGGCTTCCTCGGGCTGCTGCTCGCCGGGGACCGGGACATCGCCGGCTTCGTCGACCGCACCATCGGGCAGGTCGTCGCCTACGACGAACGGCGCGGCACCGACCTCGTGCGCACACTCGACTCGTACTTCGCCTGCGGGATGAGCCCGGCTCGTACGAAGGACGAGCTGCACGTCCACGTGAACACGGTCGCCCAGCGTCTGGAACGGGTCGGCCGTCTCCTCGGCGACGACTGGCAGAGCCCCGCGCGTGCCCTGGAGATACAACTCGCCCTGCGTCTGCACCGGTTGTCGGGTTCCGCAGAGCACTGACCCCCGTACGCACGGGCGTACGGGGGCCGGTTCCGAGTGGGTCAGACGGTACGGGCGCCCGCGGTCCGGGCCGGTGCGGGCTCCGCGTCGGCCGCGGGCTCGACGTCCGCCAGGTCCCGGTGGCGGGTCTCCTTGGCGATGCCCACGGCGACGACCGTCAGAACGACCGCGCCGATGACGTACAGCGCGATGGGCGTGGAACTCCCGTAGTCGGACAGCAGGGCCGTGGCGATCAGCGGTGCGGGCGCGCCCGCCGCGACCGAGGCGAACTGGGCGCCGATGGAGGCGCCGGAGTAGCGCATCCGGGTCGCGAACATCTCGGAGAAGAAGGCGGCCTGGGGCGCGTACATCGCGCCGTGCAGCACCAGGCCCACCGTCACCGCCAGGATCATGTTGCCGAAGCCACCGGTGTCGATGAGCGCGAAGAACGGGAACATCCACAGACCGACGCCGACCGCGCCCAGCAGGTACACGGGACGGCGGCCGATCCGGTCCGACAGCGCGCCCCAGCCGGGGATCACCGCGAAGTGCACGGCCGAGGCGATGAGCACCGAGTTGAGCGCGGTCTGCTTGGAGACGCCGGCCGAGGTCGTGGCGTAGACGAGGATGAACGCGGTGATCACGTAGTAGCTGATGTTCTCCGCCATGCGCGCGCCCATCGCCACCAGGACGTCCCGCCAGTGGTGACGCAGTACGGCGACGACCGGCAGCTTCTCGGCGTCGCCGGACCCTGCCGTGTGGCGGGCCTCGGCCTGTGCCAGCGCCTGCTTGAACACCGGTGATTCATCGACAGACAGACGAATCCACAAACCGACCATCACCAGGACACCGGAGAGCAGGAACGGTATCCGCCAGCCCCAGCTGCCGAACGCGGAGTCCGACAGGACGGCGGTCAGCAGGGACAGCACGCCGGTCGCGAGAAGCTGCCCGGCGGGCGCCCCGGTCTGTGGCCACGACGCCCAGAAGCCGCGCCGACGCGCGTCCCCGTGCTCGGACACCAGCAGCACCGCCCCGCCCCACTCACCGCCCAGCGCGAAGCCCTGCACCAGACGCAGCACGGTCAGCAGCACGGGAGCTGCCGTTCCGATCGTCGCGTGCGTGGGCAGCAGACCGATCGCGAAGGTCGCCCCGCCCATCATCAACAGGCTGAGCACCAGCAGCTTCTTGCGCCCCAGCCGGTCGCCGTAGTGCCCGAAGACAAGGGCACCCAACGGCCGCGCCGCGAAGCCCACGGCGTACGTCAGGAACGACAGCAGCGTGCCGACCAGCGGGTCGGAGCCCGGGAAGAACAGCTTGTTGAAGACGAGGGCCGCGGCGGAACCGTAGAGAAAGAAGTCGTACCACTCGATGGTGGTGCCGATGAGGCTGGCGGCGACGATGCGCTTGAGACTGGCGGGGGTTTCCGGGGATGGGGGAGCGGTCGCGGGGGAGGACATCGGTACCACTTCCTGGCGGTTGGCGGGGACGTGTTCGTTGTCGCCATACCGTAGGAATCCGCAGAACAGCGGCACATGTGGTGGGGCACCATAGTTCTCTGTGCGGGGGTGCGTGCGAGCACCATGACGGCGTCACCGGAGCCTCTACGAGAGCCCAAACCAAGCCACGATGTCCTATGTGGAGATCGGGCAGGTGGCCGTCCTCGGCCCACTGGACGAGCGGAGGAGGCGAGTCAGCCTATCGCTGGGCCTTCGACCAGATCGGCGGCCATCGACAGTGACGGCCACTGCCCGACAACGGGTGATGACCGACCCCTGAGCGCCTTGACGTGCGGGCGGGCCGAGGGGCTGTGAGCAGAGTGTGTCCAGGCTTGAGTTCCATCGTGGTTCCGGCAGCGCAATGCCGGGGGTACCGGGCAGACATTGCGAGGTAACGGTCCGCTGGTCCTCTCGATATGAGCGCATCGAGAGGAAGGCACGGCATGGCGGGTAAGTTTCATCTGGGATGGTTTCTGAACTTCGTCGCGGACGAATGGAACGGGAACTGGGGCGACGGCGGACGGGACTTCACCGGTGACTTCTACGTCGAGATGGCCAGGGATCTGGAGCGGGCCAAATTCGATTACGTGCTGATCGAGGACAAGCTGATGGTGTCGACGGCTTTCGGCGGCACGATGGAGCACGACCTCAAGCACGGGGTGAACCCCAAGCATGACCCGGTTCCGCTCGCCCTGCTGATGGGCAATGCCACGACTCGCCTGGGCGTCATCCCGACGATGTCAACCAGCTTCTACCCACCGTTCCTGCTGGCCCGGCTGTCCAGCACCATCGACCACATCACCAAGGGACGGTTCGGCTGGAACGTCGTGACGTCGGGCGAGGACCGGGCCGCGCAGAACTTCGGCCTCGACAAGCTCTACGAGCACGACGAGCGCTACGTCCGTGCCAGCGAGTACCTCGAGCTTGTCAGCAGGCTCTGGGAGTCGTGGGAGCCGGACGCGATCGTGCGCGACTACGCGACCGGTACGTACGCCGACCACACGAAGGTCCACACGATCGACTTCGAAGGCAAGTTCTTCAGGTCTCGAGGGCCGCTGAACACCGCGCCGTCCCCGCAGCACCGCCCCTCGATCGCGCAGGCCGGTGCGTCTCCGCCGGGGCGCGAGCTCGCGGCGCAGCACGCCGACACGATCGTCGCTCCGTCGGACGGCGTCGAGGCGATGAAGGCCTACCGCGACGACATCCACGCCCGGATGCGCGCCCATGGCCGCGATCCCGCGCACTGCAAGGTGCTCTACATCGTCGCCCCGATCGTCGCCGACACGAGGGAGGAGGCGCTGGCCAAGCGGGAGCGGTGGTTCAACGACCCGCGCTACATCGAGTACATGCTGGCCGAGATCTCGTCCATCACCGAGATCGACTTCGCCCAGTTCGACCTCGACAAGCCGCTGCCGGAGGTGTGGACGAACGGCGAACGCGGCGCGCTGAACAGCTTCATCTCCCGCGGCAAGGACAAGACGCTGCGCGAGCTGGTCACGGGCAGCGGCCTGAGCGGCAACGTCCAGTTCACCGGCACGCCCGAGGAGGTCGCCGCGGAGATGGCCGCGGTGATGGACGAGGTCGGCGGTGACGGATTCCTCATCACCAGCCCGGTGATGCGGCTCAACCGGCGCTACGTCACCGAGATCACCGACGGGCTGATACCCGCGTTGCAGAAAATGGGCCGCACTCGGCAGGAGTACACGACCACCATGCTGCGCGAGCACCTGCGGGAGTTCTGACATTGTCGGCAAGCAGTTCCACATGGGCTGGTTCATGAACTTCACGACGAACGAGTGGAACACGCCGTTCGGCAACGACGGCATGCCCTGGCACGGGCCCTGGCTGCTCGGATCCAGTGCCGAGAGTGCCGTCCTGGCCGGCCGGCTCGGCATGCGGTACTGCTTCGCCGCGTTCCTCAATCCGCTGGACGCGCCGTCGGTCCTGTCGATCTACCGCTCGGCGTTGCGCCGTCTTCCGGCGGGGCGGTGCCGTACGAGATGCTCGCCGTCAGCGCGGTCTGCGCCCCGACCGACGAAGAGGCCGACCTGCTGCGCGCGGGCGCCGAACTGCCCGCCGTGTCGCGGGCCGCGACCCCGCCGCCGACCTGCCCTTGCCGACCCCGCCGCGGGCCCTCGCCGAGCACGGCCACGTTCCGGCACCGGTGGCCGTCAAACCGGGGCAGTGGCCACGCCATCTGCCCGGGTCACCGGAGCGGATACTTGAGCAGCTCGCGCCGATCCGCGCCGAGAGCGGAGCGGAGGAGCTGATGATCTGCGACTTCGTGGGCGATCACACCGCCCGGCTGCGGTCCTACGAACTGCTGCGGGTATTCCGTCACGGTCAGCGTCGGGACGATGCCGATGCTCCGCGTCGCCAGCAGCATGACCGAGGCGAGCACCGCAGGATCGTGCTTGGGCACCGTCATGGCGTTGCTCAGGTAGATCTCCGACGACTGGCCGTAGGCGTCGCAGACGAAGCTGCTGTCCTCGATGATCAGGTAGTCGAAGCAGGCACGCTCCAGGGACCGTGCGAAGTCCTGGTGGAAGTCGGGGCGCATCCAGTCATGCCCACCCGTGCCGTGCCACGGACTGCGCCAGTCGCTGACCCCGAAGCCGTGGCCGAGGAACCATGCGAGGTGGATGCGCTTGTCGCGGGTCATCACGTACCTCCTTGGTTTTACGCCATCGAAGCGGGAGATCGTTTTGGCCGCGTGTCGGGAGTTGGCGTTGGTGATTGCGCCGGTGTCCGGCTGAAGGCTGTGGCGACGTGCCCGCGCAATAGGCCCAGAACCGTAAGGAATCGCCGGGGACATGTCGGCGGGGTCTCCTGGCGCAGGCGGATCTCTGGGGCGTCGAACCGTCGGTGCTCCCACTGCCCAACGTCGGGAGGTGGCCGGTGGGAGTGTCGATCGAGGACGCCGAACGGGGTGCGGTGTGCACGCGCCGGGTGCGATGGTTCCTGCCCTTGATGGCGGCCGCCGGAGTGACGATGAGCTTCACCGCTCCGCTGGAGGTGCTGTTCGGCCGCGAACTCTCGCGAAGCAGCGTGTACATCGGCCTCTTCATGCTGGCATCGGCAGTGGGCGTCATCCTCATGGACGTGTTCGGCACCAGGCTCGTCCCCGGCCTGGACGCCAGGGTCGCCCTCACCATCGGGCTGTCCCTGTTCGGCGTGGCGTCCATCGGGATGGGACTGGCGCACGACAACGTGCCGCTGATGGCGTCCCGGGTCGTGCAGGGCTTCGGCGGCGGGATGATGCTCGGCGCCGGCCTCCAGGCTGCCGTGCGCGTGCGCCCGGCAGCCGGGGAAACCGCCCGCGCCCTGGGGCGGTTCAACGCCGCCTTCCTCTTCGGCGGTGCGGTCGGGTCGCCCGGCGGGCTGCTGCTCGCCGGGATGATCAGCGGCGAAGCGGGCTATCGGATCGCGCTCGTCGTCACCGGTGTCTGCGCGCTGGCAGTCGCCGCCGCGCTCGCCTCGGCGCTGCCGAACCTGGCGCCGCCGCCCGGTATGCCGCCACCGCGGCTCGGCCTGCCTCGATTCGGCAGGTCGACCGGCGGCGGCGCCGCTCTCGTACTGGCGATGTGCGGCGAATTCCTCCGCGGTGGCGTGCTGTTCACCGCTCTTCCGCTCGCGGGCGCGGCACGCCAGTACCCCACCGTCACGATCGCCCTCGCGATCGCGCTCATGTCCGCTTGCGAGATTGCCGTCCTCACCGTGGCGTACCGCCTCATCCGGCGCGTCGGAGTCGTCGCCGTGCTCCTCACCGCGTTCGCGCTGGGAACGGTATGCGCGACCGTCCTCGCCCTCACCTCCGATCTGACGGTCTACCTGGCGATGTCGGTGCTGTTCGGCGTCAGCCTCGCCGGGGCGACCGCGAGCCTTCCTGTGCTGGTGGTCGCGCAGGTCGGCGACTCCTCGGCCGGCCTGGCGAAATTCCGCATCTCGGCCGGCATCGGCGTCCTCGCCGGGACCGTCGGCTGCGCCGTGCTGGGCATGCAGATGGGGATGGCCGCGCTCTTCGGGCTCATCGCCGTCGTCCTGCTGGGCAGCGTGCAGCTCACTCACTTCGTCGGGCGTCGCATGGCCATCACGTAGCCCGCCGGCCCGCGAGGGGCTGGTCACCCGCGGACCCGAGACCGGAACCCGCGAGGCGGGCGCGTGGCTGCTGTTCATCGACGAGCTCAGCCGGGTGGCCCGGTTCGGCGACGAGTCGTCCCGCAGGATCGAGGCGCGCCCACTGGACAGTCCTTCGGACGCCCGCCGATGGTCCGCGACCGGCTGCGGCTGCCGCCCGGACCCTCGGTTCTGATGATCGAGGCTCTGCTGAGGCAGGACGACTCCCCTGGCCAAGGCTCAACGTCAACTACGCGGCGCCCCGGCCCTCGCCGTCCACTGTTTCTCCGCCCCTGACGACCCCGTCGGCACGGTTTTCCAGGTCTTCGGCACCCCCGGCCGGGCCCCGCGGACTGTCACTGGCCGTAACTCGCCCTGTCAGCAGTTGACTTGGCGCCGATGAGCACGCAGGCGATAGACACCGCTCGGTCACCGCGATTGCGCCGGCCGTGGCGGGCCGGGGGACCGCTCGGTTTGTTCGGCGGCCGCACCGGCCGAACGGGTGCGTCGCTCTGCTCGGCGAACGAGCCGAGCAGGTTGCCGAAGGAGCAGAGTTGCCCGAACACGTGGGAGGCTCCGCCGACGCCTGGCCTACGAGGTCGTCCACGAGCCGGAAGTCGCACAGCAGGAATGCGGCTTCCGGCTCGTCGAGTCCGTCTGATGCGTCGCGCGCAGGCGGTGGTACGGCAGGCCGTCGCCGCGTCGAGGTGTTCGGTGAGCGTTCCTTTGGTGGCGACCATGCGCGGTGATCGGCGGGAGGCCGAGTGCCGGCGTTGCCGGGAGACTCAGCGGGGTGGCGAGCCATCCGGGGCGGACGTGAGCGCGGGACCGACCGCCGACCCGAGAGTCCGGATCGGCGGCCCGCTCTCATGCGCTCGATGCGAGCTCGTGGAAGCCGCTGCGGTGGAAGACCATCGGGGGAACGTCGGGATAGATGTCGAGTGCCTCGATCTTCAGCAGCACGATCGCGTGATCGCCTGCCACGACGACCTCGTAGATGGAGCACTCGAGCCACAGCGTGGCGCCGTGCACGAGGACCGCCCCGGTCTCGGTGGCGACCCAGTCGACGCCGGCGAAGCGTTGGCCGTTCTTCGACGCGAGCGACCGCGCCACCGAACCGTGCTCGCCGGCCAGCACACTCACCCCAAGGCGACTCGCCTCGGCCAGCCGCGGCCAGGTGGAGGACGTGTTCGCCACGCAGACGGACACCAGGGCCGGATCCAGCGAGACGGAGGTGAACGAGCTGGCGGCCATCCCCTCCGGGACGCCGTCCACCATCGCGCAGAAGGCGGTCACGCCACTGGGGAAGCAGCCGAACGCCTGCCGGAGCAGGCCGTCGTCGAACCGCATGTCGGATGCCCGGATCACGGCGTCACCACCGCCGGGACGTACTTCCTGGCCGACTCGAGCCAGATGGCCAGGTCCGGCGAGGTCTCGTACTCCGAGTCGATCAGGTACAGGCTCGGCGCGGGGCAGCTGGCTCCGATCTCGACCAGCACCGGACGCAGGGTCAGTTCGGGTGCGAGCGCGTGCTGGAGTCCGGCCCCGAGCATCACGGGGAACGTCGGGATCCCGCCCAGCTCGCCCTGTCCGAACTGGTCGAGAAAAAGCTTGAGGAGACCCGTGTACGTGGCCTTGAACGTCGGTGACGCCACCACGAGCGAGTCGGCACCCAGCACCGCGGCCTTTGCCTCGGCCACCTTCGGGTCACCCCAGCCGAGCAGGCCGGCCCCGAGATCCACCACGTCGATCACCGCGGACGGCGCGCTCCCGCTGAGTTCCCGAGCGATCAACTCGGCGGCAGCCCGGGTACGCGACATCGGCTTGGGGTTACCAACGACAACGACCGTCATATGAGTCCTCCGTAGCAGCGGACGAATGCTGACCCCGTCAGTGAAGGAGCGGCGGATTTCCCGGTCAGGTGTGGGCAGTAAACCTTCCATTGCGCCGCTGCCACCTCGCCGGCCCAAGCGCCTGATCGGCGCAATCGCCTCGGAACGGTCGTGATCTGCCGGTGTCACGCCGCCTGGCTAGCTTCCAGCACGAAGGCCGGCGGCAGGACCGTACGCCGTCCTCGCAGGAAGAGAGCGGGAGGCCGGGTTGCAAGCCAAAAAGTTCCACCTGGGCTGGTTCATGAACGGCTACCGCGTGCACGGCTGGCGGGACCAGTGGATCGGCACGCACAAGTCCGAGGGGATGCTGCCGGACTTCTACGTCGACATGGCGCGCTCCCTGGAACGCGCGTGCTTCGACTACTTCATCCTCGAGGACTCGTCGTTCGTGCCCGACGCCTGGCAGGGCAAGCACGACTTCTACCTGGAGAACGCGTACGCGGTCCCCAAGTTCGACCCGTCGGTCCTGGCCTCGATCCTCACCCAGAACACCTCGCGCCTGGGGATCGTCGCGACGCTGGCGATCACGGAGTACCCCCCGTACCTGCTCGCACGGCTCGTCTCGACGATGGACCACGTCTCCCGGGGCCGGGCCGGGTGGAACATGGTCACCGCGAGCTCGGACCGTGCGGCACAGAACTACGGCCACGACGCCCAGCCGGATCACGACGTCCGCTACGACATGGCCGAGGAGTTCGCCGAGTTGGTCGTCAAGCTCTGGGAGTCCTGGGAGCCCGGTTCCATGGTGGTCGACCAGGACGGCATCTTCGCCGACCCGTCCAAGGTCCACCCGGTGGACTTCGAGGGGACGTTCTACAAGTCACGGGGCCCCATCAACTCGGCCCGCTCCCCGCAGGGCAGGTCGGTCATCGTCCAGGCGGGCGGATCGCCCAAGGGCCGTGCCTTCGCCTCGAAGTACGCCGACTCGATCATCGCCTCGGCGACCACGGTCGAGCAGATGAAGGAGTACCGCGACGACGTCCGGACCCGTGCCGAGGCGCACGGTCGCGACCCGGACTCCGTGAAGGTGCTGTTCCTGGTGTCACCGGTCCTGGGCGAGACCCATCAGGCGGCCGTGGACCGCCGGCAGCTTGCCCAGCAGGAGGCGGCCGCCAACCCGGTGACCCGCCTCGCCGGGATGGGCTACGCCACGGACATCGACTTCTCGGTGTTCGACCTGGACACCCCGATCAAGGATCTGGCGTCCCAGCTGGTGACCAACGGCCACCAGAGCTCGCTGCAGCAGTTCGTCGCCCACAACGGGGACCGCACGCTGCGCGAGGTCGCCGCACAGTCGTCCACCAGCGCCGGACAACGCGTCGAGCTGCTGGGGACGCCGTCCGAAGTCGCCGACCAGATGGGTGACGTCATGGCCACGGTGGGCGGCGACGGGTTCCTGCTCACCCAGGACGTCCTCACGCGGCGCTCCATCAGCGAGGTCTGCGACGGACTGGTGCCCGAGTTGCAGAAGCGCGGGCTGACACGGACCTCGTACTCCTATGAGATGTTCCGCGACAACCTGCTCGAGTTCTGACGTGGCTTCCCCGTCCTGGGGGATGTCCCGAACCCCGGTCGAGCGCGCGGAGATCCAACGCAGGAGCCTGCGCGTGCTCACTCTGGGGCAGGTGGTGGGCGCCGGTGCGCTCGGTGCGGCCGTCACGATCGGCGGCTTCGTGGTCGAGGACATCGTCGGCGTCGCCACACCTTGGGTGGGTCTGTCGACCGCGGCCGTCACCGCGGGCTCGGGAGTCATGGCGCAGGTGCTCGCCCGGGTCATGGCGCTCCGCGGACGGCGGGTCGGCATGCAGCTGGGCTACGCACTCGCCGCCTCGGGAGGTCTTGTCGCGTGTGCCGGCGTGCAGTTCTCGTCCCTCGCGCTCTTCCTGTGCGGCCTCCTGCTGTACGGCGCCGGCTCCGCCACCAACCTGCTCGCCCGGTACGCGGCGACCGACTTGGCCGAGCCGGACCAGCGAAGCCGGGCGATGGGCCGGATCCTCTTCGCGGCCACCTTCGGAGCGATCTTCGGTCCGACTCTCGTCGGACCCGCCCAGGCGCTCGGCCAATCGGTGTTCGGGCTCGACAAGTACGCCGGTCCCTGGCTCCTGAGCTCGTTCTTCTTCTTCTGCGCGATGGTCAACGTGGGCGTGCGGCTACGCCCCGACCCCTTGGCGGTCCGGGCGGAGGGCAATGTCGCGACCGCCGCCGCCCGGTCGATCCGCGTCACCGGCTCACTGCGGGTGATCGCCACCACCCCCGCGGCCCGGCTGGCTCTGCTCTCCATGGTTGTCGCCCAGGCCGTGATGGTCGGCGTGATGGCCATGTCACCGATCGAGATGAAGACGCACCACCACGAGGTGATCATCCCTTTCGTGGTCTCGGCCCACATGGCGGGCATGTTCGCCTTCAGCCCGCTCGTCGGTCGCTTCGCGGACCGCTTCGGGCGGCTCGTGACGATGCGGTACGGCGCGTTCGTGCTCGTTCTCGCCGGCTGCGCAGGGACGGTGGCGGACGACGTCACCATGATGTTCGTCGCGATGTTCACCGTGGGCCTCGGCTGGGCGCTCGTCTTCATCGGCGCCTCGACGCTTCTGGTGGACACCGTCACCTCCGGTGACCGGGTACAGGTCCAGGGCGCGGCGGACTTCGTCACCGCTGTCTCCGGCGGAGTCGCCGGAATTCTGTGCGGGTTCCTGCTCAGCTGGATCGGATTCTCCGCGCTCGCCCTGGGCTCCGCGTGCCTGAGCCTGCTGATCCTCCTCGGGGTGTCCGGTCTGCGGCGACGGGAGAAGACAGCGGTGGGCGTCGGATGACCACGGACGAAGCACGATCCCCGGTACACCCGGCCGACCCGGCGCCGTCGTACTCGTTGCGGGCGCTGTTCCAGGTCCCCGGCTACCGCTACCTCTGCGTGAGCTCCTTCGTCTGGCACACCACGCGGTGGGGCGGCCTGTTCACCACGAGCTACCTGCTGGCCCAGATGTCCGGGTCGCCCATCCTCAACCAGGTGGTCGGCGCGCTCGTCTTCCTCCCGATGCTCATCGGGGGCTTCGTGGCGGGGGTGATCAGCGACCGACTTGACCGCCGCAAGCTCGTCCGTCGCGTCCAGTTGGTGCTGATCCCGGTCCAGTTCGCGATGTTCGGACTCGTACAGTCCGGACGGGTCGAGGTCTGGATGACCCTTCCCTTCATGTTCGCGCTGGGAATCGGGGGGCTGGTGAACATGACCGCGCAGCGCCCCCTCATCTACGAGACCGTCGGTCCGCGTTTCGCCGGGCAGGCGATGACGATCGAGTCCACCGCACAGGCGGGGTCGGCCATGTTCGGCACGCTCGCCGGTGGTGCGCTCATCGACCACGTGGGCATGGGAGCGGGATTCGCCGGGATGGGCGTGCTGCTCTGCGTTTCGGCGGCCTTGCTGCGGCTGGTTCCCAGTCCTCGCTACGCCACCCCGGGCGACCCCGGTGCGCGCGTGTCGATCGTCAAGCAGGCCGCCGCCAGCATCAGGCTCGCCCGGCGCAGCAGGCGCCTGCTGGCCACTTTGGGTGTGACCGTGGCGATGAACCTGTTCATGTTCGGCTACGTTCCGCTGGTACCTCTCGTGGCCGCTGAGTTCTCCGCCGACGCCGTGCTCGCCGGCGCCCTGGGCGCCGCTGCGGGCGGCGGTCAGATCCTCTGCGGAATCGTCCTGAGCACCCGGCCCCTCCTGAGGCGCGGACTGGTCTTCGCGGTCGGCTCGATGGTCGCTCTGCTCGGGCTGTTCTGCTTCTCCACCGCGCCCATATTCCAACTCGCGTTCATCGCGTTGTTCGTGGCCGGGATGGGACAGGCCGCGTTCGGGTCCATGCAGAGTCTCCTCGCGATCGAGTCCGCACACGACACCGAACGTGGCGTCGCCCTGGGGGTGCTCAGTACCGCGATCGGCGCGATGCCGATAGGAATGGTGCTGATCGGGGCGGGTGCCGAACTGCTCGGCACCAGGAACGCCCTGATGCTGTCGTCGCTGATCGGGATGGCGGCGGTGCTGACGGTCGTCCTGCGCCTGCGCGACCTGCTGTCGGCCGCCCCGGAGACCGCTCTCCGCCCTGCTCCCGGGACCTGAGTACGCCTTCCTCCGCGACGGCACAGAGGGCGTGCCGGAGCCCGCATCGTGACGCGTGCCCCTGGCCCTTTGTGACGCGCACCTCTGGCCTTCCGAGTGCCCTTATGGCTTCGGCCGCTCCGTGACCGAAACACCATCTGTTACGAACCAGGCGCAATAGGAAGGCCACGATGACGACGCTGCGGTGTCACACACCGCCGCTTTGATCTGGCGAACAGCGTGGAGACGAGCCGAACGCCTCGCCTCATCCCTCACCGCACTGTCCAAGTTGCTTCGTGAGTCCCCGCCGTAGGAGGCGTCCGTGCCCACCAAGACCGAAGCCCAGCACAGACCGGAACCGCGCACCCAGCTGAGCCGTCGCAGCCTGCTCAAGGCAGCCGGCATCACGCTCGGCAGCGTCAGCCTGATGAGCCTGCTCGAGGCATGTGGCACCGATGAGGCCAGCGAGGACGGCGCGGGCAACCTCACCCTGCGCATGCCGTTCCTGCAGGACATGCAGGTCCCCGACCCGGACATCATGTACGAGGGCGAGGGCGTGCAGGTCATGCACGCGTGCTACGACGGCCTCGTCACCTACAAGTCCGGCACGTCCGAGATAATCCCGCAGCTGGCGGACTCCTGGACGGTCTCCGACGACCAGCTGACCTACACCTTCAAGCTGAAGCCGGACGTCACGTTCCACGACGGGACACCCGCCGACGCCGAGGCGTGGTTGAAGAGCTTCAAGCGTCGGGCCGGGGTCAAACAGGGACCTGCCTACATGGTGGAGGGGATCGAGAAGGCCACGGCGAAGGACGCGACCACCCTCGTCATCAAGCTCAAGGAGCCCAACAACGCCTTCCTCCACTACGCGGCCTGCCCGTGGAAGATGCTGGTGACCAGCCCGACGGCGGTCACCAAGAACGCGGTGGGCGGCGACCTGGCCCAGACGTGGCTCAAGACCCACGACGCGGGCACCGGTCCTTATGTCATGAAGGAGTTCGTGCCGGGGAGCCACTACGTCCTGGAGCGATTCGACGGCTACTGGGGCGCGCAGCCCTATTTCAAGACGATCCGGATCCAGATCACCCCCGAGATCGCCACCCAGAAGCTCCAGCTGGACCAGGGCGCGTTCAATCTGGTCAGCCACGGGTTCGCCATCGCCGACGTGCTCAGCTACCGGAAGAACAAGAAGTTCGCGGTCGCCACGAACCTCGGCGCGTCGATGATGTCGCTCTACATGAACCCCGGCGCGGGCATGTTCAAGGACAAGTCCCTGCGGCAGGCGATGATGACCGCCATCGACCGCGCCACTGCGGTCGAGACGTCCTTCAAGGGGCTCACCACGGTCCAGGAGAACTTCTGGCCGGAGAACATGTTCCCCAAGGGGCTCGCACCCTTCGACCCGGAGGTCGACCTCGCTCCGCTGACCAAGAAGATCGCCTCACTGTCGAACAAGAAGATCGACTTCGCCTGGGTGTCGTCCAACGGCGCGCCGGCCCAGCAGATGGCCGAGCTGATCCAGACCCAGCTCGCCCCGACCGGGCTGGAGATCACCATCCGGGCGATGCCCTCGGCGGAGTGGTTCGACCTGTGCAACCAGCCGGCCGAGAAGCGGCCGGACCTACTCCTGGGGACGATGGGCGGTGACGCGCTGCACCTGGACACCGCGCTGCGGATCTTCCTGCGCACCGGCGCGAAGCCGCTGAACGCGTTCCAGTACGGCAACCCCAAGGTGGACGCACTCATGGACGAGGCGATCACCAAGGGCACCGAGGACAAGACCAACGACGTCTACCTGAAGATCACCGACATCATCGCGGACGAGGCCCTGTGGGTCCCGTTGTGCCGTATCCCGCAGAACTTCGTCACCCACTCCGACCTCGCGGGGATCGAGCTCGATTCGTATCTCCCCTACGTCTTCAACCCGGCCAAGATCAAACGGGTCTGAGCCGGTGACGGCTGCCCGTTGAAATCGCCTCCCGCGACCCGGAACTCAGGTTCAGACAGGCTGAGTTGGACCTGTTCTCAGTCCCGAGGAGACCGGCGAGGTCCGTGAGGAAACGAGCGAGGTCCGGCTCGACGAAGCGCCTGATCTCCTTCTGCCCGCGACCGACAAGTCATCTTGCGCACGTACCTGGAGGGGCTGGAGCAGAACTCCTACCTCACCGACACCGTCACCACCACCAGGCTGAGGAGGGCATCAACCATGACCAGCACCAGCACTCCCGGGAACAGCGCCGCGGCACTCGCCGAACCACCGACCGCGTCACGCGCTCGGGTGGAGGACCTCACGGTCACCTTCAGGCGTCGAGGAGTGCCCGTCCACTCCCTGCGCGGCGTCACCCTGGACATCGCCCCCGGCGAGATCCTCGCCGTCGTCGGTGAGTCCGGCTCGGGCAAGAGCGTGATGGCGCTGGCCCTCCTCGGGCTGCTCGCCGGGGACCCGATGCCCGTCGTCACCGGAAAGGCCGAGGTCTGCGGCGTCGACATGGTGTCCGCGTCGGACGAGGAGCGGCGCCGCATGCGCAAGCTGCACCTCGGGGCGGTGTTCCAGGACCCCATGACCTCGCTCAACCCCACGATGCGCATCGGCCGCCAGGTGGTGGAGGCGGCCGGGTCCGAGGAGGAGGCGCTGCGGCTTCTCGACCTCGTCGGCGTCCCGGACCCCAAGCGGCGGATGAAGGCGTTCCCCCACGAACTGTCGGGTGGGCTCAGGCAGCGCGTGATGATCGCCATGGCGGTCGCAGGCAAGCCCGACCTGGTGATCGCCGACGAGCCGACCACGGCACTCGACGTGACGGTGCAGGCACAGGTTCTCGCCCTCATCCGCGACCTCTGCGACAAGCTCGGCACCTCCTTCATCCTGGTCACGCACGACATCGGCGTGGCCTCGCAGGTGGCCGACCGGATCGCGGTCATGTACGGCGGTCGGGTGGCCGAGATCGGAAAGACGGAGGAGGTCCTGCGAGCACCGTCACATCCCTACACCGTGGGCCTGCTGAACGCCCGGCTGGATCTCGACCTGCCGACCGGCCGACCGATTCCGGCGCTCCCTGGTGAACCGCCGGATCCTCGGGCACATCCACAGGGCTGCGCCTTCGCGCCGAGGTGCTCGGCGGCGGTCCATGACTGCGCCGAGGTTCTGCCGGTGCCGACCCCCGCGGCCACGCACTCGGGCGTGGCGGCCTGCATCGTTCCCGGAGCGACGAGCCAAGAGGCGATACTCGCCGCCGCACCGTCGTTCCGGTCCATGGCCGAGGTCGACGACACCGCTCCCGCATTGCGGATCAATGGCGTCGACAAGCACTTCACGGTCAGACGCGGGCTGCTCAAGAAGGACGAACTCCACGCGTTGCGCAACGTGATTCTCGAGATCGCTCCCGGCGAGTCGATGGCCGTCGTGGGCGAGTCCGGGTCGGGGAAGTCGACGCTGCTCCGCGTCGTCGCGGGGCTGATGGCGCCCGACGGCGGGGATGTCGAGCGACCCGGCGGCCGGCCTCAAATGGTGTTCCAGGACGCCGGTGCCTCGCTCACGCCCTGGCTGACCGTGGGCGAGATCGTGGGCGAGCGGCTGCTCAAGGAGAACAACAGGGCAGACCGCCGGGAGCTGGTCGACCGGGCACTGCGCCAGGTGGGGCTTCCCCCGGATGTGGCCGGCATCAAGGCGGGCCTGCTCTCGGGCGGTCAGCGCCAGCGGGTGGCGTTCGCCAGGGCCGTCATCGTCCCTCCGAAGCTGCTGCTGTGCGACGAGCCCACCTCCGCTCTGGACGCTTCCTTGGCCGCCTCCGTACTCAACCTGCTTCAGGACCTGCGGCGCGAGCTCGGGATGGCCGTCATGTTCGTCACCCATGATCTGGCCGCCGCGCGCTTCATCTCCGACCGCACCGCGGTGATGTACCTCGGGCAGATCGTCGAACTGGGGCCGACCGAGGAGGTCATCAGCTCCCCCAAACACCCTTACACCAAAGCCCTGCTGGCCGCGATCCCCACCCCTGGGGCCGCTCCGGTGCGACTGCCGGGCGAGCCGGCGAGCCCGCTCTCCGTGCCGTCGGGTTGCTCGTTCCACCCGCGCTGCCGCGAGCGGATCGACCGATGCTCCACCGAGGCACCGTTTCTCTACTCCATCGACGGCGTCGGGGGCCGGGAGGCCTCGTGTCATCTCCTCAGCGTTCCCGCGAACCAGGGATGACCAGGCGCGGTTCACCCCGTCCGCCGAGGGGCGGACCACGGTCGCAGCGGCGCAATGCGAGTGCCATGACGGCGCATTCGTCGTGACACCGGCGCTGGATGTCATGGGTTCACCACGGACCAAGGCACGCATCGGAGCGGTGCCGACCTGCCCGGCGATCTCGTTCGCGGAGGCAGCAGGAGAGGCAGGACAAGGCAGATGACGATGTTCCACCTGGGTTGGTTCATGAACTTCACGCCGCCGGACTGGCAGTCCGAGTCGGCTTCCCCGGACGTGAGGAACTGGGCCAACGGCAAGTTCCACGTCGACATGGCCCGGTCGATGGAGCGGGCGTGTTTCGACTTCATGATGATCGAGGACACCGTGATGGTGGCCGACGCGTACGGCGGCACCATGGAGGGGTCGCTGAAGAACGCCGTCTTCGCGCCGAAGCAGGACCCGATCCCGCTGGCCGTCATGGTCGCCGCCAACACATCAAAAATGGGCGTGGTGGCCACCATGTCCACCTCGTTCTACCCGCCGTATCTGCTGGCCCGTGCCTGTTCCACTGTCGACTCGATCGCCGAGGGGCGGTTCGGCTGGAACATCGTCTCCTCGGCCGAGGACCGCGCCGCGCAGAACTTCGGGCTTGAGGGTCTTCCCGAGCACGACGAGCGTTACAACGTCGCCGAGGAGTACTTCGACGTCGTCAACCGGCTGTGGGATTCCTGGGATCCTGACGCGGTCGTCATGGACCGTGAGACCAACACCTTCGCCGATTACCGCAAGGTCCGCACCATCGACTTCGAGGGCAAGTACTTCAAGTCCCGTGGCCCGCTCAACACCGTGCCCTCGCCTCAGCATCGGCCCGCGTTCTTCCAGGCCGGGGCCTCTCCCCGGGGCCGTGCCTTCGCCGCGGGCGCGGCCGACGCGATCATCGCGGTCGGTACCGGCACCGCGGGCATGAAGGAGTACCGCGACGACATCCGGGCGCGTGCCGAAGCGGCCGGCCGCGACCCCGACGAGATCAAGCTCCTCTTCGTCGTCTCTCCCACCATCGCCGCCACCGAAGCCGAAGCGACCGCCGCTCATCAACGCTTCGGCCAGTCGGATCTGTTCGTGGAGAAGGCGCTCGTGGGCATCTCGTCGAACACCGAGATCGACTTCAAGCAGTTCGACCTGGACGAGCCGCTCCCCGAGGGTCTGACCACCAACGGCGAACGAGGATCCCTCGAACACTTCAAGCGCGGCGACGGCACTCCAGGCCCCAAGACCCTGCGTCAACTCGCGGTCGCGGCAAGCTCGTTCGGCCTGGAGTTCATCGGCACTCCCGAACAGGTCGCCGACCAGATGCAGGCCGTGATGGAGCAGGTCGGCGGCGACGGCTTCCTCATCCACCGCAGGGGCCTGACACGCAAATACATCAACGACATCTGCGACGGCCTCGTCCCCGAACTCCAACGACGTGGGCTGACCCGCACCGAGTACACCGGGTCCACCTTGCGCGAGACCCTCGGCGAGTTCTGAAAGGCAGACGCACATGACGATGTTCCACCTGGGTTGGTTCATGAACTTCACGCCGCCGGACTGGCAGTCCGAGTCGGCTTCCCCGGACGTGAGGAGCTGGGCCAACGGCAAGTTCCACGTCGACATGGCCCGGTCGATGGAGCGGGCCTGTTTCGACTTCATGATGATCGAGGACACCGTGATGGTGGCCGACGCGTACGGCGGCACCATGGAGGGGTCGCTGAAGAACGCCGTCTTCGCGCCGAAGCAGGACCCGATCCCGCTGGCCGTCATGGTCGCCGCCAACACCTCAAAAATGGGCGTGGTGGCCACCATGTCCACCTCGTTCTACCCGCCGTATCTGCTGGCCCGTGCCTGTTCCACTGTCGACTCGATCGCCGAGGGCCGGTTCGGCTGGAACATCGTCTCCTCGGCCGAGGATCGTGCCGCGCAGAACTTCGGGCTTGAGGGTCTTCCCGAGCACGACGAGCGCTACAACGTCGCCGAGGAGTACTTCGACGTCGTCAACCAGCTGTGGGACTCCTGGGACCCTGACGCGGTCGTCATGGACCGCGGCACCAACACCTTCGCCGATTACCGCAAGGTCCGCACCATCGACTTCGAGGGCAAGTACTTCAAGTCCCGTGGCCCGCTCAACACCGTGCCCTCGCCCCAGCATCGGCCCGCGTTCTTCCAGGCCGGGGCCTCTCCCCGGGGTCGCGCGTTCGCCGCGGGCGCGGCCGACGCGATCATCGCGGTCGGTACCGGCACCGCGGGCATGAAGGAGTACCGCGACGACATCCGGGCGCGTGCCGAAGCGGCCGGCCGTGACCCCGACGAGATCAAGCTCCTCTTCGTCGTCTCTCCCACCATCGCCGCCACCGAAGCCGAAGCCCGGGAGCAGGAGGCGCGGATCATCGCGACCGACTCCTTCATCGAGAAGGCGCTGGTGGGCATCTCGTCGAACACCGAGATCGACTTCAAGCAGTTCGACCTGGACGAGCCACTCCCCGAGGGGCTGACCACCAACGGCGAACGCGGATCCCTCGAGCACTTCATGCGGGGCGACGGCACCCCCGGTCCCAAGACCCTGCGTCAGATGGTCATGGCCCGCAACAAGCGGGGCCTGGAGCTGGTGGGCACCGCGGAGCAGGTCGCCAAGAAGATGGGCGAGGCGATGGAGGAGATCGGCGGCGACGGCTTCCTCATCAACAAGGGCGGTCGCGACCTCTCCCGGCAGTACATCACCGACATCTGCGACGGCCTGGTACCCGCGCTCCAGCGCCTGGGCCTCACCCGCACCGAGTACACCAAGTCCACCCTGCGCGACACACTCCGCGAGTTCTGAGGATCGACACGATGACGAAGAAATTCCACCTTGGTTGGTTCATGAACTTCATCCCGCCGGAGTGGGACAGCGAGTGGGCTTCCCCGGACGTGAAGAACTGGACCAACGGCGACTTCTACGTCGACATGGCCCGGTCGATGGAGCGGGCGTGTTTCGACTTCATGATGATCGAGGACACCGTGATGGTGGCCGACGCGTACGGCGGCACCATGGAAGGCGCGTTGAAGAACTCCATCTTCGCGCCCAAGCACGACCCCGTGCCACTGGCGGTCAAGGTAGCCGCGAACACCACCCACCTGGGCGTGGTGGCGACGATGTCGACGTCGTTCTACCCGCCGTATCTGCTGGCCCGTGCCTGTTCCACTGTCGACTCGATCGCCGAGGGCCGGTTCGGCTGGAACATCGTCTCCTCGGCCGAGGATCGTGCCGCGCAGAACTTCGGGCTTGAGGGTCTTCCCGAGCATGACGAGCGTTACAACGTCGCCGAGGAGTACTTCGACGTCGTGAACCAGCTGTGGGATTCCTGGGATCCTGACGCGGTCGTCATGGACCGCGAGACCAACACCTTCGCCGACTTCCGCAAGGTCCGCACCATCGACTTCGAAGGCAAGTACTTCAAGTCCCGCGGGCCGCTCAACACCGTGCCCTCGCCCCAGCACCGCCCCACGTTCCTCCAGGCCGGAGCCTCTCCCCGCGGTCGCGCGTTCGCCGCAGGCGCCGCCGACGCCATTGTCGCGGTCGGGACCGGCACCGCGGGCATGAAGGAGTACCGCGACGACATCCGCGCCCGCGCCGAAGCGGCCGGCCGCGACCCCGACCACATCAAACTCCTCTTCTGCGTTTCCCCCACCATCGCCGCCACCGAAGCCGAAGCCCGCGCCGAGGTGGAACGGCTGACCTCGTCCGACGCCTATGTCGAGAAGACCCTGGTCAGCATCTCGGCCAACACCGAGATCGACTTCAAGCAGTTCGACCTGGACAAGCCACTTCCGGAGGGTCTGACCACCAACGGCGAACGCGGATCCCTCGAGCACTTCATGAGGGGCGACGGCACCCCAGGCCCCAAGACCCTGCGTCAACTCGCGATCGACTGGGCCAAGACAGGCGTCGAGTTCGTCGGGACGGCGGAGCAGGTCGCCCAGCAGATGGGCGAGGCGATGGAGGAGATCGGGGGCGACGGCTTCCTCATCATGAAGCCCGGCTGGGATCTGAACCGGAAGTACATCCATTCGATCACCGACGGCCTGGTCCCCGAGCTCCAGCGTCTGGGCCTCACCCGCACCGAGTACACCAAGTCCACCCTGCGCGAGACGCTCCGCGAGTTCTGAGCCCACCGCAGACATCCCCGCACTTTTCAAGAGAACCGCGTCGCGACCGAGTAGGAGACATCATGCCGAAGAAGTTCCACATGGGATGGTTCATGAACTTCATCCCGCCGGAGTGGGACAGCGAGTGGGCTTCCCCGGACGTGAAGGACTGGGCCAACGGCAGGTTCTACGTCGACATGGCCCGGTCGATGGAGCGGGCCTGCTTCGACCTGATCATGATCGAGGACACCGTCATGGTGGCGGATGCCTACGGCGGCACCATGGAAGGCGCGCTGAAGCACTCGGCGTTCGCGCCCAAGCAGGACCCGATCCCGCTGGCCGTTCTGATCGCCGCCAACACGGCCAGGATGGGTGTGGTGGCGACGATGTCGACGTCGTTCTACCCGCCCTACCTCTTGGCCCGTGCCTGTTCCACCGTCGACTCGATCGCCGAGGGCCGGTTCGGCTGGAACATCGTCTCCTCCGCCGAGGACCGCGCCGCTCAGAACTTCGGGCTCGAGGGTCTTCCCGAGCACGACGAGCGCTACAACGTCGCCGAGGAGTACTTCGACGTCGTGAACCGGCTGTGGGACTCCTGGGAGCCCGACGCGGTCGTCATGGACCGTGAGACCAACACCTTCGCCGATTACCGCAAGGTCCGCACCATCGACTTCGAGGGCAAGTACTTCAAGTCCCGTGGCCCGCTCAACACCGTGCCCTCGCCCCAGCACCGGCCCGCGTTTCTCCAGGCCGGAGCCTCGCCTCGGGGTCGCGCGTTCGCCGCAGGCGCGGCCGACGCGATCATCGCGGTGGGCACCGGCATCGAAGGCATGAAGGAGTACCGCGACGACATCCGGGCCCGCGCCGAAGCGGCCGGCCGCGACCCCGACGAGATCAAGCTCCTCTTCGTCGTCTCTCCCACCGTCGCCGCCACCGAAGCCGAAGCCCGCGCCGAGGTCGAGCGGCTTCACAACCACCCGTCGTACATCGAGAAGTCGCTGGTGAACATCTCCTCCAACACCGAGATCGACTTCAAGCAGTTCGACCTGGACGAGCCGCTCCCCGAGGACTTGACCACCAACGGCGAACGAGGATCCCTCGAGTACTTCATGCGGGGCGACGGGAGCCCCGGCCGCAAGACCCTGCGCGAGTTGGTGCTGCACCGCGCCAAGCGAGGACTTGAACTGGTGGGCACCGCGGAGCAGGTCGCCAAGAAGATGGGCGAGGCGATGGAGGAGGTCGGCGGCGACGGCTTCCTGATCAGCAAGCCTGGCTGGGACCTGTCCCGCAACTACATCAGCTCCATCTGCGACGGACTGATGCCCGCGCTCCAGCGCCAGGGCCTCACCCGCACCGAATACACCAGGTCAACTCTGCGCGAGACGCTTCGTGAGTTCTGATCGTGTGCGGGCGTGACGGCACCGCACACCTACCACGGCAGCCCGCTGGCCCGGTTCCGGCAGTCGTTCGGGCATCAGCTGACGATGGTCCTGGTCGGATTCGTGATGGCCATGACCGCCCCGATCGAGCTGCTCTACGCGATCAAGCTGGGACTCAGCCCGGTCCTCGTCACCGTCTTCATCGTGAGCTCCGCCGCCGGACTCATGCTGGTCGACGTCCTGGGCACGCGGGTCGTCACCCGGATCGACGCTCGCTCGACGGCCGTCGTCGGGATGGTGCTCTTCGCGGTCAGCGAGGCCTGTTACGGGCTGGCCGACCGCGCGCCGGAGCTGATCGCCGCCCGGGTCCTCCAGGGGCTGGCCAGCGCGGTGGTCGCCGGCGCGGCGTTGCAGGTGACGGTGCGGATGCGCGCTCGCCCGCACCGCGCTCTCGGCTCGAACGCGAGCCTCCAGATGCTCGGCGGCTCCGTCGGAGCTCCCGTCGGCGGCCTCCTGGCCACCCAGTCCTCGGGGGTCGACGGCTACCGGCTCGCCTTCGCGGTCTGCTGCGGCGCGGGGCTGGCGGCGGGCGCGCTGGTGGTCCTGCTGCTACCGCGCCTTCCAGCCCCGTACGAACTCGGCCGCCCCCGGGTCGGTCTGCCCCGACTCGCGGTCGGCCGGGCCGTCCGGGTCGCGCTCGCGCTGGGGCTCATCGGCAACTACCTGCGCAGTGGGATCGAGAACACCGCTTTCCCGCTGATCGGGGACGCGGCGGGTCTCACCCCCGCGGGCATCGGAATCTCCCTGGGCGTGCTCTCCATGGTGGAGATCGTGGTCCTCGGCACCTCGGGCACGCTGTTCGAGAAGATCCGTCCCGCTCGAGCGCTCCTGTGGGCGCTCGCGCTCGGTGTGGTCGCCTTGGCCGCCCTTCTGGCCGCACATTCGCTCAGTGGCTTCCTCACCGCGGCTGTGCTGTTCGGGCTCGTCGACGGAGTCGCTCTGGCGGCACCACCGGTGCTGGTCGTCGCCACCAGCCCGGACCCGTCGATCGCCGTGGCCAACTACCGGATCGCCTGCGGCGTGGGCTCGTTCAGCGGCTCGGGCAGCGTCAATCTGCTCTTCGGGGCGCTGGGAACCACGGGGTGCGTGGTCGGCGGGGGACTCGTCCTGCTGTCCGCGGCTGTGCTGGCCGGGTCGAGACCCCTGCGGGAAACGCGCGCCACACGCGCGCAATGAACCAGCAACTTGAGTGAACTTTCAATGATACCACCGGGAGATGGACTTGCATTCCGACGGATCCCATCAGAAGCCCGTGAACCGCAGGGTCGAGGACGAGCGGGCCGTTCAGTCACGGAGGAGCCATGGCCATTGCTGAGCCCTACGTCGCCAAGAATCTGGTCCCGGTCGGGACCAGATTCGGTCAAGGCCTCAGACAGTATTTCCAGGGCACGCCGGTAGCCGGCTGGGTCGCCTTCACCGCGCTGGCAGCGATGTTCCTCATCGCGGTCTTCGCCGAGGCCATCGCGCCCTACGACCCCCTGGTGCCGGCCGGGGCACCGATGTCCGCGCCCGGATCCGGTTATCTCCTGGGGACCGACACGGTGGGCCGTGACGTACTCAGTCGCGTTCTCGTCGGCATGGCCACCAGCTGGTGGGGCGCCCTGGCGGTCGTCGCCTCAGGGGTCTTCTTCGGCGGGCTGGTCGGCCTCGTCGCCGGGGCTGCCGGCGGCATCGTCGACAGCGTCCTGATGCGGATCACCGACGTGTTCCTGGCCCTGCCCGGACCGATCCTGGCGGTCGCGGTGGTGGCGGCCCTCGGTCCGTCCTACTTCCACACGCTCGTCGGCGTCTCGATCGTGTGGTGGCCGTTGTACACGCGCATCATCCGCGCCGAAGTACGCAAGCTGCGGGCCTCTCCGCACATGGAGGCGGCCAAGATCTCGGGGGCCGGACCGGTGCGCCGGCTCACCAGGCACCTGCTGCCCGGAGCCGTCCCCACCACCATCATCACCGCGAGCCTGGACGTGTCGGCGCTGGTGCTGATGCTCTCGAGCCTGTCGTTCCTCGGTCTGGGTGCGCCGCAGCCCGCGCCCGAGCTGGGAGCGATGAGCGCACAAGGCATGACCAACATCTTCAGCGCGTGGTGGATCCCCGTGTTCCCCGCCGCGGCCGTCGCACTGATCGCCATCGTGAGCAACTTCGCCGGCGACGCACTCAGGGACCGCATCCGTGACCGCTGACCGGTACAGACGAACGTGGAGGTGACATCATGCTGCTGATCTTGGGTCGTCGGCTCCTCGGAGCGCTTCCTGTCCTGATCGCGCTGGTCCTGGTGGTCTTCGTCCTGCAGCAGGTGGCGCCGGTCGACCCCGTCGTCGCCCTGGTCGGGGAGAAGGCACCGCCGGAGGTGTACGAGGCCGCCCGCCAACAACTGGGACTCGACAAGCCGTTGCCGGTGCAGTTCTTCCACTACCTGGCGAGTGCGGTCCAGGGTGACCTCGGGACCTCCTCGGTGACGCGCACGCTGGTCGCGTCGGACATCGTGAAGTTCCTGCCGGTCACGCTGGAGCTCGTGTTCATGTCTCTCGTGCTGATCGCCGTGATCGGGTTCTTCCTGGGGCTGGCCACGGCGCAGCGGTGGCCAGGATCGGGGGTGCTGCGGGTGGTGATGATCTCCGGCGCGTCGGTGCCCGTGTTCCTGGCCTGCCTGATCGCGATGCTGGTCTTCTACCGCTGGCTCGACATCCTGCCCGTCACCGGCCAGACATCGTCGTACGACGCACCATCGGGCCCGACCGGCTTCCTTCTGGTCGACAGCCTGGTGGCGGGCCGGCCGAGCCTGTTCTTCGACGACCTGAAACATCTCATCCTCCCGGCGTTGTGCATCGCGATCGGACCCGCGGTGGCCGTCGGCCGCGTTCTGAGAAGCAGCCTGGAGGGCACCCTCCGAGCGGAGTACGCCCGCACTGCCAGGGCCAAGGGCCTGAGCGGGACCGAGGTCCTCGTCAAGCACGCACTCCGCAACGCCCTCGGCCCCGTGCTCGCGCTGATGGGACTGCAACTCGCCGGAATGATCGGGAACAGCATTCTGGTCGAGGCGATCTTCGCCAGACCCGGGATCGGCCTGTACATCTCCCAGTCGATCGGCAAGGGAGACTTCAACACCATCGCCGGAATCACGCTGGTCGTCGGCCTCCTCTACGTCGTGGCCAACATCGTCGTCGACGTCCTCCAAGCCGCGGCCGATCCGAGGATCGCCGTCTAGAGGCGTCCAGGGGCGCAATCGGCCGGCAACGCATGGGAAGGGGCGCGGAAATCCGCGCCCCTTCTCCTGTGCCCATGACCACGACCACTCTCATACGCCCATGACCGCTCCACTCGACATGCGCGAAGCAGACTCCCCCGAGCCCGACGTGGAGGCGGAGGCGGAGGCGGAGGTGGAGAACCAGCGTCGTCCGGTGTACGCGCGCGGGACCCTCCAACTGCTGGCACCCGTGCTCGACCGGCGGGTGCGCTTCCGCATATGGCTCGGTGTCGGTTTCGCCGTCGCCGCGATGGGCCTGATGGGCCTCATACCGTTGATCCAGCAGGTCGTCCTCGACGACACGATCCTCTCCGAGAAGCGTTCCCGAACCGTCTGGATCGTGCTCCTGCTCGTCACCGGACTCGTCAGCTTCGTGGCGAACTACCTGCGCCGCACGATCGGCGGCAGAGCCGCCGTGCACGTCCAGCGGGACCTCCAGATCAAGCTGCACCGGCACATGCAGTACCTGGACGCCTCGCGGCGCGACGACATGCGTGCCGGGGACGTGATGTCCCGCGCGACATCGGACCTCACCCTGATCCAGATGTTCCTCCAGCAGCTGGGCCTGGCCTACGGCAACGTCACCCTGCTCGTCGTGTCGCTGGGCGTGATGGTCGCCCTCTCACCGCTGCTGGCAGCGGTGATGGTGGTGGCCGTACCCGTGTTCCTCGCCGTGGCCATGAGGTTCCGCAGCCGCTCGTTCCCCGCGAGCTGGATGGACCAGCGCTTCCAGGGTGGCGTGGCCGGGGTCGTGGAGGAGGCGGTCACCGGAGTCCGGGTCGTCAAGGCTTTCGGGCAGGAGGAGCAGGAACAGGCATCGCTCAACGGCGAGGCGCGCAAGCTTTTCCAGTCCCGGCTCCGCACCGCCAGGATCACCGCGGTGTTCGGCGCCGGCATGGACGCCATCCCCGGGCTCACCCAGCTGGCCATCCTCGGCTTCGGAGGCTGGCTCGTCATGGAGGGCCAGGTCTCACTCGGCGTGTTCCTCGCCTTCTCCAGCTACGTCCTTCAACTGGTCGCCCCGGTGCGCTTCCTGTCCGGTCTGATGGCCACGAGCCAGCAGGCGCGTGCCGGCGCCCAGCGGGTCGTCGAGCTGCTGTCGACGCAGGCCCGCGTGCAGGAGCGTCCCCACGCCGTCCGGCTGGAGGACCCCGCAGGCCTGGTCGAGTTCCAGCATGTCGACTTCCGTTACCCCGGTGGCGAACGCGTGTTGCACGACATCTCGCTGCGGGTGAACCCGGGAGAGCGGATCGCCATCGTGGGCGCCTCGGGTTCGGGCAAGTCCACCCTGGCCCACCTCATCGCCCGGTTCCACGACCCCACGTCGGGCGTGGTGCGCATCGACGGCCGGGACATCCGCGAGTACACCCTGAGCTCGCTGCGCGCCGCGGTCGGGATCGTGTTCGAGGAAGGCTTCCTCTTCTCGACGACGATCCGCGACAACATCGCGTTCGGCAGACCGACGGCCACCATCGACGAGGTGGAGCACGCGGCGGTCGCGGCAGGCGCGCACGGCTTCATCTCAGGACTCCCCGACGGCTACGACACCGCGGTGGGCGAACGCGGCTTCACCCTGTCCGGCGGGCAACGGCAGCGACTCGCACTCGCCCGAGCGGCACTGACCAACCCTCAGGTGCTGATCCTCGACGACGCCACGTCCGCCATCGACGCACGGACGGAACACGCCATCCACCGCTCGCTGGGGGAGGTCCTCGCCCGCCGGACGACCGTGCTGATCGCCCACCGGCACTCGACCCTGCGTCTGGCGGACCGGGTCATCGTGCTCGACCGCGGCCGGATCGTCGACGTCGGAACCACGGAAGAGCTGCTCGCGAACTCCCCGCTCTTCCGTGAGCTGCTGACCGGACCCGACGCGGACTTCGAGGCGGGACCGGAGGAACCGGTCACCGAGCTGGACCCCACCACCTGGCCCGAGGACGTGTCACGGCTGGGCGCGCCGAAGATCAGCAGTCACACCAGCGAGGCCGCCACGCGGGCGGCGTCCGGGTCGCACGGCCCCGGTATGAGTGGCGACACCTCGACCCTCGCCGGCCTTGCCACCGTGTCGCCCACGCTGCTCAAGGCCGTGGAACGCCTTCCCGAACTGCGCGGCGAGCCCGACATCGACCTCGCGGAGGCAGTCGCGCCGCACGACCGGTTCACCATGGGCAGCGTCTTCCGGCCCTTCACCAAGCCGCTGTTGCTCGCCTCGGTCATGGTGGTCGTCGACGCCGTCTCGTGGATCTCGACGCCGGTGCTGATCAGGCTCGGCATCGACCACGGTGTCCTCCAGCACTCCTACCGGACGCTGGCCTGGATCTGTGTGGCCCTCCTGGCCATCCAGGGCGTCATCTGGGTCAACAGCAGGGTGATGATCTACTTCGCCCAGCTCATCGCCGAACGCATGCTGTTCGGGCTGCGGGTGCGCACGTTCGCACACCTGCAACGACTCTCGCTCAACTACTACGAGCAGCACATGGCCGGCAAGATCATGACCCGGATGACCTCCGACGTCGAGGCCTTCGCCCAGCTGTTGCAGCAGGGACTGCTGACCGCGATGGTGAGTCTGCTGGCGTGTGCCGGCATCGCCGTCGGACTCGTCGTCTTCGACGCCCAACTCGCCCTCGCCGTCTCGGCGGTGCTGCCGGTCCTGCTGGTCTCCACGCTGTGGTTCCGCTCCGCCTCGGGGAGGACGTACCTGATCGCCCGCGACCGGGTGTCGGTGCTCTACGCCGACCTGCAGGAGAGCCTCGCCGGCGTCGCGGTCAGCCAGGCCTACTCCCAGCAGCAGGCGAACGAACAGCGGTTCGAGGTGCTGGCCGACTCCTACGGCGAGGCCCGGATTCGCTCGGCCGAACTGATGGCCCGGTTCTTCCCGCTGCTCCAGTTGCTGAGCACCGTCGCCAAGGCCATCGCGCTCGTGGTCGCCGCTCCGCGGGTCATGGCGGGTGACCTGTCCGTCGGCCTGCTGATCGCCTTCCTGCTCTACCTCGACCAGTTCTTCACGCCGATCCAACAGCTGTCCTTCGTCTTCGACCAATGGCTGCAGGCGAAGGTCGCGGTCGTCCAGCTGCGAGAGCTCCTGCAGACGCCGACGGGTACCCCGCTCGCCGAGGACGCCGTCGCCCCGAAGCGCCTGTCCGGCCGGATCTCCCTGGACCACGCGACGTTCGCCTACGAGAGCACGGGCCTGGTCGCGATGGAGGACGTGAGCCTCGAGATCCCGCCCGGGCAGGTCGTCGCCCTGGTCGGCACCACAGGCGCGGGCAAGTCGACCCTGGTCAAGCTGGTGGCCCGGTTCTACGACACGTCCGCGGGCACGGTGAGCGTCGACGGCATCCCGATCAAGCAGCTCGACCTGGCGGCGTACCGTCACCAGCTCGGGTTCGTCCCCCAGGAACCCTTCCTGTTCTCGGGGACGATCCGTTCCAACATCGCCTACGGGAACCCCGAGGCGCCGGACCTTGTCGTGGAGCAGGCCGCCCGCGCGGTGGGGGCGCACGCCTTCATCGCCGAGCTGCCGCTCGGCTACCACACTCCGGTGAGCGAGCAGGGCCGGTCACTGTCTGCCGGCCAGCGCCAACTGCTGAGCCTGGCCCGGGCACTCCTCGTCGACCCCGCGATCCTGCTGCTCGACGAGGCGACGGCCAACCTGGACCTCGCCACGGAGGCACGCGTGCAGCGAGCGATGGGACTGGTCGCGAGGGGGCGTACGACGCTGCTGATCGCGCATCGGCTCCAGACGGCACGAGCCTCCCAGCGCATCCTGGTCGTGGACAACGGGCTGATCGTCGAGGACGGCTCCCACGACGAACTCCTCAAGCTCGGGGGGCAGTACGCGGCGCTGTGGGCGGCGATGGTGACGAGTGCCGCCCACAGCGAGTGACGACAGCCCACAACCCCACCCGCCCTGCCGCTACGGTCGGCGGCAGGGCGGGTGGGGTCGTGGGCTGTCCAAGGCAGGCTGACCGGCGTGGGTCAGGCCGATCGGACGGCATGGGTCTGGAAGGCGATCAGGTCGCTCCGCAGCCGGAACTGCGACAGCGCCCTGGGCTGGCCCTGCTCGTCCTCCAGGACGTCTTCCAGGAAGAGCATGGGAGCTCCGACCTCCACACCCACCAACCGCGCGGACTGCTCGTCGGCCGCGGTCGCACCGATCGTCGTCGACTTGGTTCCGCGGATCCTGACGTCGAAGTGCTTCTCCAGGAACAAGATCGCGTCCGGTTCGTCGACGACGACGTCCCGGGACTGATCGGGGCTCAGCGCGACGTAGCTCACCAGGATGCCCAGCACCAGTTCGTGCCGGAGGACGAGCGACTCCAGCATGAGCACGGTCCAGTCGCCCACGAGCTGCAGTCGCTCACGCACCAGTCCCGGACAGCCCAGGATCTGGTAATCCAGCGCACGAAGTTGGGTGTGGACCGCACTCTCGCCGCCGAACGCCTCGACGGGGGCGATCTGGTTGATCCGCAAGGTCGTCACGTGGGCAGAGCGCGTCCCGCGCTTCGGGCTGCGCGTCACCAGACCGTCCTTGGCCAGGAGCTGCAGGACCGCACGCACGGTGTTGCGGCTCGCCGACAAGGACTCGGTCAGCTCACTCTCGACCAGGTACAGACTCTCGGGACTGCTTTGCAGGGAGGAACGCAGGAGGTCGTAGGCCCTGCGCATGGAGTTGTTCAGCCGGTCCGGAGTCTGTCGGTGCCGTTGGTACACCGTCTCGGGGCGCACCGGCCCGGCAGGGTGGTGCGACACCGCCGGCAGCCTCGATTGTGCGGCCTGACGGGGCAACAGATCATCTGCCACGAGGAAACCCCCTTCGAAGAGGCGTTCATCAGTTTGAGCATGGAAGCAGCGGAGTGTTGCCTGAATCGTCCTCGAATGCGACGCACGTATTGCGCTCTGTTGACCCTCGGGCAGCAGAGCGCCACTCAGGGCTGGTCGCCGATGCCGTCTGACACCTGCGGGCGCGCGTTCGCGTGCAGCCAGAGTCGGGCGTCGGCGATGTCCTGGTGCATCTGCTGCACCAGCGACTTGACGTCGGTGAAGCGGCGCTGCGGTCGGATCCGGTGATCGAGCCGGACGAGCAGCCACTGCCCGTAGAGATCGCCGGAGAAGTCCAACAGGTGTGCTTCGAGGAGGCGGATCCCGTCACGGCCGTAGAAGGTGGCCCTCCGGCCGACCGACACGGCTGCGCCGTACGTGGCGCCGTCGGGCAGTCGCACCAGGCCGGCCCACACTCCGTCGCTCACGCTCTCGTCGCCCAGTACGAGGTTGGCGGTGGGGAAGCCGAGCTCGCGGCCCCGCCGGTCGCCATGCTCGACCCGCCCCTCGATGAGCCCCACCTGCTTGGGCACTGACCTGTCCGAGTTCTGGCGAGGCCTCATGCGCGCACCGAGCGGCACGCGCAGGAAAATGCTGTCCAAGGTCGAGTCCATCTTGTCTGCTCCTTCGGCACGGGGGGGGAGGGGACAGTCGAGGCAAGTACCAGTGCGACGGATCCCCATTGCGGGCGAACGTGCCGAAGGTGACGTCTGGATTGCGCCGATTATGGTGCCGCGATGCGCATCCACCAGCGCGCCTCCGGACGTCGGCAAAGGGTCGCGGCGCGCCTTCCCCTCCCTCCGATGCGCAACGGCCAGCGCAAAGGACCCGCAACCGGAGGGTGACCCTCGGGCAACAGCGGCGCGCTTGACTCCGCGGCATGAAGGCTCAAGGCACCAGGTACGGGCGCTGGCACGGCGCTCGCCGCAAGAGGCCGCGCGACCATCGCGTCATCGCGTCCGAGCGGGCCACTCGCCGCATCCGGCTGCTGATCGATGCCGCCCGGCAGGCGGGCCCCAGCGAGCTCGACCACGAGTGGCTGGCCGACCGAACAGGGGTCCCCCTCGGCTACCTCGTCTGGCGGTATCCCACCACCGCCGACCTGTCCGCACTCCGAGCGCTTTCCACCTGACCCGCGCTCCGGTCCGGAGGCACGGCCACCGGCCGGCACCCCGCGGGCACCGGACCGGTGGCCGAAGCGGTGAGGGCAGTCGCCCCGCCGAGGGATGTCCCGAGGTGGGGAGGCAGGTGCTGCCGAGCACGGCGTGATGGTGCCGGTACGCGGCGACCGGCAGGCCCCTGTCCTCCAGAGCCAGGCTCCACGGACGGCCCGTTACGCCGTGATCACACCAGTCACGACGAGATGCCACTCCTCCTTCAACGGTCAGACCTCGCCCACAAGGTCGAGGTCTCCACAAGTCCTCTTCGGAGCGATCTCCGGTACGGGCCACTTGCCTGGTGACGGGACACGCCGGCAGCGCAATGCGGGCGCAACTGCGTGACTCGGTGCGCGGAAACATCGGAAAGTCAGGTTGGGGTCATGTTTCATTTGGGCTGGTTCATGGGCAGCGGCTTCAGCGTTCAGACCTGGGCGATGGACCCGTGGGCGGGTAATACAGGACACGACTGGATGAAGGGCGACCTGTTCGTCGACCTGGCAGCGGCGTTGGAGCGGGCTCGCTTCGACTACCTGCTGGTCGAGGACACGAGCATGGTCGAGGACGCCTACGGCCGCTCGATGGAGACGACGCTCAAGTACGGCCTGCTGGCCCCGAAGAGCGATCCCGTCCCGCTGATCCCGCTGCTGGCACAGCGGACCAAGCACATCGGCATCGCGGTGACCTTGTCGACGAGCTTCTACCACCCGTTCATGGCGGCCCGGACGATGACCACCCTCGACCACCTCACCGAGGGGCGGGTCGGGTTGAACGTGGTCACCGGGAGCTCGTCGCGCGCGGCGCAGCAGTACGGGTACGACACGCTGATGAAGCACAGCGAGCGGTACGAGATGGCCAAGGAGTGGATGGAGGCCGTCGGGGCGTTGTGGGACTCGTGGGAGGAGGGTGCCGTCCTCGTCGACCAGGAATCGCCGCGCTACGCCGACCACACGAAGGTGCACCCGGTCGATTTCGAGGGGAAGTACTTCAGGACCCGCGGGCCGCTCAACACCATTCCCGGGCCGCAGCGCCGTCCGGTCATTGTGCAGGCCGGGGCCTCGCCCGCGGGCCGTGACCTGGCCGCCAAGTACGCCGAGTCGATGCTCGCGCACGGCACCGGCATCGAGCAGATGAAGGCGTTCCGGCAGGACATGCACAGGCGCATGAAGGAGTACGGCCGCGACCCGAGCACGCTGAAGATCCTCTTTCTGATCGACCCGGTACTCGGTGACACTGATCGCGTCGCGCAGGCGCGCGTGGAGGACATGAAGGCCGCCGCCTGGAGCGACCAGGCGATCGAGCGAAAGCTGTGGGGACTGAGTTACACCTCTGGCGGAGAATTCGATTTCTCCACGTTCGATCTCGACAAGGAGGTCCCCGACGTCTGGGGCAACGGCGAGACGAGCACCCTGCGTACGTTCATCGAAGGCGCCCGCGGCAAGACGCTGCGCGAGGCCGTCGCCACCGTCGACACCCACGCCGGCCTCGCGTTCGTCGGCTCGCCCGACACCGTGGCGTCGAAGATGGGCGAAGCGATGGAGGAGATAGGCGGCGACGGATTCCTGTTGTCGCCGACCGTCACGCGGCGCAACATCGCCGAGATCGCGGACGGTCTGGCACCCGCCCTGCGCAAGCGCGGCCTCATCAGGGACGGCTACAACCACAGCACGTTCCGCGAGAACCTCCTCGAGTTCTGACGGCGCAATAGGAGAGGTACTGATGCGACGCGACTGCGTCACCTGACGCGGTTCTACTGCTCGCACATGTGGAGGCACGCCAGCGCATGCCGTGCTTTCAGTCGACAGTGGAAGCAGAGCAGGAGTCATCGGTGGACAAAACGGCAGACCAACAGCGGAGATCGCCGGACTTTCCGGCGGGATTGGACCGCCGCGGATTCTTGAAGGCCGGCGGTCTCGCCATCGGCGGTGTCAGCCTCGCGTCGCTGATCGCCGCGTGCGGCCCCGACGGCAGCGGTGGCGGCGGGGCGGGCGGTTCGAAGCTCACCCTGCGGATTCCGTTCCTGGCCGATATGCAGGTTCCCGACCCGGACATCATGTATGAGGGCGAAGGCGTCCAGGTCATGGAATCCGCGTACGAGGGACTTGTCCGCTACAAGGCAGGCAGCTCGGAGTTCCTCCCGGGGCTGGCGACGTCATGGACGCTCTCGCCGGACCAGCTGACGTACACGTTCAAGCTTCAGCCGAACGTGAAGTTCCACGACGGTACCCCCGCGGACGCGGAGTCGTGGCGGAAGACCTTCGAGCGGCGCGCCAAGATCGCCCAGGGCCCCGCCTACATGGTCGCGGAAGTGGCCAGGACGGCGGCGCCCGACCCCACCACCTTCGTCGTGACGCTCAAGTCGCCGAACAACGCGTTCCTGCACTACATGGCGTGCCCATGGCAACCGCTGGCGACGAGTCCCGCCGCAGTGACGAAGCACGCCGTCGGCGGCGATCTCGCGCAGGGGTGGCTGAAGACGCATGACGCGGGCACCGGGCCGTACATCTTCAAGGAGTTCGTGCCGGGCAGCCACTACACGCTTGAGGCATTCCCGGACTACTGGGGCGAGAAGCCCGCGTTCAAGACCATCCAGATAAAAATCACGCCGAGTATCGCGACGCAGAAGCTGCAGCTCGACGCCGGCGCGTTCGACATGGTGACCAAGGGCTTCGCGATCCGGGACGTGCTGCAGTACCAGAAGAACTCGCAATTCAGCGTCGTCAATTCCTACGGCGGCGTGGGCGAGGCGATCTGGCTGAACCCGACGGCCGGGGTATTCGCCGACAAGGCGCTGCGCAGGGCCATGCTCACCGCCCTGGACCGCACATCGATCGTCGACACGGCGTGGGGCGGCCTCACCACGGTCCAGAAGGGACTGTTTCCGGAGCGCACGCTCTCCTCGACGCTGGCGCCGTTCCCGGCTCAGGTGGACACCGCCGCGCTCAAGGCGCTGGTGCCGGGCCTGAAGGGGAAGAAGGTCGATCTGGCCTGGGGCGCCGACGGCGGCGCGCCGCGGCAGCAGATGGCCGAGTTGGTCCAGACCCAGCTGGCTGCGCTGGGCCTCGACGTCACCGTCCGCGAGATGCCGGCGTCACAGATGTTCGACCTGCCCAACCAGCCGCCCGACAAGCGCCCGGACATCCTGGTCACCTTCCTCGGCGGGGACGCGCTGCACCTCGACACCACACTGCGGATCCTGTTGCGCACCGGTGCCAAGCCACTGAACTTCTTCCAGTACTCGAATCCGACGCTCGACAAGCTGATGGACCAGGCGATCAAGCAGCCGACGACCGCGGCGACGGAAGCGGTGTACGCGACCTGCAGCAAGATCATCCTCGACGACGCCGTCTGGATCCCGCTGTGTATCACGCCGAACTCCACGATCGCGCACAGCTACATAAGCGGAATCGAGAACAACTCCTACTATCCGGCGATCTTCTGGCCGCAGGCTTTGAAGAGGGCCTGATCAAGCCCTGGTCAGGCCTGGGGCACCGTCTGACCAGGAGCTCTGGCGCCGGGTCCCCGGCTGAAGGGGACCCGCACGCTTGTTGAAGGCGGTCGACGGTGTCAGCGTCGCGTCGCTGATCGCCGCGTGCGGCGCCGACGGGCTGCGGGCACCGGGGCGTCGCGCGGTCGGACGCTCACCCTGCGGGCGCCTGGGCGGGGAGCTGACCCTGATCATGCAGGGGCTCGTGGAGCCGACCTGCGCCCGTCAGGCATTGGCTGTTCGCCGCGCAGCGATCGACGTGGGGGACTTCAGCGGGATCGCCGGTGGTGCTGCTCGGTGATGGGTGTGTTCCATGTGGTCACGGACATCACCGTCGACGCCGTGCGATCGGTCGCCGACCCGCGCGCGTCGCCGTCCGAGTCGAAGCACCCCGAACACCAGCGCAATCGGCCGGGCATCGGGCGGACTCTCCCAGGTGACTGCAGTGTCCTTGGGTGAGCCGTGTGGACATGGCTATGCGTGAAGACCGGCGTGGATCCCTCCCGAAGGTGTTGATCAGCTCGTGGATGTGGCATCTGACGCGCTGGGACGGGCTTTTCCTCGGGACATACCTGGTGACTCACCTGGGCGGGCGTCCGATCGACAATCAGCTCGCCGGGTTCGCCCTGTTCTCGCCCATGCTGCTGGGTGCCTACGTCGCCGCCAGGACGCGACGCGACCTGGAGCCGCGCCGGCTGGTGCTCTTCACCGAACTCGCGTTGCTGCCGATCTCGGCGGTGATGATCGCGGTCGTGAGCACCGGTGCCGTCCAGACCTGGATGGTGTACCTGTTCGAGCTCGCGTACGGGTTCGGCGGCCTGGTGAACATGACCGCGCAGCGCGAGCTGCTGTTCCGCATCGCCGGGCCTGAGCACTCGCATCGTGCACTCAGAGCGGAGATGGCGGGCCTGGCGAGCGCGACGATGCTCGGCCCGCTGATCGGCGGCGTCACCATCGGAGTGTTCGGCCTCGGCGCCGCGTTCGCTGTTCCCACCGTGCTGCTCGCCTGCTCCACCGCGCTGCTGTGGCACGCGACCCGCGGGATGCCGGCCGACGCGCCCGCGATCGCCGGGCCGGACAGCATGTCCACGGCCGCGCCGGGCCCGACGGGTTGGCAGTTGCTGCGGCGCTCGCCGGCGCTCAGGGTGGTCCTCTTGGTGACGGTGATCTGCAACCTCTCCTACTTCGCGTTCATGCCCCTCGTCCCGGTCATCGCGAGCGGCCTGGGCGCCGGGGCGGCGATGGCCGGGGTGATCGGCTCCGCCGCCGGCACGGTGCAACTGGTGACGGCGGCGGCGCTGGTCATCTGGCCGGCCCGGCGGCCGGGCGCTTCCTACGCGTTCGCGGTAGCGCTCTGCCTGTGCTGCCTGGGCGTGTTGTCCTACGCGCCGGCAGTGGCGGTGGCTCTGCTCGCACTCGGCGTGGCGGGAATCGGTCAGGCCTACTTCGGCACGATGCAGGCGACCCTGTCGGTGGACGCCGTCGCCCCCGACGAACGCACTGCCGCGCTCGGCCTGCTGAGCACCACGATCGGCCTCGCGCTGCCGTCCGGCATGGTGATCCTCGGCGTTACGGCCGGCCTGCTCGGTACTCGGCTGGCGATGCTCGTGTCGGCCGTGGTGGGGCTGGTCGCGCTGACGGCAACGCTGCTGGGCAGCCCACAGCTGATGCGGTCACCCACGACGGCAAGGCCCACGGCGGTAGGCCCGCAAACGGTAAGTCCGGACGCTTGACGGGTTGCTCCCGCAGCTCGGTATCACTCATGGCGCCGATCCGGTCCTTCGACCACTCATAGCTCTTGCCATCTCACATGCTGTGCGGCAGCTCCATCGGTACGGCCAGTGGACCGACGTCGACGAGTGGTACGCCCTGACCGGCCAGGCCGCCGGCAGCGCCCCCTTCGCGCGTTGATCGACTGGAGCTACGAGCCGTGCACGCCCCGCCGAGCGGCTGCTGTGGAACCAGCCGTCGGTGTTCGCCGGTGGCTTCGGCCTGGACGCGGCCTTGTCGATCGCCTCAACGGTCTTAGCGTTGCGCGCTGAGAAGCAGGTTGAAGGTGGTGCCGATGATCTCGACGCGCTTACGGGCGAGTTCCTCCAGGTCCGGGGTGCCCTCCGCGCCGCCCAACCGGCCGACCCCGACGATCCGGCCGCGTGTGGCTGCCTTGATGTTCCGGGTGAGGTACGGGCCGCCGACGTGGTCCAGGATGACGTCGGCTCCCTTTCCGTCTGTCAGCCCGAGAACCCGGTCGGCGAAATCGACCTCCGATGTGGTGATCAGCTCGTCGATCCCGAGGCCGGCGAGCCTTTCGGTGACGCGCTCGCCGTGCGAGGTGCGCGTCGTTTCCGATGATCCGGCCGGCTCCGAGCTCTCGTGCCGGCTGGACGGCCTGGGTGCCCACGTCACTGGCGACCGCGTGGATCAGGACCGTGTCGCCCTTGGCCGTTCGCCCGGCGGTGACCAGCGCGGCGGGACTGCCGCGTCGGGTTGGAGGAGCCCGGCGGGCCAGTGCCCGTCGGCACTGGCTACCGCGGTCCGGCGCGGACGCAGCTCTCCTCCGCCATGGACCTTGGGAGGCTCGTCACCGTCGACCACTGCCTCGGCCGGCTCCACCCGTGCGAGGTCGCCAAGTGCGGGGACGAGGACCTCCACGAGATCCTGGCCCGTGCGCTTGATGCCGAGGAAGGTGCCGATCAGGGCCGAGGCTCGATGGCGCAGTTCGAGATCGCGCCCGGCCCCACTGGCCGGTGGCATCCGTGACCAGCGCGGCGACCCCTGCCGGTCGGCCCTCTGGGTCTTTCGGATGCGGGGGCGGTCTTCCGCGGGGTGGGATCGTCGAGTGCCCGGCATCGCGCGACGCGCGCTCTCCGTGGCCACCTCGGGCGTTGAGGGAGCGCGGCTTTGGCGCGGCTGCGGCTGTCCCTCTCACCGGCGACAGCCGCGAGCAGCTGACCTTCGGACCTTCGTCCCCCCAGCCCTGGCTCTGCCGCCGTTCCCGCACTGTCGGGCCTTTGCACGACCACCGGGTGGCCGGTGGGGGCACCGTCTGCCTCCGGGCGCCGGTCGAGCGCGATGGACGGGGGAATGCCGGGACCGCCTCCAGGCCTCTGCCGGTGGCCGCCGTAAGACGTGCACGGCCGCCCTGCTGGGCTGAACCGCCCGAGGGCCTTCTCACCTGGCGGACGGGGAAGGGGCACCCTCTTCGCCGCCGTGTGAAACCTGTGTGACAGAAGCGTTGACTGGACCTGCACGAGAACCTATGTTCTGGCCGAGCTTACGAACCGTGTTCGAAATACCGACAGAGTGTGAACTGTCGATGCGTTCCCGCCCCCAGCTCCAGTCCCAGAGGGAGTAGTCCGTGAGACCTGCGCTCACCCGTCGAACGGTCCTCGGCATGATGGCCGGCTCGGCCGCCGCCACCTTCACCGGCGTCTCCGCCGGTACCGCCCACGCCGCCGTGCCCGCGTCACCCGGTGTGACGTACACGAACAGCATCGCCGAGCAGCGGGCCGACCCGCACATCTGGAAGCACACCGACGGCTTCTACTACTTCACCGCCACGGTGCCGGCGTACGACCGCATTGTGCTGCGCCGCGCCACCACGATCCAGGGGCTCTCCTCAGCCACCGAGACGACCATCTGGACCAAGCACGCCAGTGGTGCGATGGGCGCCCACATCTGGGCTCCGGAGATCCACTTCATCGACGGCAAGTGGTACATCTACTTCGCCGCCGGTGACGCCAACAACATCTGGAAGATCCGGCCCTACGTCCTGGAGTGCACCGCCGCGAACCCGATCACGGGCGCCTGGACGGAGAAGGGGCGTATCGCACTGCCGCTCGACACCTTCTCCCTGGACGCGACGACGTTCGTCGTGAACAGCACCCGCTACCTCTCCTGGGCGCAGAACGACCCGGCCGTCGGCTCCGGCACCAACATCTACCTGGCGCAGATGTCCAGCCCGTGGACCATCACCGGCACTCCGGTCATGCTCAGCCGGCCGACCGCCTCGTGGGAGACCGCCGGAGGCCAGACGGTCAACGAGGGCCCGGCCGTGATCCAGCGCAACGGCAAGGTCTTCATGACCTTCTCGGCCAGCGCCACCGACGCCAACTACTGCATGGGCATGCTGACCGCCTCCGCGTCGGCCAACCTGCTCAATGCCTCCTCCTGGGCCAAGTCCGCCGGTCCGGTCTTCGCCAGCAACGCCGCCACCAGCCAGTACGGTCCCGGCCACAACCAGTTCACGGTCTCCGAGGACGGCAAGTCGGACATCCTCGTCTACCACGACCGCAGCTACAAGGACATCAGCGGCGACCCCCTCAACGACCCCAACCGCCGCACCCGCGTCCAGAAGATCTACTGGAAGGCCGACGGCACACCCGACTTCGGCATCCCGGTCGCCGACGGTCTCACCCCGATCCGGCTTTCCTCGTACAACTTCCCCGACCGGTTCATCCGGCACTGGGAGTACCGCGCCAAGATCGAGCCGAACGTCTCCCCGCTGGCCGACTCGCAGTTCCGGGTCGTCACCGGTCTCGCCGGCAGCGGCACCGTCTCCCTGGAGTCGGCCAACTTCCCCGGCTACTTCCTGCGCCACAAGAACTTCGAGCTGTGGGTGGAGAAGAACGACGGGACGGCCCCGTTCCGCAGTGACGCCTCCTTCACCGCCCGGGCCGGCCTCGCCGACTCCGCGGGGGTCTCCTACGAGTCGTACAACTTCCCGGGCCGCTACATCCGCCACTACGAGTACCTGCTGCAGGTTCAGGCTCTCAGCACGGCGACCGACCGGGCCGACGCCACCTTCTACACCCAGTGAGTCACAGCCCGGGCCCGTTACCCCTCAGCGGCTCCGACCGCACGGCCGGAGCCGCGCCCACCCGCACACACGACTCGCCGGGTCGAGACGACTGCTCGCGGCGACTGCTCGCCCTGACCGTCGAACGTGGATCGACTGGAGCTATGAGCTGGGCACGCCCAGCCGGGCGGCTGCCGTGGAACCGGCTGTCGGTGTTCGCCGGTGGCTTCGGCTTGGACGCGGCTGGGGGTCCGGGGGCTGGGGCTGGGGCTGGGGCTGGGGCTGGGGAGAGCTTTGCGCGCGTGGGGGAGTGTGAAGCAGGGAGGACAGCCGCACGAGCACTCAGTCGTCGTGTCTGGTGTTCTTGCTCGGCAGGAACGTCTGGCGTGCCCAGAGGCTCAGCAGCGCCGTCCCACCGACCAGCAGCGGCATCGGGTCGCGGGCGGGAGGAGCCAGGACATATCCCAGCGCCGCGACCGTGCAGACCGTCAGGGGAATGAACGCCGCCGCACCCTCCATCCCCCCTCGCAACGTCGGCTGGGCGGTGTCGAGGACGCTCGCCCCGCCGGGCAACCAAGGGCCGAGAGCAACGACCAGCAGGCCCGCGGTGTTGCAGGTGTCGACCAGCTGACAGGACATCGCCTCAGGGTTGTGCGGGCCGGCCGTCCACAGGCGCAGGGTGTCGCCGATCAGCATGAGGGACAGCCCGGCGATCCCCACCCACAAGGTGACTCTCTGGTCGCTCCGTACGAGACGGCGCAGGGCGAAGAGAAAGCTGAGGTACACGACCTCCGCGGTCCAGAGGACACCGACCATCCCCGTCCCCAGCCGCCAGCCGTCACTGGCCCCTCGCAGCAGTACCCATCCCGTCATGAACACGGCCCCGGCTGTGACAACCCCGTCGAGCACGCGCCGCAGCAACACGTGTCGGCCTTTGCCGGCATCGGCCGCGACCACCAGACCGGCCATCCCCAGACCGACCGCCAGCATCACTCCGGTGACCACCACCGAACCGAGCAGTGATCGCTCGTACCGCCCCGAACCCGGAGGGTGAGCCGACAGTACGTTGACCGTCCCCCGGTACACGCCCCCGGCCACCGCGGAACCCCCCAACAGCAGCAGACGCGTCCGCACCCGGCCACTCGCCCCCCACGCACGGAGCCCCAGGGAGACCGCCAAAGCCCAGCAACCGGTGGACGGCCCGAAAGCCACCATCCGCGCCACCGCGCTCCCGGCCGCCCACGGCCCGCCGAACGTCAGCACCGCTCCCACGAGGCAGGCCACGCCCACCGCGCCCCAGGCCCACCGCCCTGTCCGATGGCAGCGGCCCGCCCGGCCCCTGAGCACGTCCGTCGACTTCCCCAACCCCGACATCAGGCGCGCCTTTCCACCGGTCCCCGCCCGCAAGGCCTTTCCCGCAGCCCTCGGTCCATGCAGAGACCGTAGAAGACGCACCACCCGCCCCGAACTGAACAATCGGCTCATTCACTCGTACTGCGTAAACGATGCCTACGGGCACGGCGTGCATTCCCGGCAGCGGGGGCCGGCAGTCGGGTCCGGCGAACCGGCGGCCGAAGCGGGCCACCGGACCGCGGCGCACAAGGAGCGTAGTGCGGGAGAACCGCTCTGACCTCAGCGAACGGAACGCATTCCGCGCACAAAGATGCGTCACTACGTCGTTGACCGGCGATCCCCGACAGGGCCAGGGTGAGGGAGCCACATCGGATCCCGACCAGCCGTTTTCCGGTCACCGAACTGAGTGCAGGAGGCCGTGATGCTCCAGACAGACACCCGTGAACACACCGACTTCGCGGACGACCACGACGGCGCCGCCGCGACCACGACCGCGTCCGCCGCGCCGGACGCGCCGGCGGTCAGCCGCGAACTCCTCTTCCAGCGCTGCCTCTGGTGCGGCACCCCGGCCTACCGCCGTTCGTTCTGCCGTGCCTGCGGGTCCACGGCCTTCACCCGTGAGCGCAGCGAAGGCTCCGGGGTCGTCGTGCGCCGGTACGGCCATGTTCCGCACAACACCTGGTTCGTCGCGATGGACGAGGGCTTCAACCTGCTCTGCCAGGTCACCGGGACGGCACCGATCGCGGTCGCGGTGGGGATGCGGGTGAACGTCGCACGGTCCGTCGCCCCCGTCGGCCAAGGCCTGCCCCTTGTCGAACTCCCCCAGCCGGCACCGGCTCCGGAGCGCTGGTGGTGACGGGAAGCGGCCGGGACACAGTCACCTCGCAGACACACCACGATCAGAGAGGAGGGTGCGTGGGCACCCAGCACAACGCATCGGACGGACGGGCCGGCGCTCTCGACGGAACGGGGCCCGGCGCGCTGGACGGTCTGCGCATCGCCGACTTCTCCCGGGTCCTCGCGGGGCCCTACGCCACGATGCTCCTCGCCGATCTGGGCGCCGACGTGGTGAAGGTGGAACGGCCGGGTATCGGGGACGACACCCGGGCCTGGCACCCTCCTGCCGACCACGACGGCACGTCGACCTACTTCCTCGGCGTCAACCGGAACAAGACGTCCGTCGTCCTGGACCTCACGACCGACGCGGGCGTCGAGCAGGCTCGTGCCCTGGTCGCCGAGTCCGACGTCCTGGTGGAGAACTTCCGTCCCGGCACGATGGAACGACTGGGGCTCGGCCCTCGCGAACTCCGCGCCCGGCACCCGGAGTTGATCTACTGCTCGATCAGCGGTTTCGGCAGCGGCGAGGGCGCGGAGATCCCCGGATACGACCTGCTCGTGCAGGCCGTCGGCGGGCTGATGAGCGTGACCGGCGACGCCGCCGGGGAGCCGATGAAGGCGGGCGTGGCCCTGGTCGACGTGATCACCGGCCTGCACGCCTCGCTCGGCATCCTCGCGGCCCTGCGGCACCGGGACGCCACCGGGGAGGGGCAGTGTGTGGAGGTGAACCTGCTCGGCTCGCTGCTGTCGGCCATGGTCAACCAGGCGTCGGCGTTCGCCGTCGCCGGTGTGGTTCCGGGCCGTATGGGCAACGCGCACCCGAGCATCGCCCCCTACGAGACCTTCCCGGCGGCCGATCGCCCGATCGCGATCGCGGTGGGCAACGACCGGCAGTTCGCGGCGCTCGCCAAGGTTGTCGGGGAGCCCGGTCTCGCCGACGACGACCGCTTCCGCACCAACGCCGACCGGGTCGCCCACCGCGCCGCTCTGCGGGACATCCTGACCGAACGGCTGGGGGGCGCCGGCGCGGATCACTGGTCGGCCGTCCTGCTGGCCGCGGGCGTGCCCGCCGGACCGGTCAACACACTCGACGAGGCCTTCGCCTTCGCCCACAAGCTCGGCCTTCCCGGCATCGTCGACATCCCCGCCGCACGCTCCGCGGGACAGGACGGGACGCAGGGCGTTCCCTTCCGCCAGGTCGCGAGTCCCATCGCGCTGAGCGGCACGCCGGCGCAGTACCGCCTGCCGCCGCCGCGCCTGGGCCAGCACACCACCGAGACACTCGACCGTCTCTCCGACCACGTCTCCGCGCCGAACGAAGCGGCCGGTTGACCTCTCCGGCGCGGACACCGCGACCGGACCGATCACCACAACCTCCAGGAGCTCACGATGAGCGGCGCCAAGCCGATGAAGGACCCTCTCGACCTGCTTGACCTCTCCTCTACATTCAGCGACGAGGAGCGGGAGATCCAGGCCACCGTCGCCAAGTTCCTCGCCGACCGGGTGCGCCCGCACATCGGCGAGTGGTTCGAGAACGCCCACTTCGCCCGCGAACTCGCCCCGGAACTGGGCAAGTTGGGCGTGCTCGGCATGCACCTCGAAGGGTACGGCTGTGCCGGCACCAACGCCGTCAGCTACGGACTGGCCTGCCTGGAGCTGGAGGCGGCGGACTCCGGCTTCCGCAGCTTCGTCTCCGTGCAGGGCTCGTTGTCGATGTTCTCCATCTGGAAGTGGGGCTCGGAGGAGCAGAAGCAGGAGTGGCTGCCCCGGCTCGCCGCCGGTGAGGCCATCGGATGCTTCGGCCTGACGGAACCCGACTTCGGCAGCAACCCCTCCGGGATGCGCACCAAGGCCGTCCGCGACGGTGACGACTGGATCCTCAACGGCTCCAAAATGTGGATCACCAACGGCGGTATCGCCGATGTGGCCACCGTCTGGGCACAGACCGAGGACGGCATCCGCGGCTTCCTCGTGCCCCGCGGGGCGCCCGGCTTCACCACGCAGGACATCAAGCAGAAGATGTCCCTGCGCGCCTCCATCACCTCGGAGCTCTACTTCGACAACGTACGGCTGCCCGACTCGGCGCGACTGCCCCTCGCTCAGGGCCTGCGCGGACCGCTGTCCTGTCTGAACGAGGCCCGCTTCGGCATCCTGTTCGGCGCGGTCGGTGCGGCCCGCGACTCGATCCAGGCAGCCATTCAGTACGCCGACTCCCGAATCCAGTTCGACAAGCCGATCAGTGGTTTCCAGCTCACCCAGAAGAAGCTCGCCGACATGAGCGTGTCCGTGGGCAACGCCGCGCTTCTCGCCGTGCACCTGGGCCGGCTCAAGGACCAGGGCCGCATCAGGCCCGAGCAGATCAGCGTCGGCAAGCTCAACAACGTGCGGGAAGCGATCGCCATCGCACGGGAGTGCCGCACCATCCTGGGGGCCAACGGCATCTCCCTGGAGTACTCGCCGCTGCGCCACGCCAACAACCTGGAGTCCGTGCTGACGTACGAAGGAACCAGCGAGATGCACACCCTGGTCGTGGGACAGGCGATCACCGGCCAGGCGGCGTTCCGCTGACCGGGACGCCGGCCGCGACGCCGACCGTGACGGCTGAGAGAAGACATCCGTGAACATCGTCGTACTGGTCAAGCAGGTCCCGGACTCCGGTGCCGAACGGACCCTGTCCGGGGCCGACCACACCCTCGACCGCGAGGACGTCGAACTCGTCCTGGACGAGATCAACGAGCGTGCCGCCGAAGAGGCGTTGACGCTGAAGGAGACGACGGACGCCCACGTCACCGTCGTCTCCATGGGCCCCGACTCCGCGCTCGACGCCATCCGCAAGGTCCTGGCGATGGGCGCCGACCGGGGGATCCACATCTGCGACGCCAGACTGCGCGGCGCCGACGTGCTGACCACCGCGAAGGTCCTGGCGGCGGCCGTGCGAACCATGGAGGACGTCGGCCTGGTGCTCGCCGGCGACGCCACCACCGACGGCCAGGCGAGCGCGGTCCCCGCGGTCGTCGCGGACCTGCTCGGCCTGCCGCAGGTGACCCACGTGCGCAAGCTCGACGTGAACCTGGACGTGGACGCGGGACGGGTGCGCGCCGAGCGCGAGACCGAGGACGGCGAGTCGACGCTGGACGCCCCGCTGCCCGCGCTGGTCAGCGTCACCGAGAAGATCAACGAGCCGCGCTACCCCTCCTTCAAGGGGATCATGGCCGCCAAGAAGAAGCCGGTGGAAACGGTCGACCTCGACGACCTGTTCCCCGACGCGGACGAGGCCGGGTTCCTCGTGACCCGCACCCGTGTCGTGGAGGCCGTCCCGCGTCCGCCGCGAACCGCGGGAACCCGCGTCACCGACGACGGTTCGGCCGGCCGGCAGCTCGCCGCGTACCTGATCGCCCAGAAGCTCGTCTGAAGCGCCCGACCAGGAGACGGCCCCCATGCCCGAAGTCCTCGTACTCGTCGACCACGACGGGGAACGTGTCAACAAAACGACATACGAACTCCTGGCCGCCGCACGGCGGCTGGGGGACCCGGCCGCCGTCGTCGTGGGAGTTCCCGGCACCGCGACGCGCCTCACGGAATCCCTCGCCCGCCATGGCGCCACGAGCATCCTCGCGGCGGAATCCACCGACGCGGCCGAGTTTCTCGTCACGCCCGCCGTCGACGCCCTGGAACTCGCGGTCCGGGAGACCGCTGCCGCCGCCGTTCTGGTATCCGCCACGACGGACGGCAGGGAAGCGGCCGGGCGTCTCGCCGCGCGGCTGGACGCGGGGCTGCTGGTCGACGCGGTCGACCTGGACTCGTCCGGGATGGTCACCCAGATCGTCTTCGGCGGGTCCTACACCGTGCGCTCCCAAGTCACCCACGGCATACCGGTGATCGCCGTGCGGCCGGGCGCCTTCGAGCCGGAGGAGCATCCCGGGGAGGCAGGGAGACGGGAACTGGCCCTGCCGCCGATCGACCCCGCGGCGTCCGCACGCATCACCGCACGGCGCGCCGCCCCCTCGGGCGACCGACCCGGACTCACCGAGGCGACCGTGGTGGTCTCCGGAGGCCGCGGTGTGGCAGGAGCGGACGGTTTCAAGGCGGTGGAGGAGCTGGCCGACGCTCTGGGAGGTGCCGTGGGCGCCTCGCGCGCCGCGGTCGACGCCGGCTACTACCCGCACCAGTACCAGGTCGGGCAGACCGGCAAGACCGTCTCGCCGCAGCTGTACATCGCCCTGGGCATCTCCGGGGCCATCCAGCACCTCGCCGGGATGCAGACCTCCAAGACGATCCTCGCGGTCAACAAGGACCCGGAGGCACCGATCCTCGGCCTCGCCGACTACGGCGTGGTGGGTGACCTGTTCTCGGTGGCTCCCCAGCTCACGCAGGAATTGGCCGCCCGCCGCGCAGCCACATGACGTCGACGCCTGACGGGCACGGTTTCTCGGGTCCGGACCGCCCGGGGCCGGACCAGGAGGGGGAACGCCCTGCGGTACGCCGGGGGCCGCTGTGACGTTCACACCGCGGCCTCCCATGCGTGGGGCCTGGTGACGCACATCGGTCCCGGTCGGCCGGCCCGCCTGAGCCCTGAACCGCCGCGAGCGAAATGGCTCGAGGAAGCGAAGGGCCCGTGGGAGGGGCACGTTTCGCGTGGTGCAACCGTCATCGGAGGGTCGGCGAGTGGTGGATCGTCTCGTACGTCGTGCAGGTCGTGCAGGTCGTGCGGTTGGAGGTGCGACGGGGGTGTTCGGCTGGACCTTCACCCTGGACCGTCACTGATCGTCGCGGCGGGTACGGCGAGCCGGCCCGAACGCCGCGAAGCCCAGGGCCGGGGGCCGGAGCGCTGAGTGCGCTCCGGCCCCCTTCGGGCTCCAGGCATCCGGGCGCCGAGGGAGTAGTCGGCCGGTGATGCGCGGGCGTTGGGGCCACGCGTGACACTGTTCGGGAGGCGAGGCCGGGCGCACCACGTGCTCGGCCCCAGAAGCCGGTCACGGCTCGTCCGGGGTGATTTGACACCCCGTCGGCAGAGAGGCCGTCCGAGCCCGTCTTCGCGGGGGACCGGATGCGGCAGTCGGAAACACGGTCGCCCACCAGGCCCCGGATCATGAAGCCGAGTGATGACACGGGCGCCGAAAGGCCGGACCGCTGACTCTCCAGTTCACCGGGCAATGGTCACTCACCCAGGAGGACCGCGAGGCCCGCGTGGGCGAACCGGCGATCCGCCACACCCGCCGTCCCGTCACCCCCGACCTCGACCACCCTCGCGGCCCCGTTTGATGTCTTTTGTGACGGTGCCCCGCGCCCCGCGTGATGTTTCGTGACGGTGCCCCGGGGCCCCGGGGCCCCGGAGCCCCGGGTGCCGCTGCCGCACACCGAGGTTGCCGCCGCCACCTGTACCGGGCTGCGGTTTCCCGCATCCAGACATGTCAGTCACGCCCTTCAAGCCGCCCTTCAAGCCGCCCTACGGCAGTCCCCGCCAGGCGCCTGCGACCCGTCGACGACGTTCAGTGGGTGCTCCGTGACGACGTCGGTGACGACGGCGGGCGTACGGTGCCCCCCACACGTGGGACACACCGCGTCGCCGCAGGCCCTCAGGCCGCCTGGTAGCTGAAGAACCCCTGCCCCGACTTCCGGCCCAGCAGCCCCGACTCGACCATGCGGCGCAGCAGCGGGGGAGGGGCGTACAGCGGTTCCCGGTACTCCTCGTACAGGGCCTCACCTATCGCCGCCACGGTGTCCAGGCCGATGAGGTCGGCGAGGCGCAGCGGGCCCATGGGGTGTGCGCAGCCGGCGGTCATCCCCGTGTCGATGTCCTCCGCCGTCGCGGTGCCGGAGCTGACCAGCCGTACCGCCGCCAACAGGTAGGGGACCAGCAGGGAGTTCACGACGAAGCCCGCGCGGTCCTGCGTGACGATCGTCTTCTTGCCCAGAACCTCGCCGGCGAAGGCACGCACGCGCTGTTCCGTGGCTTTCGAGGTCTGCAACGAGGGGATGACCTCGATCAGTGGCATGAGAGGGACCGGGTTGAAGAAGTGCAGGCCGATCACCGCCTCCGGTCGTCCGGTCGCCGCCGCGAGCCGGGCGATGGGGATCGAGGAGGTGTTGCTGGCCAGGACGGCGGCCGAGTCAGTGACGATCTTGTCCAGCTGCCGGAACAGTGCCGTCTTGGCCTGTTCGTTCTCGACGGCGGCCTCGACGACCAGGTCGGCCCCGGCCAGCCGGGAGAGGTCGGCGGTGACCGAGATCCCGGCCAGGACGTGTGCGCGGTCTCCGGGGGCGATGGTGCCGCGTTTCTCCGCCTTGAGCAGGGAGTCCGCCACGCCGGCGAGTCCGGCACGAGCCCTGTCCTCGGTCACGTCGCACAACGTGACGTGCAGTCCGGCACGGGCGCAGACCTCGGTGATGCCCCGGCCCATCTGCCCGGCGCCGACGACCCCCACGTGCTTGATCGATGTCATGTGTTCCTCCGCCTGTTCCAACGCCCGGCGGCGGTCGACCGACGCCGCCACGGTCTGTGGTGCCGTGTTGAGCGTAGGCCGGGAACACCCCCTCTGACCTGCTCCGACAGTGCGTCATCCGCGCACAAACATGCGCCACGGCACCCTCGGGCGGACCTGGCGGACCTGGCGGACCTGACGGCGCTGCCGAGCAGAGGGCCGAGGCCCCCTCAGTGGACCGCGGATCACCGGAATGGGCCCCGCGCGGGTGCCGGGGACCTCCCTGGCCCGGCGCCGCCTCGCCGCCGGGAGCTCCCGCCCGCCCCACGCGCCCCGCACCGGAGCGCCGCTGCTTCAGCCGGTGGTGACCGTGGCGGCGGCGGCCTCGCGCAGGCGGCGGATCAGGCCGCGCACCGCGGGCGAGGTCTCGCCCCTGCGGTAGGCACCCACCAGCCGGGTGGTCAGGGACACGTCCGCCAGCGGACGGTAGGCCACCCCGGGGATGTGCACGCGGCGCAGGGAATCAGGGACCAGAGCCACCGCGAGACCACCGCCCACCAGTGTCAGAGCCGCGATGAAGTCCCGCACCGGGGGAGCGCACCGCGGGCTGAACCCGCCCTGCTGCGCCACCTCGAGGATCTGGTCGCGGCAGCCGTACTCCTCGTCGAAATGCGGGGCCACGAACCGTTCGTCGCGCAGCTGCGCCGCCGATATCGCCTCGTACGCCGCCAGCGGAGCTCCGGCCGGCAGCGCCAGGACGATGTCCTCGGTGAGCAGGCAGGTGGCCGTGACTTCGGGCGGGTACTGCGGCCGCCAGCGCAGGAAGCCGACGTCGATGTCCCCGCACGCCAGCGCTTCCAGTTGGGCCGGTGTCTCCAGCTCGCGCACCTGTACGGTCAGCTCGGTGCCGGGGGCCGCGCACCGGGTGAGGACGTCGGTCAGCACTCCGGAGAACGCGGCTGAGGCGACGTACGCGATCTGGGCGTGCCCCAGTTCCCCGCGGCCGGCGCGCCGGCCCACGGTCTCGGCACGGGAGACCTGGGCGAGGGTCAGCCGGGCCTCTTCGAGAAAGAGCCGCCCGGCGCTGGTGAGCGCCGGGCGGCTGCGCCGTCCGCGGTCGATCAGCCGCACGCCCAAGTGCGACTCCAGGGCCCTGATCTGGGCGCTGAGCGCCGACGGGGCAAGATGCAGACGGTCCGCCGCCCGCGCGAAGTGCAGTTCCTCCGCGACGGTGACGAACGATTCCAGCCAGCGCAGTTCCACCGGCTCCTCCATCCTGCCGGGCCCGTACTGACGTGAGCAGGGGCCGTGTGCACTGCTTGTGTGAAGCACCCCGCGGCGGCGTCAGGGCAGAACAGGCCCGCCGCGGGGTGAGTACGGGGCGTCGGAGGCATGGCCGGTCAAGGGGGGTCCGGATGCTCGTCGGAGCCTCGGTTCAGGGGAGGACGACGTAGTTGCTGAACCCGCCGTCGCGGTCCTGGAGCCCCGAGATCGCCTCGTTGACCTTGGCCAGCGGAAACGGCTTGGCCTGAAGGTAGGACAGGTCCAGGGCGCCGGTGCCCACCATGTCGGCGAGTTCCTGCCCCTGCGCGGTGCTGAACCAGTTGGAGCCGATCAGCTGGACCTGCTCGTCCATGAGCCACTTCACGTCCACGGGCAGCCGGTCGGCCACACCGCCGACGTTCACGACCCGGCCGCCCCTTCGGACGCCCTGCATGGAGTCGAGCATCGTCTCCACCGGTGCCTTGGCGCCGAGCGCGCTGATCACGTAGTCCGCGCCCTCGCCGCCGGTGCGGGACTTCGCCCACTCGCCGGTGGAGCCGTCACCCAGCCGGAAGACCTCGACCCGGTCCGGGGCCAGTTCCTTGACGCGCTTGAGGAGTTCCTCGTTGCGGCCGGTGCCGAGGATCCGGGAGGCCCCGGAGGCCAGCGCCAGCACGGTCGACGCGACACCGAGGGTTCCCGTGATCCCGTCGATCAGCGCGACCTGGCCGGGCCCTGCGGCGGCGTTCTTGAGGGCGCCGTAGGACGTGCCGATGTAGCCGAGCTTTCCGGCCTGCTCGAACGTCATGTTGTCCGGGATGTTGACGATCGAGGACTGCGGGGCGGTCATGTACTGAGCGAAGCCGCCGTACGGATACAGGTCGAAGATCCGCTGGCCGTCACGGGAGGTGCTGAAGTAGCCGTTCAGCGTGAAGTAACGGCAGCGGCTCAGTTCTCCGCCCCGGCACACCTGACAACTGCCGCACCCGCGCAGGGGGTTGACGTAGACCCGGTCACCCGGCTTGGTGTTCAGCACCGCCTCGCCGACGGCTTCGACCACGCCGGAGGCGTCCAGGCCGAAGATGGCGGGGAACTTGGGCAGCGGCTGGTGCGGGAACCAGGTGGGCCAGTTGTTGATCACGTTGGCCATGTTCGGCACGATCCCGCACGCCTTGACCCGCACCAGTACGTCGGTCGGGCGCGGGGTGGGCACGTCGATGGTGTCCACCGACATCGGCTCACCGAGCGCGTGCAGTCGTGCGGCGAGCATTTTCGCCATTGAAATACTCCTTGGAACTGCTCCGTCCCAGGCGGCCGGAGGCGGAGACCCTGAAAAAAGAATTACTTAGGAATTCGGGAAAGGATTCGGGTAGTTGGCTTCGAGGTCGATGTCCAGCAGGCCCATGATGCGGACGCCGGAGTTGTACCAGGCGATGGACAACGACAGTTCGACCATCTGCTTGTCCGTCAGATGCTCGGCCGCGGCGTTCCAGGTCTCCTTCGAGACCTCGACCCGGAGCGTGGACTCCTTGGCGAGGCGCATCACCGCCTTCTCCACCCCGTCGAACAGGTCGGACGACTCGAAGTCGGCCACCGCCGCGAGCTGTTCACCGGTGAGCCCGGCCCCCAGCCCGTGCGACTGGTGGTGCGCGACCTCGTACACGGACCGGGTCGCGTGGCCCACGGTCAGGATCGCCAGCTCACGCAGCTTGGGGCTGAGGTCGGCGGCACGCAGCGAGTTGGCGTAGGTGAGGAAGGCGTCCAGCTGGGCCGGCGCATGGGTGAGGGCGAGGAAGATGTTCGCCGTCGGTACCTTGCGTTCGGCCTCCAGCCGGTCGTACAGGGGCTTGTGCGCCTCGTCCGCGTCCTCGCGACGCAGGTAGGGGACTCGTGCCATGGTGTCTCCTCGGGGGACGTGATCGTACGAAAGGTCAGTGGGCGGACTGTTCGAGCAGGTACCGCTCCATCGACATCGGCCGGGGCAGCTCGGACGGCGGGACCTGCTTCACGCCGACGAAGGGCGACGCCTCGAAGTACCACTTCTCCAGGGCCGGCAGGCCCCAGCGGGCGTTGGTGCTCAGCGCCGCCGCGTCCCAGCGCACGGGCTCGATCTCGGTGTCGATCGTCTGGTAGTGGCTGTTGAAGACCTCCACCCGGTGACCGTCCGGGTCACGGAGGTAGGCGAAGAGCATTCCGCCCGGACCGTGCCGCCCCGGGCCGCGCTCCACGCCGTCGCCGTAGCCGAGAATGCCCGCCCAGTCGCAGGCGGCGAAGATGTCGTGGCTCTCGGAGACGGTGTACGCGAAGTGGTGCAGGGCGGGCCCGGTGTTCTCGACGATCGCCAGGTCCAGGCAGGTGCCCTTGCGGTACATGAAGGCCCCCAGCAGCTTGTCGCCGTGCTCCAGGTACTCCGAGTTGCGGAAGCCGAGCTCGCTGTAGAAAGCGCACAGCTCGTAGGTGTCGGGCGCGAAGATCTGGTAGTGGTCCAGGCGCTGCGCGTGGGCACCCTTGTAGGACGCGAAGTCGATGTGCAGCCGCGGCCGCGTCTCCATGGTCGCGCACAGTTCGAGCGGCGTGCCGATGGGGTCGCTGACGTGCAGGGTGCGGCCCTGGTACGGGACGTCGACCCACTCGGCGGGCAGGCCCCGCTCACGGAACCAGGCGTACGCGAGGTCGAGGTCCTCGTCGAAGAAGACCCGGAAGCCGATCCTCCTGGACCTGCCGCCGCCCTCTTCGTCCAGCTCCAGGACGAGGCTGTGGTGGCAGGCCTCGGCCAGGCCGCGGAGGTAGCAGGTGCGCTCGTCCTCGTCGCTGACGACGAGGCCCAGGGCGTTCACGTAGAAGTTCCGGCTCTCGGCCAGGTCGGCCACGGTGAGACGCACATGACTGGAGCGGGTGATGTTGAAACTGGGGCGCAGATTGACGGGAGGCAGCATGATGGTCTCCGGGCTCCGATCGGCTCTGGATTTCGATGACTGTAATACTTCGAGGCTGTTTTACGGCTGGTCAGCGGAAGGGGCCGCAGTCATGGCAGACGCGGAATCCGCGAATGTGAAGGCAGACCATCCGCTGAATTCCGCGGATTCGCCGAGGGCCTCCTCGATGCGCAGGACCTCGTTCCATTTGGCCATGCGCTCGGAGCGGGTGAACGAGCCCACTTTCAGCTGGCCGGCGTCCCAGCCGACGCTCAGATGGGCGATGGTGACGTCCTCGGTCTCTCCGGACCGGGCCGAGACGATCGTGCCGAAGCCGGCGTCCTTTCCGGCGCACAGGGCCTGGTGGGCCTCCGTGACCGTACCGGCCTGGTTCGGCTTGACGAGGACGGCGTTCGCCGCCCGGCCGGTGGCCGCCGCCTCCACCCGCTTGGCGTTCGTGACCAGGTAGTCGTCGCCGATCACCTGGCAGCGGTGGCCGTAGCGCCGGGTGAACTCCACCATGCCCTCGTGGTCGTCCTCGCCCACCGGGTCCTCGACGGAGAGGATCGGATACTGGTCGACCCAGCCGCCCAGCATGTCGACCAGTGCCTCGGTGTCCAGGGTGTGGTCGTCCAGCGCCAGCGTGTACCGCCCGCCGCTGCCGAACTGCGAGGCCGCGACGTCCAGCGAGATGCCCACCTGGGAGGAGGGCGCGAAGCCCGCGCTCTCGATGGCCAGGGTCAGCATCTCCAGCGCCTCCTCGTTGGAGTCGAAGGCGGGCCAGAACCCGCCCTCGTCGGCCACGCCCTGTACCTTGCCGGCCTTGCGCATCAGGGCTCCGGCCGCCCGGTAGATCTCCGCCGTCCAGTCCAGGGCCTCGGAGAAGCTCCGTGCCGCCGGGCAGACCACCATGAAGTCCTGCACGTCGACGCGGCGGTCCGCGTGGGCCCCGCCGCCGAAGATCTGGATCTCCGGCAGCGGGATGCGGACCGGCCGTCCGCCCGCCAGGTGCTGCCACAGGGGCACGCCCGCCGATGCGGCGGCGGCGTGGAGGACCGCCATGGACGTGGCCACGATCGCGTTGCCGCCCAGACGGCTTCGGTCGGGGGTGCCGTCGAGGTTCACCAGGAGCCGGTCGACGGCCTCCTGGTCACCCGCGTCACGACCGGCGAGGGCGGGGGCGATCTCGTGGTTCACCGAGCCCACCGCACGCCGGACGTCGAGCCCGCCGAAGCGGCTGCCGCCGTCGCGCAGGTCGAGGGCCTCGCCCTGGCCCGTCGATGCGCCCGCCGGCGCGATCGCCCTGCCCACCGCACCGTCCGTGAGGTGGACCTCGACCTCGACGGTCGGCCGGCCGCGGGAGTCCCACACCCTGCGGCCGTAGAGCTTGGCGATCCGCGCGTCTGTCATTGCGGTGCGACCTTTCGGAGTTCGGACGATCGGGCCAGGAGAACCGGGCCAGGAGAACCGGGCCAGGAGAACCGGGCCAGAAGAATCGGGCCGGATAAATCGGGTCGGAGACATCCGCCCGTGCCGGTCATCGGGGGCGGCCCCGCAGCCGGAGGCGACGGAAGGCGTACGGAGCAATGTCCTCGCCGACGAAACGGGCTCGGCCGGCCCCCGCCGGGCGGCACCTGGGTCGGCGCAGCGGCGTTGGGCACGAGCGAGAAGGTCATGGCGAAGGTTGCTCGTTCACTGCGGCTCTTCGTGCTAACGATAGCGCAATCGTGCAAAGCGGCGGCTGCTCTGTCAAGAGCGGGGCGTCGCCCGATCCGCTGGAGTTCACCTGGTTCGACATCCTCTTGGGTGCCTCGAGGGTTGATGCTATCGTTCGCACACTCGGTGCTCCGGTGCTCCGGCGAGAACTCCGGCGGACCCGCGCCCTTCTGGACGACGGACAGCACAGGGGGGCGTGGGTCCGCCGGGCCGCAACCCGCCCGACAGGGAAGAGAGCCTGAGATGACCCTCCAGCCCTCCGTGGCGCCCATGACCCTCACCACCGTTGTGGCCAGTACGCGCCCCGGACGTGTGGGCAGATCCGTCGCGGACTGGTTCGCTCTCCGCGCCTCGGAGTACGACCAGTTCGAGTCCCACACCGTCGACCTGTACGAACTCGCTCTGCCCTTCTTCGACGAGCCGCATCCGCCCGCTCTGCGGCAGTACACGAAGAGCCACACCCGCGCGTGGAGCCGGATCGTCGACGCGTCGGACGCGTTCGTCTTCGTCACCCCGGAATACAACGGCTGCTTCCCCGCCCCGTTGAAGAACGCCTGGGACTACCTCGCCGTGGAGTGGCAGCACAAGCCGGCCGCGTTCGTCAGCTACGGAGGCGTCTCGGCGGGCACCCGCGCGGTGCAGATGGGCAAGCAGGTCGTGGCGAACCTCAGGATGCTGCCGATCGGTCCGACCGTGAGCATCCCGTTCGTCAACGGCCTCGTCGAGGGCGGCGACTTCAGGCCCGGCAAAATACACGAGACCGCTGCCGAGCAGGTGCTCGACGAACTCGCCCGCACCGCCCGGGTCATGGGGCGACTGCGCAGCGGCAGGTACTGACCCGTGCCGCACAAGGGCAGGCGCCCGCAGCGGCACGTACTGACCCGCGCGGCACATACGAAGGCGCCCGGAGTGCATTGCTCCGGGCGCCTTCGGCGTTCGCGGGTGAGGCCGCCCCGGCTCAGACGGACCTGGACGGAGTTGTCCCGCCAGGCGGTGCCGTGCTGCCGCGCAGGACCAGTGATCCGGGGGAGACCGACGTGTACGGGCCGTCGTTGTCCGGCTTGGTCTTGAGCCGGCGCATCAGCCACAGCGCGCAGCCGGTGGCCATCTCCTGGATCGGCAGCCCGATCGTGGTCAGTCCGGGCCCCCACCAGGAAAACCCCGGCTCGTCCCCGAACCCGACCACGGACAGCTCCCCGGGCACCTTCACGCCCTGCTCGGACAGCTCCTCCAGGACCCCGATGGTGAGCTGAACCGATCCCAGCACGAGCGCGGTGGGCACGTCCGGCCCCTTCAGCAGCCGGCGCACCGCCTGGCGGCCGTAGTCCACGGACGACGGCGGTCCCAGCTCCGCCCGCCCGGCGTCGTCGGGCAGGCCGCCCTCGCCGAGGGCGCTGCGAAAGCCGCGCAGGCGCTCCGCGCCCGTGGGCAGTTCCTCGGGGCCGCCCACGTATGCGAGGCGGGTGTGCCCCTGAGCCACCAAGTGGGCCGCGGCCCGGCGCAGTGCCTCGTGGTCGTCCACGCCGAACCACTGGGAACCGAGCAGCGGGTGGCGACGCAGCAACTGCAGGTGCGGCAGGCCGCGCAGGAGCTTGACGGAGTCGCCGTGCGGGCGTGCGCTGGGCACGATGATGACGCCGGCCACGCGGTTGGCGGACAACTCCCGCAGGTGGCGCAGCTCCACCATCCGGTCGTCGTCGGTCTCCGAGAGCATCAGCTGGAAGCCCTCGGCCTCCATGTTCTTGGACAACTCGTGCGCGATCGTCGAGTAGAAACTGTTGCGGATGTCCGGGATGACCAGCGCGACCACGTTGCTGGACGCTCCGCGCATCATCCGTGCCGCCCGGTTGCCGACGTATCCCATCTCGGACGCGGCCTGGCGGACCCGGAACTTGGTCTCCTCGCTGATGCGGGGATCGTCGGAGAGCGCCCGGCCGACCGTCGAGACGGAGATTCCGAGGCGTTCCGCGATGTCCTTGGTCGTGATCACGTAAGGGCCCCCTCGAGCCGGCTCATCCCGTCGCCGTCACTTTCCGTGTGCCAACGATAGCATTCTCGTCGCACTACGTGGCCGGATGGGTGGGGGCGCCGAGTCGGTCATCGTCATTGTGCTAACGTTAGCATTGCTGAATGGGCCGTGCAGCCGCCCGCGGCTGCCAAGTTGCGGAGGTGTCCCGTGCGGATCGTCAGATATGCCGTCAGCGGCGTGCGTCACTATGGAGAGCTGGATTCCGGTGGCGAAAGAATCGCGCGATTCGACGGTGATCCCTTCACCGGACTGTTCCCTGCGGGGGACGTCGACGAAGTCGGCGACGTGGTCGTTCTTCCGCCGCTCGAGCGACCCCGGATCTTCGGATTCGCCTACAACTACGCCTCGCACGTCGACGAGACCGACCGGGAAAAGCCGGAAGTTCCCGTGTGTTTCATGAAGCCGAGCACCGCGGCGATCGGACCGGGTGACGCGATCGTCTATCCGGCGGATGGCGAACTCATCCACTTCGAAGGCGAGTTGGTCGTCGTCATCGGAAAGGAAGCCCGCCATGTGAAGCCCTCTGAGGCCCATGAATACATCCTCGGCTATACGTGCGGCAATGATGTCAGCGACCGCATCGTCCAGCGCAGGGAAAGCGCGTTCGGAACGCTGCTGATCGGCAAGGGGCAGGACACGTTCGCCCCCCTCGGGCCGGTCATCGCGACCGGACTCGACCCCGCGGCACTGTCGCTGACGACCCGTCTGAACGGCGCCGTCGTGCAGTCGGCGAGCACCGCCGACCTGCTGCTCGACGTTCCCGGCATCGTCAGCTACCTCAGCCGCCATCTGACACTGCTGCCCGGAGACGCGATCATGACCGGCACGCCGTCCGGCGTCGGGCCGATCCGGCCCGGGGACGAGATCGAGGTGGAGATCGAGGGCATCGGTGTCCTGCGCAATCCGGTCGTGGCCGAGAGCCTCTGACGTCGGATTCCTTCCGGGTGATCGCGCCACGGGGCCTGCCCACCGCTCGGCGGTGGGCAGGCCCCGTGGCATGTCCGAGGCGGCCTTCGTGCGCTGTCGGGGAACGCCGCCGTGGGGGGGGGGGGGGGGGGGGGGGGGGGGACGGGGGGGGGAGGGGGGGGGGGGGGGGGGGGAAAGGGGGAAGGAGCCCTCGCGCTGCCACCCTTTCCTCCCCGGAGGGGGACGACGATAAAGA
>NZ_JBVIPA010000039.1:0-99864 GCF_055578365.1 Streptomyces sp. NPDC033131
GGGGGACCCCCATCGCGGCCGCTCCGGCGCCTTGCGATGCACGGCACCAGACCACGCGACCTGATCGGACGCTCATAGTGAAAGGACCCCTTAGCGGGCGCTCGTGGTGTTGATGTCGGCGATGTGGTTATACCGCTCCACCAGCACGAAGAGCTTGGTCTTCTGCGTCGTCTCCCCGCTGCCGAAGGCCAGGGTGACGACGACTTCATGGCCCGTACCCACGGTGCCGTTGTCGGTCACCGTCCACCGCGCCGGGACGTTCTGGGCACGAAGGACGCCGTCCACTCCGTTCTTCTCCTCCCAGGCCGCCAGCCGCTTGGCGAAGTCGGGCGTCAGGTAGTGCTTGCGGAGCGCCGTGGCCAGCGAGACGTCCGGGTCCGTGTAATCGCCCTTCGCGTCGACATACGTGCCATAGAAGTCGGCGACCCGGGTCACCACGTGGCCGGACGTGCCGCTGACCGACTGGGGTGCGGCGGTGGACGCCTTTGCGGGGGCGGGGACGGACGCCTGTGCCGACACCTGTGTCGACACACCGAGTCCGACAGCAAGGAGGAGGCCGGCAGCGACAGCCGCGCGGCGGCCCGGACGACGGTGTGTGGAGGAGTTCCTGTTCATGTGTGTCTTCCTTTGCTGTTCCGTAAGTGGTTGGGCATTGAGTAGTTCGTCTGCCACGGCAGCTGCAGATCGTGATTCGCTGCGGATGCCGCTGGTCAGCAGAGCGAGGCCGGTGCTACGACGAGTACGGCACGGGGCACCGTGAGCGTGTGTGACGACGCATCAAACGCGGTCCCCATGGGAGCAGCCGTCGTTGGATGTGTGTCGAACGTCGCCCAACGCCGGTTGGCCCTGCCGCCGTGGTCGGTGCGACACCAAGAGCATCGGCGGTCACCGGAGTTCAGCACAACGACCGCCGGCCCTTTGGCGACGGTGGAACCATTCCAGCCCCTCTGACGTGCAGGAACATGAGTGCCTGGATTACGGGATCGCAGGCGGACGGCGGAGGAACGGTGCGATGCGGGACGATGTAGAGGAGTTCGCGGCCCTGCTGCGCGAGCTGAAGGACCGCACGGACCGGAGCTACGGCTCCCTGGCCCGCCGCCTCAACATGAACACCTCCACGCTGTACCGGTACTGCGCGGGCGAGGCGGTGCCGCAGGACTTCGCCCCCGTTGAGCGGCTCGCGGCCTTCTGCGAGGCGACACCGCAGGAACGGCTCGAGCTGCACCGAGTGTGGTTGTCGGCGGTGGCGGCTCGGCAGCGGGTGCGTACGGCCGGTTCGCCGGAGGCGACGGTTGCGGCGCCGGAGGTCGACGGGGAGGCGGACGGAGACGGAGACGGAGACGGAGACACGGAAAGGGACGGGGACGGGATAGTCGTGGAGGAAGCCGGTTCCGCGGAGCAGCCCAGGGACGATCCCGACGCGGCCGAGGCCGCTCCCTCCCTCGCTCCCCGTCCCTGGTACCGCCGCCCACGTGTTCTGGTATCCACCGCCATCGCCTGTGCGCTGCTCGCCACTCTGGGCAGCACGGCCGCCCTGTCGGACGACCACTCCTCCGAGGCCGACGCCTCTCGCTCCGCCGGCCCGCGGACGACCGCCCCTGGCGCCCCTTCCGCGAAGCCGACCACCGGCCTGCCCTTCACCTGGAGCACCGACTCCCTCGTCTGGGACAAGGGCTGCGACCACGACTACGTCATCGACAAGCCGCCCGCACAGGTGCCTTCACCGCCGGTGGAGCAGGATGCCGGGGCGTGGGCGGCGACGCAGGGCGCGCTGCACGGGCGGCAGACGAGAGTGCAGATCTCGGTACAGGGACGGTCGTCCACGGCCGTGGTCTTGAAGGCGCTCCGCGTCCGCATCGTCAGCCGCGGCAACCCGGCCGCCGGGAGCGCGTACGCCATGGACCAGGGCTGCGGCAGCGACCTCACGCCCCGCCGCTTCACCGTGAACCTCGACGCCGACCGCCCCATCGCCCGCCCGAAGGACGGCGCCGACAGCGGACACACCATTCCGGCCGTGCACTTCCCTTACCTCGTCTCCGCCGAGGACCCGGAAGTGCTGCTGGTCGCCGCGACGACACAGACCTACGATGCCCGCTGGTACCTCGAACTCGACTGGTCCTCCCAGGGCCGCACCGGCACGATCCGCATCGACGACGACGGCCGCCCGTTCCACACCACCAGCGTCAAGGGAATGCCGCACTACTGGTACGGCACGAACGACGCAGGCGGGCGTGCCTGGGTCCCGTACCACGGCTAAGTGCCTCCCATGCCACCATCTGCCGAGCTCACGTGACACCACCAAGCACTCGAGGACTTGTCCGGGCGATCACGTGCTCAGCGGGTCAAAGAAGAAGGCCGAGCGAGATGGCCTACCTGCGCGAGGTGTCCTCGGTGCCGCTGCAGCAGTGCCTTCGGCTTCTGCGGGGTGCGTTCGTGAACCGACGCTGTCGCTACGCAGGTTCTGGTTGACCTTTGTCCGCCGCGGAGTCGGGCGTGGCACTCAACGGCAGGAGCTGGAGGCGTTTCGCGGTGCGTCCGTCGCCGGAGGACTGACCGCGCAGACGGCGTCCGAGCCAGGGACCGAGGTATGCGGCCGCCCATCGCAGTTCGGCTCCTGCTGCCTGCCAGCCCGTGGGAACCCTCTGTGGCGGGAGGGGGAGCCTCCAGGTGTCGTCGCTGCCGGGCAGGTGGATGGCGTGTGCGAGGGCTGCGGCGATGCGTTCGTGGCCGAGAGGGCTGGCGTGGAGTCGGTCTGCGGTCCACAGCCGTGGGTCGGTGGTGACGGACGGTCGGCTGGTTTCGGCGACTGCGACTCCGTGCCGGGCGGCCGCTGCGCGGATGCAGCTATTGAGGTCGAAGACGCGGGACCTGATGGGCCGGGCGATGGGCGCGATCTTCCCGAGATCGGGGAAGGTCAGTGTCACCACATGGGTCCCGGCACCCGTGAGCGCGGCGAACATCTCTTCCAGGTCGCCGGCCACCTCTGCGGCGTTGAACCGGGGCCGGAGCAGGTCGTTGACCCCTGCGACGACGGTGGCCAGGTCAGGGCGAAGTGCCAGGGCGGGCCCCAACTGCTCCGTGCGGACCTGGTCGGCGGTATGTCCTCGTACGGCCAGATTGGCATACCTGAGGCCGGGGTTGACGGCTGCGAGGTGCTCGGCGAGCCGGTCGGCGAAGCCGCGTAGGCCGACGGTGTCGTCTCCGTCGCCCAGCCCTTCGGTCTGGCTGTCGCCCAGCGCGACGTAGCGCGAGTATTCACCGTTCGGCATGAGTCGTCCGCCTTTCCCGCAGGACAGCTGCGATCCGCAGGCACCAGGCCTGCTGGTCCTGCTCGAAGGCGAGGCCGCGCAGCAGGTACGGCCCGATCCTCTCGCCTCGGCGCAGGAACTCCTCTTCGTCGGCATCGCCGCGCGGATGCCGCAGCAGCTCGCCGAGAAGCCCGATCCGGGCCTCGGCCGCAGACGCTCGCCCTTCGAGCTGTTCGATCACCGGCGCGGTGCCGATGCAGCCCCCTCCCTTTCCTTGCCCATCACTGCATCATACCCAAAAAAGTGACTAGTAATATTTTTGAGTGTAGCGTCCTTCCCGGCCATGCAGGCCTTGGGCGACCGCCGAGCACAACGGGTCACAGCCGGGCCGGAACACTCACATCTGCGGTGACCTGGCCTGTTCCCCTCTGGCGTGATGACAGTGCGCGGTGATGTGCTGACCCGTTGTCAGTGTCTGCGGCAACGACGGACGGTTGTGCGGGGATCACATCGCCGAGGGGGAGGCAGACGTTGCCTTGGGTCAGGGGTTACGTGCCCGCGGAAGCCACACCGGTACGCGCGTATCCATCGTGGGCTCCGAGTGTGCGCCGGGAGACGGTGATCTCAGCCGGGGGCGCGTTGGCAGTCGTGGTCGTGGGCAACGGTGGTGGGGCCTCGGGGGGTGGGACCAACCCGCGGACGCAGTCGAGGATGCAGTATCCGGTCGCGTTCGACACACCGGTCGGCGAGGTGCCGCGACCGCGGCCCGGGGTGTCGTATCAGATTCCGTGGGTGTGTGAGGACGGTGGCCGGTGACGCGACGGCGCTCGACCCGGCCGGCGCGGCGGCGCCCTGGCCGGCGGAGCAGGCGGCAGCAACAGGCTCAGGCGCAACTGACCGGCCTGGCGGTCGGGGCGGTTGTCCTGACCAGCCTGATCGTAGGGGTGGTGAACTGGTTGCTGGCGCACTGGTGGCTGCTCGTCATCGCCGGAGTGCTTGCCGTGGCGGCGGGCATCGGCTGGTTCTACAGCCGGCAGCAGCAGGCCCGGTGGGAGGCCGTTCGCGCGCAGGCCCTGCGCTACGGTCTGCCGCAGCTGGATGCCCTGCACCATTCTCGGTTCGAGGACGCCGTGCGGGACCTGATGCGCCGGGACGGCTGTCGGGACGCTGAACGCGTCGGTGGTCGTGGTGACCTGGGGGCGGATGTGAAGGCGACGGACCCGTTCGGGCGGCGCTGGGTGATCCAGTGCAAACACCGCCGCAACGGTGCCCGCGGTTCAGCGGTGGGTACGCCGGATCTGCAGGTCCTCAACGGCACGGCCAGGCAAGTCCATGGTGCGGACGTCGCCGTCATCGTGACCAACGGGCGAGTGACCGCGCCGGCTGTCGCCTTTGCCGCGCAGCAGCAGCTGCATGTGGTGGACCGCCAGACGCTGGCTGTGTGGGCATCGGGCTCACGCCCCCTGTGGGAGCTCTTGCGGGCACTCCCGCCTCCCCGACGGCCGACTCCGCTGAGCTGAAGAGCAGGCAAGCGGGCCTGTCTGAACAGCCTTGTACGCCAGGCGTTGCTTGCAAAACCGTCCCGCTGTTGGTTGTGGGCGGCAGATCGGGGCAACGCCGGGGGCGTCACAGTCGGTTCAGACGGTGACGCGGTGAGGTCGTGGACGCGTCCGCTGCGGAGTCCGCATCCCTATCCGTTGCGGCCGGCCCCGGCGGTGATCGCTTCGCCTGCGTGGATGATCGAGCTGAGCATGGTGTGGGCGGCCTGGAGTTGTTCGATGGAGCGGCTCAGGCGCTCGCGTTCGCGCTTGAGGTCCTGGGCCATTTCCTCGCAGGTTGGCGCCAGGATGGCTCCCTCGTCGGCCATGCAGGGCAGCACCTCACGGATCGCGGCGCGACGGCTCCTTCTACGAACCCCGCGTCCCCCGGTACAGCCGCATGAACCATGCCCACGGACAGCTCGGCCCACATCACCATCCTGTGTCGTGGGCCCACGCCGTAATCTCCGCGGTACCCCGACGGACCGCTTCCTTTGGGTCCCGGGCGAGCTGCTCGCAGACCGCCGCGACGTCCAGCACACCGTCCGTTCCCGCATGCGCGTCCTGCACCCCGGTCTGCATCCAGTCGGCCTGACCGCCGTCAGCGTCGGCAACCGCGAGAGCGATGAGCCTTAGGGGTCCTTTCACTATGCCCGTCCGGGTCGCGCGGCCTGGCACCGCACCTCGCCGCGTTGCCGAAACGCCCACGTGGCTCCTCCCCCACGCTCGAACAACCTCGCGCGGGGGGACCCCCATCGCGGCCGCTCCGGCGCCTTGCGATGCACGGCACCAGACCACGCGACCTGATCGGACGCTCATAGTGAAAGGACCCCTTACTGAGGCCACCGTCCCCACCCGGGCCAGAGCCTCTGCCGTCTGCCGGGTCACCGCCGTGTCCTCAACGTCCAGCAGCAGCCCCAGCAGCGCTTCCGCAGCCTCGGGAACATCAGCGAAGGAAGCGAGGTCATGCCCTGCACGAACACGGTGCGACCAGGAAGGAGACGAGGCCCCGACCAAGGCCGCCTCCCAACCACTCATCATCTCCGACACGACAAGACAGTCTCACGCCCTCGACACAGATCGAGCCAGGGCCGAAGCGGCCCACGCACTCTACGAACGACGTGGAGGCACCCCCCGGCGGGCGGGTCCGGTCGGCGTGGGTTCGCCGACGAGCATCCACCCCCAGCCGGGTGCGCGGCAGCCGGGGCGCGCACCCGCTCCCGAGTGCGGTCACCGGTTCGATCGTCACGCCGCCCCGCCCTTCCGGCCGTGCCGCAGTACATGCGTACACCTCGGCCCGGCGACCGGAAGGGCCCGGCGCGGGACACGACGATCACGGCAGGGGCCCGCCGCAGTGAATCCGGCATCTGCTCCGGCAGGGATGGGAGGCTGCTTGACTCTCCCACGAAGGGAGAGTCGAAGGTGGAGCACATGCGCATGGACGACACGTCGCGGCCCACGTGGAGCATCGGGGCCGTGGCACGGCAGGTTGGGCTGCCGGTGAAGGTGGTCAGGCACTGGTCGGACGTGGGCGTCGTGGCGCCGGTCGGCCGGACCGCCGGCGGCTACCGCCGCTACGACACCGCCGGCGTGGCCCGGCTGCACCTGGCCCGAACTCTGCGGGACCTGGGACTGGGGCTCGGTGGAATCCGGGCCGCCCTGGACCGCGAGGACGGGCTCTCAGAGGTGGCGGCCGCGCACGTCGAGGCGCTGGAGGCACAGATCCGCCGCCTGCGGACCCACCAGGCCGTCCTGCGCACCGTCACCCGTCGCACCACCCATGAAGGACTCGCTCTCATGACCCGTACCGCCCACATGTCTCCCGACGAACGTCGCAAGCTGGTCCACGATTTCCTCACCGACACGCTTGGCGATCTGGATGTACCCCACTTCCGCGAAGGGCTCCTCACGGCCAGCTCCGACCTTCCCGAAGATCCCACCGATGAGCAGGTTGAAGCGTGGCTGGAGCTGGGCGAGCTGGTCGCCGGCGGGGAGCTGCGTCCCGCCATGCGTCGTATCGCGGAGTACGCCGCCCGTCATGGCCAGGGAGCGCAGGACTCCGCCGTGGCGGAGGAAATGCGCGCCCTCACCGACACCTGGACCGCACGCGTCCGCACGGCGATGCAAGCCGGCACGGCAGCGGACTCCCCGGCTGCCGACCAAGTCGTCGCGGACATCGTCGCCGCCTGGCTGCTCAGCCGCGCGAACACCGCCCCCGCCGTGACCTCCGACGGCGCCTCGGCACGCACACTCCTGCTCGCCCAGCTCACCGCGGCCGACGAGCCCGCCGTCGAGCGCTTCTGGCAACTGCTGTGCGTTCTCGGCGGCCGCCCCGCACCCGCCGGGATCGCCGAGGCAGGGCAGTGGCTGACCACCGCGCTGCGTGCCAACCCCGCGCCCGGCGCGCGCGACGCCCGGCTCGAAGCCCTCTACACGGACGACACCGACCCCTGGCCTGGCGGTGTCCTGGACGCTTTCACGCGCGTGCAGGACACCGTCGGCACGCTCGTGCGCGCAACGACGCCGGACCGGTTCGGCCTACCGACTCCCTGCGAGGACTGGACCGTACGGGATCTGCTCAACCATCTGGTGTGGGAGAACATCGTCTGGGGCGGCTTGGCCCAGGGCACGCCCCCCACGAACGGCCACACCGAGGACCACCTCGGTGACAACCACATCGCCGCCTTCGAGACCGCCGCCGCCAGGGCTCGCGACGCCTTCCGGCAACCGGACCTGCTGCACCGCTCCTTCGGCCCTGCCCCCGGCCGGCGCGTGGTCGAGCAGCTCCTCGTCGAGCTGCTCGTGCACGGCTGGGACCTCGCGACCGCGCTCGGCCATGACCGCGACCTGGAACCCAACATCGCGCGCGCCGCTCTACCCGTCGTCCGGGAGATCTACGGCGACCTGCCCCGCACCGCCGGCGGATCCCTCGCCTCAACGCAGCCCTCACCCGAACACGCCCCGGCCCTCGACCATGTAGCCGCATTCCTCGGTCGTCGCATCCCGCACTGTTGATGCACAACGGAGTTGTCAGTCGGTGTCGGTGACAGGCTGTGAGGGTTTCCCCGGTAGGAAACGCGCCTTCAGTGTCCCGGGATCACCAACCCCGATTCGTACGCCACGACCACGGCCTGTGCCCTGCTGTCCAGGTCCAGTTTGGTCATCGTGCGGTTGAGGTGGGTCTTGACGGTCGCCTCGCTGATGTAGAGGCGTTGAGCGATCTCCAGATTGGACAGGCCGCGTGCGATCAGTTCCAGGACCTCCAGTTCGCGGGATGTCAACGCGTCCAGACTGGAGGGCTGTTCGCACGCGGTCTGTCGGGCGTACGCCTCCACCAGGCGGCGGGTGACGCTGGGCGCGAAGAGTGCGTCCCCACCGGCGATCGCTGCCACGGCGGCAAGCAGCCGTTCCGGGCCGGAGTCCTTGAGGAGAAACCCGCAGGCCCCGGCACGCAAGGCCCCGTACACGTACTCGTCGAGGTCGAAGGTGGTCAGCATCAGGATCCGGGGCGGGGGGTCGTCGGCGCGGGCGAGGATGCGTTCGGTGGCCTCGATGCCGTTCATGCCGGGCATCCGGACGTCCATCAGGATCACCTCGGGGGCGGTCCGGGCGGCCAGGAGCACGCCCTCCGCGCCGTCGCTCGCCTCGCCGACCACCTCGATGCCGGGTGCGGCACGCAGCAGCCCCACCAGGCCCGCCCGGATGAGGAACTGGTCGTCCACGACGAGCACTCTGGTCATGTGGTGGCGTCGTCCCCCTGCTGTGCGGCCCGCGCGGAGGTCGGCAGGATCAGCCGCACGGCGAAGCCACCTTGGTCCTGCGGACCGATGTTGATCTGCCCGCCGTAGAGCTTGGCCCGCTCCCGCATGCCAAGCAAGCCGTGTCCGCCGCCGGTTCGTACTCTGTCCGGAATCACCCCCTCTCCGTCGTCCGTGACCGAAACCGTCACCTGGTGCGGTTCATACCTCAGCCGTACCTGCGCACTCGCTCCCGGCGCGTGCTTGAGGACGTTGGTGAGGGCCTCCTGCACCACCCGGTAGGCGCACAGTTCCACGCCGGGGGCCAGTGGGCGCTCGATGCCCTCGACGGTCAGGACGACCCGGGTCCCGCCGGCGCGGACGCGTTCGGTCATCTCGCTGAGGCGGGCCAGGCCCGGCATCGGGCCGGCGGGGGCACCGTCGTCGGACGCGCGCAGCAGCACGAGCATGCGGCGCAGCTCTTCGAGGGCCTCCTTGCCGGTGGCTTCAATGGTGTCGAGCGCGGTACGCGTGGTCTGGCGGTCGGTGTCGAAGACGAACCGGGCCAGACCGGTCTGCACGGTGATCACGGACATGTGATGGGCGACGACGTCGTGCAGTTCGCGGGCGATCCGGCCACGTTCCTCGGCCACCTCACGCCGGGCCCGTTCGGCCTGTTCCCGGTGCAACTGCCGGGCCAGTTCGGTCGAGCGGCGGGCAAGGACGCCGAACCGCCACAGCATCGCCGGGTAGACCACGGCCTGTCCGGCGACGGAAGCCCAGGAGTCGGTGTGGTTCACCGCACCGGCGTAGATCCAGACCCCGCCCATCAACGCGGCGCAGGGGGCTGAGACGCGCGGCGCCAGCAGGGAGGCGACGGTGTAGACGGCGAGCATGGGGCCGAAGCTGCACACGACGGGCCAGTAGCCGGCGGTGATGTACACCAGCCACGTCGCGTGCACGAGGCAGCAGACCACGACGGGAGCCAGGCCACGGAGGACGAGCGGCAGGTGGACCAGGACGACCAGTACGTAGGCGGTGGCGTCGAGCGGATTCTGCCCCTGGCGCGCGGCCTCCGGCCCCAGCAGTAAGGCCACGCCGGTCAGCGCCGCCACGATCATCGTGTCGACGGCGAGGGGGCGGATCCGCATCGCAGCAGCGTAAGGCCTGCCTGCCTGATGGGCGTCAACCTTCCGCGGTACCACGAGAGTTGCAGGAAACGGGCGGCTACCGCAGGAGGCTGCGCGGGAGATCAACCCTGTGTGGGACGCGGGTCGTTCACCGCGGACCGTACTTTCTGGATCACAAAGTCCGGGCGGCCGCCGACCATCGACGATCGACCGCCGTCGAGGTCTCCCGGACCTCCGCATGCCTTGAGAGAAGGAGCTGTCCCATGCCGAGAGCTGTCCTGGAACGTGGCCCGATTCGATCCCTCACCAACGCGCTTCTCGCGGCCGTCATGCTGTTCGGTGCCGGCGCCGCGATCGCGCCGGCCGCGCACGCCGCCGCCCAGGGGGAATGCGGCTGGAAGCCCACCGCCAACGGCGAGGGGCGCGCGACGATGAAGTGGGGAGTCAACCTCACGGACGGACCCTACGAGTCCGGGTGCGGCACCTGGGGATGGGTTTCGGCAGGCAGTACGGTCTACCTCCACTGCTGGACAAAAAACGCGTACGGCAACGTGTGGTGGCATGTCCGGCTCGCCGGATCCCAGCTCGACGGCTGGACCTCGGACGCCAATCTGCAGGGCACCTCGGTGGACGAGAACGGCGACGGACAGATCACCTTCTACCAGTGCTGAGCGCTCAGCCGGAGGTGCGGCGAGGTGCTGTCGGTCCGCTCCGGCGACTCGTGTGTCGTGTCTCGTGACCGGTCGTGCTCAGACCGAGTCCGACCTCCGACGCGCGGATCGCCCGGAGTAGGGACCAGGATCCGGCAACCTCGCTGCCGAGGAGCCCTCCGCCACCGCTGACGCGGCGGCGGAGGGCTCCTCGGCGGTCTTCGTCCAGATCGCCGGTGGATCGCAAGCCGGCCCTTTGTGACGGACCCCGGAACGGGGGCAGCACCTCGGCTCCCGATGCCTTCCACGATGACGTCGGGGAAACGGGCGAGTGAGCGCGGGCGGAAACGTGAGCGAGAACAGCGAGAACGCGGGGTGACCTTCGGCACATCGGAGGTCTTCCGCCAGGCCGGTGGTTTCAACCTGCATTTGTTTCCCTCCTGTTGCTCCTGGCGCACTGTTCTCGCAGGACGGGCACGTGTCACCCGATCTCTGACATGACGTCATATCGATGTCGTCGCTCACGAGTAGGGCGGAACCTCTTCGTCCGAGGGAGCGGCGACGGTTGCCGACAAGCACTCCCATGTGCCGTTCAAGCCTCTAGTCTGCTGCCAGCCCCCCACAGGGCCTTCCCCCGCGGCGTGGGCGGGACTCCCGCCCGTACCACCGAGAACAGGCGGCCGAGGGCATGCAACCACTGCACCCAGAAGATCCCGAGCAGCTAGGGCCCTACCGTCCGGTGGCCCGTCTTGGAGCGGGCGGGATGGGGCGGGTCTATCTGGCCACCTCGTCGGCCGGCCGGACCGTCGCGGTCAAGGTCATCCGTCCCGAGATGGCCGAGGACAAGAACTTCCGGATCCGGTTCCGGCGCGAGGTGGCGGCCGCAGCGGCGGTCGGCGGCGTCTACACGGCGTCCGTGGTGGACGCCGCGCCGGACGACAAGACGCCATGGCTCGCCACCGACTACGTACCCGGCCCCACCCTGGCGGAGGCGGTCGCCGCACACGGGCCGCTGCCGGTGGAGACGGTCCTCGCGCTGGGCGCCGGCATCGCCGAGGCGCTGATAGCCGTGCACGCCGAGGGGCTGGTGCACCGCGACCTCAAGCCGTCCAACGTGCTGCTCGCCGCGGACGGTCCGCGCGTCATCGACTTCGGCATCGTCCGGGCCCGGGACGGCTACCAGCTCACCGGCTCCAGCGGCCTGTTCGGCTCGCTCGACTACGTCTGTCCCGAGCAAGCCACCGGCCATCCGGTGGGACCGGAGGGAGACGTCTTCTGTCTCGGCTCGGTGCTCGCGTTCGCGGCGTCGGGACACGCGCCGTTCAACGGGGCCGCCGCAGCCGCCCTGCTCTACCAGGTGGTCCACGGTTCGGCCGATCTGACCCTGGTGCCCGAGCCACTGGACAAGATCATCAGCCTCTGTCACGCCAAGGACCCGGCCCTTCGTATCAGCCCCGACCGGCTCTCCGCGGCCTGCGCGCCCGGCGGTGCCGAGCAGGTGCTGACCGAGGGCTGGCTGCCCGTGCGGGTGGCCGCCATGGTCGACGACCTCCGGGCCGCCGCGACGGATCTCGACCGCCTCGCGCGGACCCTGACGCCCCAACGGCCCGCGGCCGACGCAGCCACAGCCACAGCCGGGGCTCCCACCGCGTCCGGCCGATACGGGTCGGGGCGGACGCCGGTGGGGCTGTCATCGCACGGGACCGATGGCGGAACCAGCGCGGCGGCGGACTCGGACCGCGTCCTCCCGGCCGGGGACGCCGACAACCGGACCGCCGAAGGAACCGGAGCCACCGGTGGAGCGTCGCCCACGGCCGAGCCTGAGGAGCGGAGACCCCCGGCGGCCGCGGCCGAATCGGCGCAACCGGCGCAACCGGCGACGGACCGCTCCGCCGTACCCGCGCACCGCCGTGCCCCCGAACGCTCCCGTGTCGGCCGGCGCACTCTCCTCGCCGTGACCGCGGGCGCGGCCCTCGCCGGTGGCACCGCCCTCGTCATCAGAGGAAGAACCGGCGGGCAGCGGGCGCGTCGGCCCGGCCCCGCCCCCGAACCGACCTGGGTCTACCGCGGCGGCCCGCTGCTCCAGACCCCGGCCGTCTTCAACGACGGCACGGCCCTGCTCAAGAGCCGCCCGGGCAACATGATCTGCCTCGACCTGAGGAACGGCTCCCAGCCCGAATGGGTCTATCAGGGCATCAGCCTCTCGCCCAGTCCCGTCCTGCTGGCCAACGACGCCGCGGTCGCCCTCGGCACCGGTGCGACCCTGATCGGCGTCGACCTTTCCGGCGGCACCGAGAAGTTCACCCTCGACTTCGGCCGGAACTTCCAGTTCGATCAACTCCTCGGTGGATACGACGGCTACGTCGTCTCGGTCCTCGGCGCCAAGCTGGACCGCCGGTCGGAGGAGGAGGGCGTCGCGACCTCCACCAGCGCGGTTTTCGGCGTCGACCTCAAGGCCCGCCGGGCCGTCGTCATCCCGATCGACCCCGCGGACGTCGGCGTGTCCCTCAAGCCCGTCATCACTTCCGACTACTTCGTCTACGCCGACGGGCTGCGCAATGTCACGGTACGCGGCACCCGCGACGGCGGTGGCCTGCGCTGGCGGCACCCGGTGGGCTCCGACCTGCGGCCGGGTCTCGCGGTGCTCGGCGGAACCGTCTTCGCCATCGGCTCCGAGTTCATCGCCCTGGACCTCGCCACCGGAAAGCTCCGCTGGAAGGCGAAGGCGGAACGCGGCACGTTCGCCTCCCTCGGAACGGGCGGCAACACGGTCTACGCCACGGGCACCGATCCCTCCGGCGTCCACGCCTTCAACGCGGCGACCGGCGCCCGGCGCTGGTTCTGCGAGACCCCCCGCCTCAACGTCGACCACCCGATCGCGGTGGGTGCGGACGCCGTCCACGTGCCGGCCTTCGAGAACAGGAACGGCTTCTACGCGATCGACGCCGCCTCCGGCCGTCTGCTGTGGAACTTCACCGACGGCCGCGAGACCGGCGTCAACGACTGGCAGCTCTCCTGCGACGGGGCCGGACACCTCGTGGCCCAGCACTTCGACCGGACCTACGGACTGACCGTCACCTGAGGACCGGGACCCGGGCAGCCGGATCACACCTGTACTACCGTTCCGCCAACAGTGCTCATCGCCGCATCCGGTGGGCACGGTGCGTTGGGCAACCCGGGGGCATCCGGGGCTGCGCATCGGGTGGGTCAACCGTGTTGTTCAAGCTCCGCGAGTTCGTGGGGATCGGCCCGGAAGACCTGGTCCGAGCCGGGCGGCGCGTGCTCCGCGGAATCCAGTACCCCGGCGACATCGTCGTCGGCTGCGTCACCGGAGGCTTCCCGCCCTCTCAGGAGTGCCGGTGGTAAGCCTTGTCGGCGATGCGCCAGCCGTCATCGACGCGGACCGGCAGGAAGATGTCGGTGAAACTGTCCAGTGCACTCCGACGGCCGCGAAGCCGGGAGCCACAAGACAGACGACACCAACGGAAAGTGCTCCGAGTCGTTCCTCCAGTGTTCGGAAAGCACGTTGGCCGGCCAACGGCCTGCCGAACAGCCGCCCTCGACTCCACCGGATCATGAGCCGCTCCGGGTACCGGGAAAAGAGTCCGTCGCGTTTCGGAAGCGTCACAAGTCTTGTCACCATGGCGGGCGTCGTGCCAGTGTCCGGGCCATGGTTACGTAACCATTGGCGGTTCACACGGGTCCGGGTGTCTGATCCAGGCCCTGGTTCATCTCTGCCTCGGCTCAGGTGACGAACCCCGCCCTCCGCGATTCCCGTCACTGGAGACGACATGCCCAAGACCCCGACGAGGTCGAGAAGACTGGCCAGTGTCCTCATGGCCGGCTTCGGCGCGACACTCATGTTCCTGACCGCCCCCGCCCCCGCCCTCGCCCAGTCGGCCGCCGAGACGTCAGCCGCCTCTTACGCGCCGGTGAAGACCGCGACGAAGGGCGGTACCAGTGACTTCCGCGGGGTGAACTGGGCAGACCCGCGGGACAACTACGCCAGTGACGCCGTGGTGCCCAGCGGGCTGTCGGTGACCGACGACTACCGCACCGTGTACCGCACCACGGGTCACATGGTGCGCGGGTTCAAGAAGAACCTGGGCGCCAACACGCTGCGACTGCCGATCAACCCGGCAAGCGTGGGCACCAACTGGTGGAAGTCGTACCGGGCGACGATCGACGCGGCCACGGCCTACGGCGACAAGGTCATCGTCAGCTACTGGGAGGCCAACACCAGCAAGGACGGCCTGGTCGACGACACGGCCGCCTGGAAAACGATGTGGAACACCGTGGTGCGGGAGTACAAGCACAACCCGCGGGTCTACTTCGAGCCCATGAACGAGCCGCACGGCTACACGCTGGACCAGTGGGTGTCCGTCACCAGTGGTTGGCTGGCCCAGCACAAGGATGTCCCGCGCGGCCGAGTCGTGATCAGCGGTACCGGTTACAACGACAACGTCACCGGTGTCGGCGCCGCACCCGAACTGCGGGGAACGCTGCTGTCGCTGCACTTCTACGGCTTCTGGGCCAGCCACACCCAGCAGGCGGACTGGGTCGCCGACCTCGAAGCCCGGATCGGCACGTACGCCGGCCGGACCATCATCGACGAGGCAGGCTCCCCGATGACCACCGGTCTGAACTACGGCGCATGGGACGGCAACATCTACACGTCGTATCTCGCGGCCGTCACCAACACCGCCCGTAGCAAGGGGATGGGACTGGTGTACTGGCCTGGGCTGAGGTTCGGCGACGCCTACTCGATCGAGTCGCTGGACTCCGAGGGCAACCTGGTGGACAACAACGCCAGCGGAGTCGCGCAGCTGCGCTGGGGCTACGGCTTCGGCACGACCCCTCCCGTCAACGACCTGCCGCCCGCGCCTCCTGGCGAGGTCCTGCGCGGAGTGGGCTCCAACCGCTGCGTCGACGTGCCCGGCTTCAGCACGACCAACGGCACCCAACTCGACCTGTGGGACTGCAACGACGGCGGCAACCAGTCCTGGAACTGGAACGCGGAGAAGCAACTCACGGTCTACGGCAACAAGTGCATGACGGTGGGAGGCACCGGAGCGGCGGGAGACCCCGTGGTCATCGACGACTGCACCGGCGCGGCGGCGCAACAGTGGAACGTGAACGCGGACCTCACGGTGACCAGCGTCGCGAACCCGGAGCTCTGCCTGGACGCGGCCGGGGGCGGCACCGGCAACGGCACGGCGGTCGATGTCTGGTTCTGCAACGGAAGCAGCAACCAGCAGTGGACCAGAAGCTGACGCCGGCACCTGTTCCCCTCGACCACTGATCCACCCGCACGGGCCCGGCGAGTACCCTCGCCGGGCCCGTGCGGGTCGGTAGCGCCTGACCAGCGCTTCGGTCAGCGCGGCACCATCGCCTTGCCGAGCTGACGGAGGGGTCGGCCGGGCGTGGTGAAGCCGGACCCGAAGATGGAGAGGCTCTACCCTGCGGTTCGCCGGGGTCAACCAGGTCGCCGACGTGTGGGTCCACAGGGCAGCAGACGAGCGGGCGTCGGACAGGTCACTCCCAGGTCCGCGCGGTCGCCGCGAAGAGGTTCGGATCGCTGTGGACGGGAATGACGCACAGCAGGTGTCCGCCCGGTGCCCGCAGCACATGGCACTGCAGCCAACGAGACACCTCGGTCGCACCGAGCCCCAGAAGGCGGTCGACTTCGGCATCGACGTCGTCGGTTTCGATATCGATGTGCATGCGCGGCGTATCGGCAACCGACTGGACCACGGTAGCCAATCCGTCCACGGCGCCGACCAGCGACGTGAATTGGGGCTCCGCCGAGTCGACACGGGCGGGCACGCCCAGAGCCGCCGACCAGAACCTGGCCGTTGCCGAGGCTTCCCGCTCGGGAGCGTCCACGATCAGCGCGTACATTCGTGACCGGTGCATGCACGCCACTGTAGTGATCGCAGCTCGCGCTCCAGAGCGAGCAGGGGCTTCCCCCGAAGCGCTCGCTGCGATCTCGGCACGTCCCCTTCCCCGTGCGGGAGGAACGTGTGGTGATCTGTCACAGCGGTTCCTCAACTCATCGGTTGACCCCGCCTTGGCGGCGGGGCCGGGATGCGGGTCCGCTCGTCACCGGTGCTGCGCCGTGCCCAGCTCGTCGGTGTACCGGGCGAGGGCGCCTTCGGCCGTGGGGACGGGGCCGAACAACTGCTCCTGGCGGCGGGTGTCGGCGACGTAGCGGCCGGTGTCGAACCAGCCGAACATCGCGGCCATGTCCTTGACCACCGGATTGAAGCGGCCGAGGACTGCTCCTGCGGCGCGGACGACGACGGAGGGGACGGCCCACACCTTGATCTTCTTTCCGGCCCGGCTGCCCATCAGGTCGGCCACCTCGCGCATGCTGACCGGACGGTCCCAGCCGATGTCGATGCGCTCACCGTTGTCGGCCTCGGCCGCCAGGCAGGCCGCGAGATCGGAGGTGTGGACGAAGGTCAGCGGCTTGGTGGCCTTGGCCATCCAGATCAGACGGCCCTTGTCGATCGGGTTGCCCGCCATGGTCGCGACCTGGTCGAGGAAGGCCCCCGGGCGCAGGGCGACGAACGGGACGCCGAGCTGTTCGAGCTTGTCCTCGGCGATCTTCTTGTGCCAGAAGTGCGGGACGTGGGGCGTCTGGTCGCTGGTGAGGATGCTGGTCAGAACGAAGCGTCGGATGCCGGCGCGGTGGGCGGCCTCGGCGAGGTTGGCGTTGCCGACGGTGTCGATGTCGTGCGCGTTCTTGCCGCCGCGGGTGTAGCCGGCAGCGGTGGTGATGACGGCGTCGGCGCCGTTCATGGCGGCGACGAGCGAGTCGAGGTCGAGCATGTCGCCGCGGGCGATCTCGACACCCCGCTTTTCGAGCCTGCTCGCGTCGGTGGTCGGCCGGACCAAGGCGCGGACGTCCTTGCCGCGCTTGAGCAGTTCGTCGACGACTTTGCCCCCGAGGGAGCCGGTCGCGCCGACGACGAGGACCGGGAGGGTGGTGGTCATCGGGGTCTCACTTTCCATCAGGTCAGGAGTGGGGGGAATCAGGTGGCGCAGACGTGGGCGCCGTCAGTCCTGGTCGTTAAGGGGGCGGGCCTGTGGTGGGCGGATCCGCGGCGCGAGTCGCCGCCGTCCCGGCAGGAGCTTGCCAGGGTGGTCACCGGACGCGGGTGAGGCGGCCGCCCTCGACGTACAGCCGGCGGGCGACGGGAGGACTCGCCGTCCTTGCGGGGGGCGTTGCCTTTCCGCGGACAAGGTCCCGTCTTGCTTGCGCCGGGGGCAGCTCGCGCTTGCCCGTGGCGCTGAGGCGCGCTGAGGCCCCGCGCACCTGCTGCCCCCTGGCGTATGGGGGTGAGCGGGCGGGTTCCGCCGCATGCTCCGGCTCAGCTCGCCTGGTTCCTTCCGGCAGTCGCGGAGCCCGGCTCCGTTCAACACGGGCCTGCGTGAGCCGAGTGCCCTGCAGCACTGTCCACTTCGCGGGAACGCCGGAAACGATTGGCACTCCAGGCAGGAACCCGGGTGCGAGCCGAGGGGAGTTACTCGGACTTTTCCTGCGGAAGGACGCGACTGTTGATCGCGTCGGCGATGGCATAGGCGGTGCTGACGAAGGCCTCTGCCTGTTGCGCCGAGAGGTTCCGCGCGGAGGTTTCCTCCAGGGCCCGCCACATGGCCGCGATGGGCTCGCGCATGGCACGGCCCTTGTCCGTGAGGTGGACGACCATGACACGCCGGTCGTGTGCGGCCGGCTCGCGGACGAGCAGGCCGGCGTCCTGCATGCGGCGCAGGGACTTGGACACGGTGGAGTGGTCCAGGCCGACGCTCTCGAGCAGCTCGGACTGGGTCTGGCCGTCCCGGTCGAGGAGTTGCATCAGCAGCAGTTCCTGTCCGGGATGCAGGTCCATCTCGCGGAGCATGGCGGCGGCGCGGGCGCGGTGGGCGCGGGCGAGCTGGAAGATCGCGTAGCTCATCGGTCCATCGCCGGCCGTAGAGGGGGTGCTGTGCGGGGAGGCGGGCATGATGCGGTTCCTCAGACGGTGTGGGTGGGGTAGTCGGTGTAGCCGGCCGCTCCGCCGCCGTAGAAGGTCGCCGGGTCGGGGGTGTTCAGCGGCGCGTCAGAGCGTAGCCGCTCGACCAGGTCCGGGTTGGCGAGCGCGAGGGCGCCGACGGAGACAACGTCGGCCGTGCCCTCGTCGATGTCCTTGGCGCGGGTGGGCAGGTCGGTGCCTGCCCGGTTGAGGATCAGCGTGGTCGGCCACAGCGCGCGCAGGGTACCCAGTAGCGCGTCGTCACCCGCGTGCATCACGTGGAGGTAGGCGAGACCGAGCGGGCTGAGGGCGCGCACCAGCGCCGGATACAGCTCGGCGGTGTCGGACTCGGCGATGTCGTTGAAGGGGTTGCCGGGAGAGATGCGGATACCGGTGCGGCCGGCGCCGATCTCCTCGGCCACGGCGGTGGCGACCTCGACGGCGAAACGGATGCGGCCCTCGATCGAGCCGCCGTAGCCATCGGTGCGCTGGTTGGTGTTGTCGGACAGGAACTGGTGCACGAGGTAGCCGTTGGCACCGTGGATCTCCACGCCGTCGGCGCCTGCCGCGACGGCGGCCGCTGCGGCGCGGCGGAAGTCGTCGACGGTCGCCGCGACCTCCTGCGTCGACAGAGCACGGGGTGCCGGCATCTCCTGGGGCCCGGACGCGGTGAACATCACGCCCTGCGGCCGGATCGCGGAAGGGGCGACCGGCTGTCGGCCGTGGGGGGTGTTGTCGGGGTGGGCGATGCGTCCGGTGTGCATCAGCTGGATGACGATGCGGCCGTCGGCCGCGTGCACGGCGTCGGTGACCTTGCGCCACCCGGCGATCTGCTCGTCATTGTGGATGCCGGGGGTGAGGAGGTAGCCCTGGCCGTCGGCGGAGGGCTGGGTTCCCTCGGTGATGACGAGCGCGTGGGAGGCCCGCTGGGCGTAGTACTCGGCGTTCAGCTCGGTCGGTACGCCTTCAGGGGTGGAGCGGTCACGGGTCATGGGGGCCATGACGAGGCGGTGCGGGAGGGAGATGTCCCCGACGGTGGTCGATGTCCACAGGGCGTTCAGCATGAGGGGTCCTTCGGTGCGGTGATGACAGGCGGCGAACAGGTGGTGACGGGGAAAGCGAGAGGGTGTGGCGGAAGGAGTGGCGGGCGTGGTCAGTCGAGGGTGAGGACGAGCTTGCCCTGGACATGCCCGGCGTCGCTGACCTGCTGGGCCGTGGCGGCCTCGGCGAGCGGGTAGGCGGTGACCGTGGTGACGACCTTGCCGGTCGCGGCGTTCTGGGCCAGCGTGGTCAGGTCGGCAGCGGAGCGTTCCCGGGGACTGCTGGAGAAGGTGACGCCGAGCTGGTACGCGCTGAAGTCGGCGATGGTGACGATGCGCTCGGTGCCGCCGCGCAGGGTGATGGAGTCCTCCAGGGCCCCCTTACCGGCCACGTCGAACACCGCGTCCACCCCGTCGGGGGCCAGTGCCCGGACCCGCTCGACCAGGCCCTCGCCGTAGAGGGTCGCGGTGGCGCCGAGCGAGGTGAGGTAGTCCTGGTTCGCGGGGCCGGCGGTGGCGATGACACGCGCTCCGCGGGCCGTGGCGAGCTGGACCGCCAGGGTGCCGACCGATCCGGCCGCGCCGTGCATCAGTACGGTCTCCCCGGCGACGACGCCGAGCAGGTCCAGGACCCGCTCGGCCGTCGCGCCCGCCACCGGCAGCGCGGCCGCGTGCTGCCAGTCGAGGCCGGCGGGCTTGGGAGTCACGGTGGTGGCCAGGGCGTACTCGGCGTACGAGCCGGTGTCCGACCAGCCCAGCACCTCGTCACCCACCTGCACGTCTTGCACCCCCTCACCCAGGGCGTCCACCACGCCGGCGAGCTCGCCACCGGGGACGGCGGGGAACGGCGTCGGGAACTTGGCCTCCAGCGCCCCGGAGCGGATCTTGCCGTCCAGCGCGTTCAACCCGGCCGCCTTGACGCGGACGCGGATCTGCCCGGGGCCGGGCTGCGGGACCTCGATGTCCGCCTCACGCAGCACTTCCGTGCCTCCGAAACGGTCGAACAGGATGGCTTTCATGACGACTCCTCTCGTGCCCCCACCCATTTAGGTGGCTGGACACATAAGTAACGTAGCAGCAAACATGTGGCTAGCCAAGTAATTGCTTCCGCGCGGGTCACGCAAGATCGGTCCCGGTCAGCTCGCCTGATCCGTGCACCGGTCGCGCCGAGCCTTCACCGCCCGCAGATGCCCCACGTCTGCTCACACATCAGCTCGGCCCGCCGACGCTCCGACGCCGGTTTGGATGACGAGCGGGTGTTGCGGGCGCGTGCGTTGGCGAAGCCGGCCGAGGACACTCCACCCCGGGCCCGAGGCAGAGGGCTGCCGTCCGGCGGCATGACCGAGGGCGGCCAAATCGCCGGGGCGGCGCCCATCGACGGCGCGGCGCCCATCGACGGCGCGGCGCCCACCGTCGGCGCGGTGGCCCGTCCGCCATGACCCTGCCCATGCGGCACTGCGGTGCGCACGCGGGTCAGAGGCCGGCCGATGCGGGGCATGCCCCGCATTACGCTCCGGCTGCGGCAGTGGGTGACTCCGATGTGGAGGCGACCGTCCTGGCGGACCTCAGCCCGAGGCCATCCCCTGCTCCATGTGCCATCTGTACAACCTGACCCTGTCGGCCCTTTCACGCCCGCCGCCATGGCGCGGCGAACGATGAGCGCGCCATGCGCGAGGCCGGAATGGGTTCTACGGTTGAGGGGCCCCACACTCGCGTAACTCGGTTCCTCCCGCCCCACATGTCTCTCGGACTCGAAAGCCATCAGGAGGCCACACGCCATGTCCACTGCATCCGACACCCCTGTCCTGGACACCCTCGCCGCCATGACGGTCGACTCGATCGAGCGGTGCGGGCTGGCCCCGGACATGCTCATCCTCACGCGCATCGCGGCACTCGCCGCCTCGGACGCCCCGCCCATCTCCTACGCGGCCCATATCGACCCCGCCCTCAATGCCGGCCTGACCGCCGAACAGCTGCAGGACGTCCTGGTCGCCGTCGCACCCATCGTGGGCACCGCCCGCGTCATGACGGCGGCGAGCAACATCGCCACGGCGTTCGGCATCGCCATCGCCGTCGCCGATGCGGAGATCGAAGCCCAGGGCTGAGACCAGCCGTCCACCCCGCACCGATGATCCGCGCGGCCGACATCGGACAGAAGGCCAAGGAACTGCCCGTCGGGTCCGAGGGGCCCGACGGGTCCGACGGGTCCTGTGGCGGTCCAGCCATGGTCGCAGGATCAGGCAGGAGCGCCTGTGATGTCCCAGAACGCGACCACGGCCATGCGCGCGGCGCCCCACACCACACCCGAGGAGCGCGCGGCTCTCGGCAAGGAGGCACGGCGCCGCTCGCCGCGGTCGGATCACGCCGTGTACAGGCCGTCTCCCGACCGGCCGGACCCGCTGGCGACCCTGGAGGCGCAGTCCGCGGCACGGGTGCCCGAACTCGTCCCGATCCGCTACGGCCGGATGATGGAGTCCCCGTTCCGCTTCTACCGGGGCGCCGCCGCGATCATGGCGTCCGATCTGGCCGGCAGCCCGACCTCGGGACTCACGGCGCAACTGTGCGGCGACGCGCACCTGCTGAACTTCCGTCTGCTCGCCTCACCGGAGCGGCGGTTGGTGTTCGACATCAACGACTTCGACGAGACGCTGCCGGGGCCGTGGGAGTGGGACGTCAAGCGGCTGTCGGCGAGTCTGGTCATCGCGGGCCGGGCGAACGGCTTCGATGACGCCGACCGCTCCCGCATCGTGAGCTCGACGGTCCGTTCGTACCGCGAGGCGATGATCCGCTTCGCGGGCATGGGCAACCTCGACGTCTGGTACGCGAAGATCGACGCGGATCTCCTGGAGTCCCTGGTCGCGAGCCGGCTCCAGGGAACGAAGCGCGGTCAGAAGAACCTGGCCCGCGCCATGGCCAAGGCCCGCACCCGAGACAGCCTCCAGGCTTTCGACAAGCTCACCGAGACGGTCGACGGCCTGCCCAGGATCGCGGCGGATCCCCCGCTGCTCGTCCCGGCCGGCGACCTGCTGCCGGACGTCGAGCGCAGCGCGCTGGAGCACCAGTTCCGCGGGCTGATCGAGCGGTACGGCCGCACTCTCGCTTCCGACCGGCGCACACTCCTGGCGGACTACCGTCTGGCCGACGTCGCCCGCAAGGTGGTCGGCGTCGGCAGCGTCGGCACCCGCTGCTGGATCTTTCTCCTGCTCGGCCGGGACGACCGCGACCCGCTCTTCCTCCAGGCCAAGGAAGCCGACGCCTCCGTGCTCGCGGCACACGTCGGCACCAGCCGTTACCCCAACCAGGGCGAGCGCGTGGTCTCCGGCCAGCGGTTGATGCAGGCCTCGAGTGACATCTTCCTCGGCTGGGAGCGGGTGGACGGGATCGACGGCAAGCAGCGCGACTTCTACGTCCGCCAGCTGCGCGACTGGAAGGGCATCGCCACGCCGGAGCGGATGCGGCCGAAGGACATGCAGGCGTTCGGCGAACTGTGCGGGGTCACTCTGGCTCGTGCGCACGCACGGTCCGGCGACCGCATCGCGATGGCCGCGTACCTGGGCGGCGGCGACTCGTTCGACCGCGCACTCGCCACCTTCGCGGAGGCGTACGCCGACCAGAACGAGCGTGACCACCAGGCCCTGGTCGACGCGGTGCGCGCGGGCCGGCTCCCCGCGGAGGAGCTGCCGGCAGCCTGACCCGGCAGAGGACACCCGGCTCGCCCCGAACGTGCCTCGCCGTGTCCGAACCGCTGGGCGTCCTCGCCGGGCGCCTGGTACGAGGCGCCCGGCGGCAGGAGAATAAGGGCTGGTGGGCGCGCCAGTGGCTCGGTGCGCCGCGCGCCGTGGCGGAGAGGCTGGGATGCTGGGGGAGGGAACGCCGCCCGTGACGTGACCCTGGCGGACAGGGGTGATGAGCGCCTTGGCCGAGATCAACGAGAACGCCCGAGGACCAGCCGTTCCGACGATTCCGGACGTTCCGTGCGCCGATCCTCAGGGAGACCCGTTCCTGCGCACCCGGTTCGCCCTCCCGGCGAGGCCCGCCACGTTCGTGCGGCGGCAGCGGCTCGTCGACCACCTCGAACAGGCTCTCGGGACCCCGCTGACACTGGTCAACGGGGCAGCCGGGGCCGGCAAAACCCTGCTCGCCGCCGACTGGGCCGCCGGACTGCCGCCACCGGTCGCCTGGCTCACCGTCGAAGTGGGGGACCGGCATCCCGGGGTGTTCTGGGCATACGTCCTTCAGGCCCTGCGCGCCTGCGGTGCACCGGCATCGGACGCGGTCGGCGTCCCCGCGGACGCGACCAGGGTGGACCAGAGGCTGCTGGCAACGCTCGCCGCCGAACTGAACGATCGCGACAGGCCCGTGATCCTCGTGCTCGACGAGTACGACCGCATGACCGATCCAGAGGTCACAGAGCAGCTGGGTTTCGTCCTGCAGCACGCCGGGCGTGGTCTGCGCCTCGTTCTCGTCACCCGCACCGAACCGTTGCTGCCGCTGCACCGTTACCGGGCGGCCGGCGAGCTGACGGAGATCCGCGCCGCCGAGCTGGCGTTCACCCCCGAGGAGGCCGTCGCACTCCTTGAGCAGCACGGTCTGAGCCTGCCGGTCGAGGCCGCGGGTGCCCTGGTGGACCGGACCCGGGGCTGGGCGGCCGGATTGCGCCTGTCCGCACTGGCCGCTCTGGAGAGCGCCGACCCGGAGCTCTACCTGAAGGAGTTCGAGGCGGACCGCAGTACGGTCGCGGACTTCCTGCTGGCCGAGGTCCTCAAGGGACAGCCGGAGGAGACCCAGGGCCTCCTGCTGCGGGTCAGCGTCCTCAAGCGCTTCTCTCCCGGTCTGGCCAACGAGCTGACCCTCCGGACCGATGCCGAGCCCATTCTCGCCGGGCTGCACCGCGACAACGCGTTCGTCGAGCACCTCGGGCACTCGTGGTACCAGCTCCACCCGCTGTTCGGAGAGATACTCCGGGCCCATCTGCGCGAGCGCCTGCCCGGCCTGGAGCCGGAACTCCACCGGCGGGCCGCGCGGTGGCTGCGTCGTTCCGGATTCCTGCCGGAGACACTCGTCCACGGCGCCGCCGCGGGCGACTGGGATTTCGCCGCCGACGCCCTCGTCGACGACCTGGCGATCGGACAGCTCTTCACCGGTCTGCGCTCAGGGGACCTGACCGAGTTGTTCTCCCCCATGGGGCCCGAGGCCACGAGTCCCGCGGCGCACCTCGTGCGCGCGGCCCGCGACCTGTCCCGCCACGACCTCGACCGCGGACTGGCCCACCTGCGCCACGCCGGGGAGCGGCTGGCCGACGACGCGCCCGGGCCGGCGACCGTCCAGCTGAGCTGTGCGCTGCTCGAGGCACTGGCCGCCCGGCTGACCGGATGTCCCCCACGGGCAGAGAGGGCCGCTGAAAGGGCCGATGAACTGTGGCAGGAGGTCCCGGCACATCTCCTGGACAAGCATCCCGAACTCACTGCCCTCCTGCTGACCCATCTGGGCTCGGCCCGTCTGTGGGCCGGGCGTTTCGAGGACGCGCGTGCCGCCCTGACCGCGGCGGCCGACGCTCCCGGCGGGACCTCCACCGTGCTGCCCCGTGAGGAGTCGATGGAGCACCTGGCCCTGCTCGACTATCTGAACGGCTGGCTCGGCCGGGCGGAGCGCAAGGCCCTGGCAGCGGTGCCCGAGGCGGAGCGGGTCGGCCGGCCCCAGCCGTCCGGCTCCGGCATCGGGCAGCTGGTCCTGGCCGCCGTGGCCGTCGACCGCCATGAACTGGACCGGGCCCAAGCCCTCCTCGACGAGACGGCACGGTTCTCCTCGGGAACGCGTGATCCGGTGGTGGCGGCGGGACGAGCCCTCGCCACAGCTCGCCTCCTGTCGGTCAGGGGCAAGTCACGGGCTGCCGTCGAGGCGGCGGGCCCAGCCGTCGCGGCCGCCGTCGCCTCACCCTGGGCGGCAGGCTACGAGGCACTCTTCACCTCTGCCGCCCACCTCGCCGAAGGACGGCCCGACGAAGCCGCCGAACTGCTCCAGGGCGTGTCCGGCGACCAGCCGGTGTGTGCTGTGGAGGCCGCGGCGATCCAGGTGGCCGCAGGCCGTGCCGGGGCGGCCATCGACCTGCTCGACAGCATCCGCACCGAGGGCCGGCCCGGACCGGCGGTGACCGTGCGGGCAGCGCTGGTGAGGGCCCAGGCCGCGGAGGGGGCGGGAGACACCGCCACCGCCCGCAAGCTCGTGGCGCGTGCGCTCCTCGACGCGCGGCGGGAGCGGCTGCGGCGTCCGTTCCTCGATGCGGGAGCGTGGATCCGGCCCCTCCTGGCCACGGCTCCGCTCCACGAGCTGGCAGCGGGCTGGCTCAAGCCCGGCCCGCCGCCACACGGGGAGCGACCTCGGCCGGAGTCGCTGTCCCCGCCGCTCGTCGCGGTGGAGCTGAGCGGACGCGAGCGCGACGTCCTGGAGCGGCTGGCCCGGATGATGTCGACGGAGGAGGTCGCCGCCGACCTCTATGTGTCGGTGAACACGGTGAAGACCCACCTCAAGAGCGTCTACCGGAAACTGGCGGTGAACCGACGAGGCGACGCGGTGCGCCGCGCGCGCGACCTCCGGCTGCTGTGACCACGCGGGGGGGGAGGGGGCGGCGCTCGTGCTCCCCCCGGCCGGACGTCACGGGGGTGTTGCCCTTCCCCTGCCTTTCCCCCGTGGCGGGTGAGGCACGAGGCGCGCACTTCGGATGCGATGGGCAAGAGCGGCGGGGCGTGTGCAGGCCACTGCCCGGCCCGCTCCGCCGGCGTACCGGCCGACTTGGCGAGGAGAACAGCGTGAAGCACTGGCGGGCTCTGATCGTCCTGGGTACGGCCCAGTTCCTCATGGTCCTGGACACCTCGGTCATGAACGTGTCCATCAGTCAGCTGGTCGAGGACTTCGACACGGAGGTCACCGCCATCCAGGCCGTGATCACGCTGTACGCGCTGGTCATGGCGGCGTTCATGATCATCGGCGGCAGGTTCGGGGACATCCTGGGGCGCCGCCGCATGTTCCTCCTGGGGCTGGCCGTCTACGGCGTGGGGTCGGCCCTGACGGCCGTGGCACCCACGTTGTGGGTGCTCGCGCTGGGCTGGTCCGTCATCGAGGGACTGGGCGCCGCCATGGTGCTGCCGGCCATGGCCGCCCTCGTCGCGGAGTCCTACCGCGGGAAGGACCGGGCCATCGCCTACGCGGTCATCGGCGGGCTCGCCGGCGCCGGGATCGCGGTCGGCCCGCTGCTGGGCGGCTGGGTGACGACGTATCTCACCTGGCGGCTGGTCTTCGCCGGCGAGGTCGTGGTCGTCGTGGCCGTCCTGCTGTGCCGCGGGGTGATCGTGGATTCCCCCCGGACCGGCCCGCGCCCCCGGCTGGACGGCGTCGGTGCCGTGCTCTCGGCGGCCGGACTGGGACTGGGCGTGCTCGGGGTGCTGCAGAGCAGCACCTGGGGATGGGTGCAGCCCCGCAACCCTCCCTTCACCGTCTTCGGCTTCGCACCGACGCTGTTCGTCGTCGGCATGGGGGGCGCCGTCCTGGCCGTCTTCCGGTGGTGGGAGCGGCGCCGGGAGGACCGGCGGACCGACCCGCTCGTTCACCTGTCCCTGCTGGGCAGGCCCGTGCTGCGGTCCGGCCTGCTGACGCTGCTGAGCCAGAACCTCATCCTGCTGGGGCTGTTCTTCACCATCCCGCTGTACTTGCAGGTGGTCCAGGGGTTCGACGCCTTCGAGACGGGGCTGCGCCTGCTGCCGGTGTCCGTCACCATGCTCGTGACGTCGCTGTGCGGGTCGCTGCTGGGTCGGGTGATGGGGCCGCGCCGGGTGGTCCGGCTGGCCCTGGTGACCCTGACGGCGGCCATCGTGTGGCTGCTGGCCACCATCGACCCGGTCATCGACGACGCGCAGTTCGCCGGAGCCATGGCCCTGCTGGGCGTAGGTGTCGGCCTGCTCGCCTCGCAGCTGGGCAACGTCGTCCAGTCCAGCGTCGGGGAGGAGGAACGCAGTGAGGCCGGAGGGCTCCAGTTCACGGCGCAGAACCTGGGGTCGGCGCTGGGCACCGCGCTCATCGGGTCGATCCTCATCGGCGCGCTGGCGCACGCCTTCACCTCGCAGGTGGACGACAACCCGCAGCTGTCCGAGGAGACCCGTGAGCAGGTCGGTGTCGCTCTCCAGGCCGGGGTCGCCTTCGTCACCACCGATCAGGTGCGCTCGGCGGCGGAGCGTGCCGGGCTGCCGCCGTCCGAGGTCGAGGCCGTCGCCGACTCCTACGCCTCCGCACAGCTGGACGGCCTCAAGGCGGCCATCCTGGCCACCGGCGGCATCGCCCTCGCCAGTTTCCTGGTCACTCCACACCTGCCGACCGGCCGGGACGGCCGTCCGCGACAGCCGGACGCCGATGCTCCGGCCGGAGCGACCGGATCTAAGCACTGATTCGGGAGGGAGTCACCGGTGCCCAGGAGCCGAACCAGGACCGGCCCGACCACGGCCGGCAGAGGGCGCCGCGCCGAGCAGCGGGGCCGCGAGGACTACACGGGCGGCGTCTACGGATCCATGCTCGCGGCCTCCGTGGTGATCGGCGCGGGCTCCTTGGGCTCGTTCCCCCGCATCGAGCTGGTGCTGCTGCTGTTGCTGACCGGCGTGGTGTTCTGGATCGCGCACGTGCATGCCCAGTTGTTCGGGGCGCGTCTGGCGCAGCAGACCCCGGACCGCCGGGTGGTGCTGCAGGTGTGCCGTGACGAATGGCCGATCGTCAACGCCGCTCTCCCGCCGGCCGCCGCGGTGGCCGTCAGCCCGCTCCTGGGCCTGGACGTGCGGGGTGCCCTGTGGCTGGCCCTCTTCGTCGCCGTGGCCGGACAGATCGGCTGGTCCGTGGCCGCGGCACACCGCGCCGGTGCTTCCCGACGGCTCGTGGCCGCCACCGCGTCGGTCAACCTGGTCCTCGGCCTGCTCATCATCTCCTTCAAGATCGTTCTGACGCATTGAGAACGCGTTGGTCCGTGCGGACGGTGCGTTCCGTGCGGTCCGTGTGGTCCGCCGCCGGGCCACGGGTCACCTGTACCGGGTGAGGCTCGAAGGGGCACGGGAGCGCACGATCGTAGGAGCAGTGCCGTCCGCCTGTCCCAGGCAGCCCGCGGGAGGACAGCTCGTGCGCTACGAGATCCGAGTCGAGGGACACCTGTCGGAAACGCTGGCCAAGGCCTTCCCTGAGCTGGGCCATGTGGTGATGTCCGGCCAGACCGTCCTGTTCGGCCCCGTCGTGGACGAAGCACACCTGTACGGGCTGCTAGCACGCTGCCAGTCACTGGGACTGCGTGTCATGGAGATGCGGCAGCTTCCGGAGTGACGGGAACGGGCGGTGCGCGGTGCCGAGCGGTGCGCGTGCCGGGCGGCCTCGCGTGGTGCCGGGGAGCCTCGCGTGGTGCCGGGGAGCCTCGCGTGGTGACCGGCGGGAGCCCAGCGCCCGCCGCGCCGCCCTTGACCCTGCCGGAGCGGCATGCGGCTTCCAGCGCCCGCGCCTCGTAGCTGCCGCCCAGACGGGTGGCGAGGGTAGCGGGATGTGCGAGATGCCCACCGCACCGCCACGGCCACGGCCACGGCCACGTCACCGGAGGTCACCCGCGGTGGGTGACCCCGGCGCCGGGTGACAGGCGTAACCCTGGAGCGATCAGGTCCCCGCACACCGCCCCGTCACACATCGCCCCGTCGGCGATCCGGAAACGACCGCTCGATCACGCGAGGAGGAGCCATGACCATGCCGCGTGGTCCGGCATCGCGCACCGGACAGGAACACGAGCCCGACGGGGCGGCCCCCGCCCCGACGGCCGACCCCGCACAGGCACTTGGGCGGCTCGGCCGTTCATGGACCTGGCTCCTGGGCTCGGCCGTCGCGACGCTGGTGCTGGGTGTCCTGGTGCTGGTCTGGCCGGAGGCGACCCTGCACGTCGTGGCCGTCCTCATCGGCCTGCACCTGCTGGTGGGCGGGGCGTTCCGGTTCGTGGACGTCTTCGCCCGGGCGGGACACGAACGGCTCCCGGGCCTGCTCCTGGCCGTGCTGTACGTCCTCGCCGGGGTGCTGTGCCTGCGGAACCCGCTGCAGACGATCAACGCGCTCTCACTCATCGTCGGGATCGTCTGGCTGGTGTCCGGCATCCTCACCCTCTACACCGCCCTCGCCGCCGAGGACCTGCCGCACCGGGGCGTCGTCCTGGGCATCGCGGTGCTCGGCATCGTCGCGGGGATCGTGGTGCTCGCGCTGCCGGCCGAGTCGGCCCGTGCCCTGACCCGGCTCCTCGGCCTGTGGCTCGTCCTGCTCGGCCTGGGCGAGGCGGTGGTCGCCCTCGCGTGGCGGGCCGCGCTCCGAAAGACGCACCCCACGGAGCCGCGGCCCTCCGCCGAGACGGCCTGACGTCGCACCCCCGCTCCGGCGGGCGCGGCGGACACACCGGACCCGTGATCGCCTCCCCCGACGTCATCCCGCGCGGCGACCGTCCCGGCCTGAGCGGCGCACAACGAAGGGAGCACCCATGAACCCGGCCGCGACACCGGATTCGCCGGACTCCGGCGGAACCTCACACCAGAAGCACGCCATGACCGCCGAGGAGCGAGCGGAATACGAGCGACTGCGCCGTCACGCGGCGGTGCGCCACCGGCGGGTACGCCGGGTCGGCTCCTCGGTCCTCCTCCTGCTGGCCCTGCTGCTCGCGCCCCTGGCCGTGGTCGCGGCCTGGGTCCAGGACACGGTCTCCGACACCGACCGGTACGTGGAGACCGTCGCGCCGCTGGCGTCCGAGCCGCCCGTGCAGGAGGTCGTGATCAACCGGCTCACGGACCGTGTGGTGGCCAACGTGGACGTCAAAGCGGTGACGGACTCGCTCACCAAGGTCCTCCGGGACGCCGGGGCACCGCCCCGCGTCGTGGAGGGGGCCGAGTCTCTCGAGGGTCCGTTGCGCAGCGCGGTCAGGTCCGTCGTGGACCGCACCGTGACCCGCGTGATCACCAGCGACGCCTTCCAGCAGGTGTGGGAGGGCGCCAACCGGCGTTCGCACGCCGCGGTGGTGAACATGCTCACCGGAGAGCGCGAGGGTGCCGTGCGCGCCGAGGGCGACACCGTCCAACTGGACGTGGGAGAGGTCGTCAACGAGGTACGGGAGCGGCTCGTCGACGCGGGCTTCGACAAGGCCGCCGCCATCCCGGACTCGGACCGGACCATCACGCTGTTCCACACCGAGGAACTGGGCAAGGCACAGGACACGATGCGGCTGCTGGACATCCTCGGCACCTGGCTGCCCGTCCTGACCGTCGTACTCGCCGCGCTCGCCGTGTGGACCGCTCCGGCGCACCGGGTGATGCTGATGATCACCGCGACGGGTGTCGGCGTGATGATGGTGGTGCTGCTCGTCGCGCTGGCCGTGGCCCGACGGGTCTATCTGGACTCGGTCCCGTCCACGGCGCTGCCCACCGACGCGGCCGCGGCGATCTACGACACGTTCGTCCGGTTCCTGCGCGACAGCACGCGCACCCTGCTGGTCGTCTCGGTGATCACGGCGCTCGTCGCCTATCTGTACGGTCCCGGACGTCCTGCCCGCGCCGTCCGCACGGCGACGAACAGGGGCACAACGGCGGCCGGCCGGGGCCTGCGGCGCGTCGGAGTGCACACCGGGTCCACCGGACGCTGGCTGGCGGACCACCGGGCATGGACCACCGGCGGCGTCATCGCGGCCGGAGCGCTGGCTCTGCTGCTCTGGAACCACCCCTCGGTCGGAGCGGTGGCGCTCGTGCTGGGCATCGCCGTGGCCGTCCTGATCGTGGTGGCGGCCCTCGCTGCCGCCGCGGGCCCGAGGGCCGGGCACGAGGGCCGAGCAGCGGCACCGTGAGCCATGGCAAGGACCCACGGCCCCGCCCCGGCGTCCCGCAGGCACACGGCGGTGGAGCGGGTCCGAGCGAGCCTGCGGGCCGGTCCGGTGGCCCGGCTGCTGCCCCGCCTTTCGGCGCTCAACGTCGTGGAGGGCTCCGTCAGGCTGGCCGCCCAGGCCTTCATCACCGCGCTCCCGCTGCTGATGACCGTCGCGGCGTTCGCGCCCCGAGGGGTGCAGGACCTGTTGGCCGACTCCCTCCGTGCGGTTCTGGGAGTGCGCGGTGACACGCTCGACGAGGTACGCCGTGCCTTTTCCGCCACCGGCACACCACGGGACGCCTCCGGAGCTGTGGGCGTGCTGGTGACTCTCGTGTCCGCCACGGCCTTCAGCCGGGCGCTTCAAGCGGTCTGCGAGCGGTGCTGGCACCTGCCCCGGGCACCGGTGCGGGCCGCGGTCTGGCGCTGGCTGCTCTGGCTGCTCGTCTGGCTGGGTGTCCTTCTGGTCCAGGCCCCGCTGCGCAGCGGGTTCGGCGGCGGCGCGGTGATCGGAGGGATGCTGTCCCTGCTGTCGGCGACCCTGCTGTGGTGGTGGTCCCAGCATCTGCTGCTGGGCGGCAGGATCGGCTGGCGGGACCTGCTGCCGGGAGCCCTGCTGGCGGGCACGGGCACGGTCGTGCTGAGCTGGGCCGCCGGTCTGTTCGTGCCCACGGCCATGGAGCGCAGCCTGCAGGAGTTCGGTTTGCTGGGGCCTGTCTTCACGTTCTTGTCCTGGTTGATCGCCGTGTTCCTGGTGGCCGTCTCGGGCCTCGCCCTCGGCCAGTACGTGGCCTCCTCCGACTGGTACCGGACCGCCGCCGTCCCCCGCCGTACACGGGCCGAGCCCTGATTCCTGCGGCACAAGGGCGCATCGGCCGAGTGCCGGGCCGCCCTCAGGTTCACCCGCGTCGGGTGAGGCCGTCCGCCCCTGACCGTGTCCACGCTGAAAGCAGCACGCAACGGCGGCCGGGCGAGCGCCCGGAACGGAGAAAAGACATGAGCGCGCAGACGTACCTGGCGTACGACTACCCCTTGCTGAGCGTCTTCTGGAGCATGCTCCTGTTCTTCCTGTGGATCATGTGGTTCATCCTGCTCTTCCGCATCGTCGTCGACATCTTCCGCGACGACGAGATGAGCGGGTGGGCGAAAGCAGGCTGGCTGGTGCTCACCATCGTGCTGCCCTTCCTGGGCGTCTTCGTCTACGTGATCGCCCGCGGCAAGAACATGGGCCGCAGGGAAATAGCGCAGGCCCGGGCACAGCAGGAAGCATTCGACGCCCACATCAAGGAGGCCGCGGGCGGCGCGGGCCGTCCCAGCAGCGCCGACGAACTCAGCAAGCTGTCCGAAATCCGCGCCCGCGGCGACATCACGGACGAGGAGTTCCGCAGGGCGAAGGAACTGGTCCTGACCGGTCATGGCCCGGCGGAGCACGTCGGCTCCACCGCTCGCACTCCCGGTCGCTGAGCATCCTCACACCATGAATCGAGGCGCAAGATGACCGCGACACACACGCGGCAGGCACACACGGCGAAGCAGGAATGGGCAACCGGCCTGACGGCATTCGCGGCCGTGATGCTCTTCCTTGTCGGCCTGCTCGACATCTTCCGGGGCATCATGGCCATCGCCGAGGACGACATCTTCGTCACGACGCGCAATTACGTGTTCGAGTTCGACCTGACCGGCTGGGGCTGGGTCCACCTCGCTCTGGGCGTGGTCGCCGTGATCGTCAGTATCGGGCTGCTCCAGACCGCGACGTGGGCGCGCGTCGCCGGTGTGGCCATCGCCGGACTCGTCATCATCGCCAACTTCCTCTCCCTGCCGTACTACCCGGTGTGGTCGGTCGTGATGATCGCGCTCTCGGGCTTCATCATCTGGGCCCTGTGCGTGGTTCCGCGCGGCAACCTCTCGGACCTGTCCGGGGAGCGTCCACTGTCCGAGGAGCGCCAACCGTCCGAAGAGCGCCGGTCGCACAGGGTGTGAGTCAGGAGAGAAGGGCCGGCCGGTGCAACGACACGGCGGGAACACGAGAGGATCGGGAGAGGCAGGGGCCGCAGCCGTACGCGAGGACAGTCCTGGACGGGCTCGCCTCGCACTGCTCGCCCTGCTGGGAAGCATCCTCGTGCCGCTCGTCGCCGCCGGTCTGCGGAGCGTGCTGTGGGCGCTGGTCGGCATCGCCGGACTGGCGCTCGCCGCTGTCGGGGTGTGGTGGACCCTGGCGCACACCGGAGCGGTCCGTGCCCTCGGGGTGGCTCTGTCGGTGACCGCACCGGTCGCTGCCCTCGCGCTGTATGCCGCGTTCGGCATGCTGGGGCCGGCCCTGCTCGCCCTGGCCCTGTGGGTGCTGGCGGTCGCGATGGCACGTACGGCCTTGCCACCCGGTCACGCCGCCTCCGAAGAGGCTGTCACCGAGGCGCCCCACGCGCCCTGGATCCTCATGAATCCCCGCTCCGGCGGCGGCAAGGTGGGCCGTTTCCAGCTCGTGGAGAAGGCCCGGGCCGCGGGCTGCCGGGTGGTCGTGCTCGACGGGCACCAGGACGTCGCCGGACTGGCCCGGCAGGCGGTCGCCGAGGGGGCGGATCTCCTGGCGGTGGCGGGCGGCGACGGCACGCAGGCTCTGGTGGCCGAAGTGGCGGCGCACCACGACCTGCCGTTCGTGGTGATTCCCGCCGGCACCCGCAACCACCTCGCCCTCGACCTCGGCCTCGACCGCGACGACCCGGCGGCCGCCCTACAGTCCCTGTCCGACGCCGTCGAACTCCGCGTCGACCTCGGGTACGCCGCGGACCGGGTCTTCGTCAACAACGCCTCGTTCGGAACGTACGCCTCCGTCGTCACCGACCCCGCCTACCGGGACGCCAAGGCCCGCACGACCCTGCGAGACCTCCCCGGCCTCCTCACCGGCGAGGAGGCGCCCCGGCTGCGGACTCGGACCGACGGAAGGTACGTCGACGGACTTCAGGCACTGCTCGTCAGCAACAATCCCTACGGACGTGCCGTCGACGCGGCCCGACCGGGGCGCAGGGAGCGGCTGGACTCGGGACTGCTCGGTGTGGTGTGCGTGCGGATCGGCAACACCGCTCAGGCCGCCCGCCTGGCACGCGGTCCGCGCTCCGGGGCATTGATCCGGCTGAGCGCAAGGGAGGTTGTCGTCGAAGCCGACACCGACACCCTCCCGGTCGGCATCGACGGAGAGCACGTTGTCCTGCCGTCACCCGTCGTGTGCCGCAGCACGCCCGGGGCGCTCCGGGTCCGCGTGCCACGCCGTCGCCCCGGTGCGTCGCGGGCGCGCGGGGCGGCGGCCGACTGGCCGCGCGTGGCACGGCTGGCGCTGGGCCGTCAGATGCCGGAAGAGCAGATGTCCCCCACGTGATTCATCAGCTCGCCGGTCGCAGGAGATCGGTCACGTCGCAGACCCGTGCCCACACTGGGGCCTCGCGTTCGGCGTCGGCGGGCACCCCTTGTCAGTGCGCAGGGCGTGGACCACACGGTCCGGCCCGAGAGGGATCTCCCGACGCGGTCGCCGGTGCGCCGCGACCGGTTGCGCCACCCCTCCGAGCGTCACGCGCCGACCTTGGCGTGCCGTGTTCACCAGCGCCACTCGCGGCGGATCGGGCCCACCGAAGTGACCGAGGCGGCTGTCGACCGGCCCGGAGACGTCGAGGACATGTGTGGTCGGTCCGGTCGTGACGCGACGGGGTGACCTCACCACCGACCGGACCGAGCCTCCCGCCCACCGCGTAACTGCCCGCACACTCACCACCGTTGGCGGGTGGCGGCGATACCGCGCCCCGGCTCCCGGGGCACGGTCGGCGCACGTGCGGTCGCGTCTGCCCGCTGGTACCGCGCGGCCCGGCCCCTCCCCCGGCGACGTCACGCTCTTCGGCAGCCCTGGAGAACCGATGCTGCTCCTGTGCTGAGCGTGCCTTCGGCAGGGCGTCCAGGGGACGGTCCCCCACTGACGTGCCCCACAGGCCCAGGGGCTCGGCGTGGCACAGGGCAGACCATCACCGGTCCAGTCCGGCGGTTCGACAGCGCGCTGTCGATCTCCTATTGGGCCGGAGGATGCTTGTGTCCGGGGTCCAGCCGGTAGTCGGGACAGTCGCGGTTCTGGCATGCCCCCGGGCCCCACACAGGAACGAAGACCCCGAGGGTCTTGTGACGATGTGCCTCGGCCGGCACGGACTTCTTACAGGTCGGACACACGTACGCGTCGACCTCACGCTTCGTCTTGACCATGTTTTTACGATATGCCCGTCTGGGTTCGTCGGGAAGTGCCCGACTTCCTTGCCGCCCCGAGTCCGGGCGGACTTCGCCGTCCCGACCCGCTGAACCGGATGGGTGCTCAGGGTCATTCACCCCCGGCGGTGCACCGCGGGCCTCGGACGGCTCGCCGGCCGCGGAGGCATCCATCTCCTCGTCCATCTCCTCCGGGACGCCTGTCGGGGCCGGCCTTCTGATGCTGAGCACGACAGAACCCGTCAGGACGATGACGATGACCGCGAGGCTGATCGGTGAAGCGATCTCCGGGATATCAGTGCTGATCATCTTGTGGGACGCCTGGAGAATGAGCTTGACGCCGATGAAGGCGAGGATGATCGCCAGCCCCTTGCTCAGGTAGTGGAAGCGGTCCAGGAGCCCTGCGAGCATGAAGTAGAGGGCCCGCAGACCGAGGATGGCGAACGCGTTGCTGGTGTAGACGATGAACGCGTCGTCGCTGACCGCGAGGACGGCTGGCACGCTGTCGACGGCGAAGATCAGGTCGGCGGCCTCGATCGCGGCGACGACCGCGAGCAGCGGGGTCCCCACGAGCTTGCCGGCTTCCCTCACGAAGAACCGGGCTCCGGCATAGTCGTCCCGAACCGGGATGATCTTGCGGAGCATTCGTACGGCGAAGCTCTTGCCGGGGTCGAAGCTCTCCTCCTCGTCCTTGAGGAGTTTGTAGGTGCTGTAGAAGAGCACCGCCGCGAACGCGAAGAGCACGGCAGTGAAGCGGCTGACCACGGCCACACCGAGGGAGAGGAAGATGCCGCGGAAGACGAGGGCACCGATGACGCCGAAGAACAGCACGCGGTGCTGGTAGGCCCGGGGCACCTTGAAGTAGGCGAAGATCACGGCGAAAACGAAGAGATTGTCGACCGACAGGCTCTTCTCGAGCAGCCAGGCCGTCGTGTACTCGGTGCCCGCCGTAGCGCCAAGGACGAGAAACACGACCGCGCCGAAGATCAAGGCGAGGCTGATCCACAGGCCACTCCAGGCGGCGGCCTCCTTGAACCCGATGACGTGCGCCGTGCGGTGGGACAGCAGGTCCACCGCCAGCGACACGACAACCGTCGCGGCGAAAGCCCCCCACAGCCACAGCGGGACCTCAAGCACACCAAACACCCTCAACGTGGCCCGCGCGCCGTACGCCAGCCCCTATACCGGAGTGTGCGGCATTACGCACTCCGGAGCACCTGGAGCGGATACGCCGCCGACCAGAACCTCCGCCAGGAAGACGGCGACAGCGCCTGAGCCGCGTTGTGCAGTGCAGGTCTCGCGGTGCTCGCCTCGCCCACCGGATGGCAGCCGCGGCCGACCGTCAGCATGCGCTCGGCTCCTGTCGACGCAGCCGGACGGTGGGCCGCCGTGAAGAGACGGGCGGTGACACCTCCGAGCATCGCGGCGTCGACCGCGTACTTGATGACACACCGCCGTAGGGCGGGACGCGTTCGCCGCCGCGGTCCGGGGAACCGAAGAAGGGATGGGGCCGAGCGGCGTCGGCTCAGCGGTGGGTTCCGCCCTGGGCGGCCCCTGGCAGGACCTGCCCGAGTCGCCTGCCTCCCGCTCGGCCGGCATACGAGCCCTCTGGCTGGTGATAGTAAACTCAGGCAGACGGTGCGGGCTGCGGGGCGTACGTGGCCAGCGGAACGAGTACCCGGCGTCGATGTGGAGGTGAGTTCTGTGCCGTCAGGAAGGCACGTGTCCGGCCCCATGGATGACGAGCCGGCCTGCTCCATGGAGCGGAGCCTGCAGGTACTCGGCGAGCGGTGGACTCTGCTGGTGCTGCGTGAGGTCCTCTACGGCAGGCACCGGTTCGCTGAAATCCAGTCATCTCTCGGCATCGCGTCGAACCTGCTCAGTGACCGGCTCAAAGTTCTCGTCGATGCCGGAGTGCTGCGGACACTGGCGTACCAGGAGGCCGGCAGCAGGCCCCGGCAGAGCTACCACCTGACGCCGGCCGGGCTGGAACTGCAGCCCGTCCTGGGTGCGCTGCAGCAGTGGGGCGACCGTCACCGTCCGCGGCCCGCGGGTCCCTCCGTTTGCCAGCGGACCCGCTCCACAGGGCGGGCCGTCCACGTGGGGTTCCTCGACGACGAGGGTCGCGAGGTTCCCATGGAGGATGTGTCGCTGATGGCAGCACCTGACCCTCGGAGCTCATCCCTCAGCCAGTCCGGCTGAACGCAGCCTCCGCCAACGAGCTCCAGGTCCCGCCCAGCCGAATGCGGCGGTAGCCGGAACGCGGCGGAACGGCGGGGAGCCGGCGGCCACAGACCCGCGCCGGGGCGGTACACGGACAAGCTGCCCGCACTGCAGTGAGCACACCTGGTCCATGGATCTCTTGAGGATCCGGGCAGCCACCGAGGCTCCCTCCTGACCCTCCTTGCTGCCGCGTCGGATGCGCGAGAGGCCGCGGGCTGCGCCAGGAACAGCAGCAAGAACCCCACCCGCATCACCCCTCCGGCGGCCTCCGCGGTGGCAGGCGGCTCCGCGGCGCCATCCGCCCAACCGGACGACGAAAGTGCTGCTCAGTGCCGATGCGGTGGCACTCCGGCGCCCTCGAACTCGCCGCCTCCCACAAAAGTCGGGTCACAGTCACATTCAGGCTGCCTTGCATTTTTAAAGTTAGACCGCCTAGGGTCGTCCCCATGAGCAATCCCTCGCAATTTCATGTACATGCGGTGTCGCCGTCCTACTGGAAGGTGACCTTCGAGAACGGCCCCATCAACCTCTACGATCCGGACACCATCGATCAGCTTGGCGATCTGGTGACCCGCATGGAGCAGGACCCCGATCTGACCGTCGCGGTGTTCCAGAGCGCCAACCCTGACTTCTTCATGGCGCACTTCGACCTCCTGTCCGACATCCAGCGCGTGTTCACCGACGCGCCGGGCCCCACCGGACTCCTCCCCCACCCGGACACCCTGCTGCGCCTCAGCAGGGTCCCGGCTGTCACGATCTCGGCCATCAAGGGCCGGGTCCGAGGAGCGGGAAGTGAGTTCGTCCTGCACACGGACATCCGCTTCGCCGGTAACAACGCCATCCTGGGACAGCCTGAGGTGGGCTTCGGCGCCGTACCCGGCGGCAACCCGATGGGGCGACTGGCCGAGCTGGTGGGCCGGGGCCGCGCGATGGAGATCGTGCTGGGAGGAGACGACTTCCCGGCCCAGCTCGCCGCCGAATACGGCTACGTCAACCGCGTTCTTCCCGAGGACGAGCTGGACGACTTCGTCGACGCCTTCGCCCGCCGTATCGCCGGCTTCAACAAGGCCGGGGTCGCCGGTGCGAAGGAGTTCGTCGACGCGGCCACCGCCATCCCGGCCGGGGACTACGCAGCCGTTCTGGCCGCTTCCAGGCGCACGGTGGGGCGTCCGGAGAACGCGGATCACGTGCGCAGCCTCTTCGAACGCGGCTTGCAGCAGCCCCAGGGAATCGAACTCGATCTCGGCAAGCACGTCGCCGAGAAGCATTGAGCCTCTCAGGAGTCTGTGCCGTCACCTGCCCCAAGAGGCACGCGCGGACGGATGATGCCCGCGAAGCGCAACCCAACCCGGAACACGGCGCCGCGCGCGAACGGCCGCCGCCGCGCTTCCCCGTCACAGCTGGGATCTTGCCGAGCAGCGACAGCAGTCGAGTGACGTCGCTACGGTTTCCACCGGTCAGCGACACCGCGAGTACGGATGCCCTGCCCGTCGGCGATCTGCCTGACATGAGGGGCTCTCGATGAGACAGCTGCGGTAGCCCACATCAACGGGGAACTGGCTGCGCGGGAGTCCGGCGGCTCGCCTTGCTCTGGATCTTGAAACCTCCCGAAAGTCAGACGTCGGTGTATTGGGCGGCGTACTCCTTGCTGGGCGGGACGACGGTGATGACGTCGATCAGTACGCCGTCGGGGGCGGCGACGATGAAGTGGCGCTGGCCGAACTCCTCCGTGCGCAGGGGCAGCACCTCGGGCAGGCCCGCCTCCGCCACGAGCCGCCGGTGCTCGGAGTCCACGTCGTCCACCTCGAAGTTCAGCAGCAAGCCGCCCCGCAGCGCGATCCGGTGGCCCTCGGGGACGGTCGGGTGAGCGTGGTCGAGGAGGGCCAGCTCGTACTGCGGAGCGTCGGGGCGGCGCAGACTGACATACCAGTCCGACTCGAAGGTCACCTCGAACCCGAGGTGACGTGTGTAGAAGTCACGGGAGGCCGGCACGTCCCGGGTGGCGAGCACCGGGTAGAAGCCGCCGAGCCTGGCTGTGGGCATGGTCGTGCGTCCGTTCGTCATGGCGGAGGGGCCCTTCAGTCATTTCACATACCTCGGGTATGTGAACGGTGGCGTTAGCATACCCCCGGTACGCGAAACGGAAAGGGCGGTGCGCGTGATGGCGGTCAACCGGGCGGAGCAGCGGGCGGCCACGCGGCAGGCGCTGCTGACCGAAGGGCGGCGCCGGTTCGCCGCCGACGGCTACCACCAGGTGGTGCTGGCCGACGTGGCACGGGCCGCCGGGGTGACCAAGGGGGCCGCCTACCACCACTTCGACAGCAAAGCGGGGCTTTTCCGTGCCGTTGTGGCCGAGGTCCAGCGGGAACTGGGCGATCGGGTCGCGACCGCGGCCGAGCGGTACGAGGATCTCTGGGAGCAGCTGCGGGCCGGCTGCCGGGCCTTCCTCGCCGCGGGCACCGACCCGGCGGTGCGACAGATTCTGCTGGTCGACGCGCCCACCGTGATGGGCTGGGAGGAGTGGCGCGCCCTGGACGAGGAGTCTGCCGCCCGGCACCTCGCGGAGGCCCTGACGGCGCTCGCCACGGCCGGGATCATCGCCGATCAGCCAGTGGAGCCCCTGGCCCGGCTGCTCTCGGGGGCGATGAACGAGGCCGCGCTCTGGATCGCGCGGGGAGGAGACCCCCAGGCTGCGGAGCAGGCTCTCGACCGGCTCCTGGCCGGGCTGCGCACCCCGGCCGGGGAATCTCGCGCCGTCACCTCGTACGCCTCCTGAACAGAACCCCCGAAGCCCCTGTCGAGACCACCAGGATCCCCGCACACCAAGCCAGTGCCACCCACGGTGTGGCTCCCACTGGCTGCCCGAGCAGTAGCAGCTCGTCTTCGAGCGGGTTGTCGAGAAGTCCGTCGAGAAGTCCGTCGCCCCACCGGGCGCGCTCCTGGCCGTACCGCTGCTCGAGCAGGGTTCCGACCCGGCGAAATCCGAGACGCCCGTGGCAGGCGATCGCCGCAGAGCTCGCGTCCGTGCGAGCGGGGCCCGGGTGGACCCAGCAACGGGCCTCAAGAACGCGAGTCCCTGGGATCCGAGACGGCGCCTTCGCTGGTGGACACGATCCGTGACGGCTGCTGGCTCCACCTGGGCCCCTGAGTCCCGCGCCATCGTGCTGCCGGGTTCGTCCGGAGTGGTCCCCGCGGGCCAGGGCGGCCGATACCGTTGGCGCAGAAGCCAGTTCAGCCCTCCTGGAGCCCTCGATGAGCGAACAGCCGGCCCCCGCCGACCACGCCCGGCAGCAGTTGGAGCCCGCGGCCGCCGACGCGGTCCGCGCGTACGCCGCCAAGACCCGCGAGAACGCCGACCGGTTCGCCGCCGCCCTGGAGGACATCGCGGAAAACGGACTGCCCTCGGTGGAGGACTGCACGCCGTGGGAGGAACTGCGCGAGGCCCACCTCACCCGCCTCGCTCGTCAGCGCCCGGCCGTCGCCTGATGGCCCCGCACCAAGGCCCACACCGCGCCAGGATCGCCTTCTCCGACGCCGCCGCGAAGCAGCTGGAGAACATCACCAGCGAGGCGGAGATGCACGCCCTGGACCGCGCCCTGGTCGTCATCTCCGTCGAACCGGACGCCGGCGAACCGATTCCCGACGACGCCACCGGCCCCCAACTGCGCCAGTACACCGACGAATTCGAGTCCGTCCGCGTCCTGTACTTCGTCACCGCGCTGCGCACCGTCGTGGTCGTCGCGTACATCGAGGTCTAGCCCGCGCAGGCCAGTGCGCAACCGCGCCTTGCCCTCGTGCCTCCGCACGCTCCGAGACCGGTCGACAGGAGGGGAGGTCGGGACACTTTTCAGGGCTCATGTGCTGAGTGCGGTGCGCAGGGTGGTGGCCATCAGTTCGATGGCCTCCTTGCCGGAGGGCACCGGGCCCGTGTGGGTGAAGTAGTGATCGACGGCCTCGAAGACGCGGTGGGTGACCGGGACGCCCGCGGCCTCGAGGGCCTTGGCGTAGGCGTCGCCCTCGTCGCGCAGGCGGTCGTACTCCGCGGTGATGACCAGGGCGGGCGGCAGCCCGGCAAGGTCGTCGGCCAGGGCGGGCGAGACGAGCGGGTCGGCGCGGTCGTCCGGATCGGGGACGTAGGCGGCATTGAAGAGCCGCATGAGGCCGGGACTGAGCAGCGGTTTGGCGAGGGGGGAGAACTTGGTGGAGGGTTCGGCGAGCTGGTCGAGCGGTGCGGAGTCGATGATCTGGAGCCGGGGCGCGAAGGTGCCGCGGTCCCGGGCCATGCGGCAGACCACGGCGGTGAGGTTGGCCCCGGCGCTGTGTCCGCCCACGGCGAGTCGCGAGCCGTCCCAGTTGTTCGCGTGGCCGTTCTCGGCGATCCACGCGGTGACGTCGTACGCCTGGGTGACGGCCGCGGGGAACGGCCGTTGCGGGGCGACGGCGTAGTCCACGTTGACGACGACACAGCCGGCTCTGGCGGCTATGTAGCGGCAGATGTGGTCGTCCTGTTCAGGGCGGCCGACGACGAAGCCCCCACCGTGGAAGTTGACGTACACGGGGGCGAGGGTTCCCGTGACGGCCGCGGGGCGATAGACGGTGCAGGTCACCGGTCCGGCGCCGGTCTCCACCTGGAGGGTTTCGGTGCGCTTCGGGATGTCGGTGAAGCGCAGGTCCTTGTGCACGCGGGACATCACGCCGCCGAGGAACAGCTGGATCCCCCTGGCCTGGACTCGCTGACTGAATGACATGCCTGGTCCGTTCGTCGTTACAACCTTAAAATAACAGGATTCCTGATAATGAATGCCCTCGCTGCGTCGCGCAAGAGTGGCGCGGAGTCCTGTGACAGGTGAGTCCGCGAGGGAGGCGGCGAAGAGCAGCACTGATCCATGACAGGCGGACAGGCGCCGCCACCTTGGACGTCGCATCAGGGCGCGTACGGCCCGACGGCGGCGTCAGGTGGATCAGTCAGAGGGACGGCGACACTAGACATACAGGTCTGAAGCGGAGCACTCTTGGGCACATGCCCCGGTTCAGGACCTTCTGGCAGATAGCTGACGCACTTCCGGACTCGCACCTCGTGCAAGCCCTCTGGACTCCCGTGCCGAGTGGCATCCGCAGCGATCACCTCATCCTCGTGGGGCATGTCTCTCCCACGCTGCTGGCGGAGCTGGACGAGTTCTTCCGGCACCTGGCGCACTCGAACCTGTACGTGCTGCGCCCCGAGCTGGCGGCCGACCCGCCGGAGTTCCGCGTTCAGTACGAGCGGGTGGATCCTGACCGGTTGCCTCTCCGTACCTTCGGCGTCCGGATCAGCCGGGATCACAAGGACTACACGTTCTGTGTCCGTGCGGACATGATGTCGGCGGCCCTGGTCAACGAGATCAACACGGACTTCCAGCCGCTACAGGCGGGCGCGCTGCGCATGCGGAGCAGTGTCCCCGAGGCTGCGACGCCGGTCGATCAGCAGGCGGTCGGCGCGCGCTTCGGGCCGCGCCAGGCGGTGCAGTGGGGCGTCAGCCCGGCCGACGCGCCGACCGTGGCCACCACCGTCCAGTCGTACGTCTCGTAGGACACCGGAGCGTCCCGCCCCTCGCCCGTCGCGACAGACGCGGGTGCGCCCCGGCCAGGTCGAGCGGCCGGGCCGGGCCGGCCACCCCTTTACTTTGACGCCCCCTCGGACATGTGACTGCCCGGCGGCTCGACTGCCCGAGCCGCACCGGGCTCCTGCAGACCCTTGCGGGAGCGCAGCCACCAGTCGCGCATGCCCCACAGGACGAGCGCGCCGTAGATGACGTAGACGAAGCCGGAGAAGGCGTAGCCGTTGGCGAAGTTCAGCGGGACGCCGACCAGGTCGACCAGCAGCCAGGCGAACCAGAACTCGACCATGCCGCGGGCCTGGGCGTACATGGCGACGATGGCGCCGACGAAGATGTACGCGTCCGGCCAGGGATCCCAGGACAGGGTCGGGTAGGCCTTGAACAGGAGGGCCACCGCGACCGTGCCGACTGCGGCGGCGGCCACCATCGCCGCACGCTCGCGCCAGGTGGCGAACCGCGGGGTGATCTGGCCGTCCTCGGACCGGTCCTTGTCGCGGTTCCACCGCCACCAGCCGTACCCGGCGACGGCCATGACGACGGCCTGCTTGCCGGCGCTGCCGGTCAGGTGGCCGTAGAAGGCCCCGAAGAGGACGAGGCCGGACAGGAACTGGACGGGCCAGGTCCACAGGGAGCGGCGCCAGCCGAGGGCGAGGGCGACCAGGCCGAGGATGTTGCCGACCATGTCCGACCACAGGATGTGCTGGCCGAAGAGGACGAACGCCTCTGAGTTCAGCCAGTTCACCGGGCGACCACGCTGGATTCATATGAGTGGGGTGTGAGCCCGCCGTCCGGCAGGTCGTCGGATATGAGGTTTCGGAACCGATTCATACGCCACAGCTTCGGCCGTTTATACCCCTACTGTCCAGACTTACACCTGAAAAGGCCATATTTACAGAAAAAAGGGACCCGCTCCGCCGGATCGGCGCGCCCCTCCGAAAACCGGCAGGCGTCCCAGTGGCGGGTCATGAGAGGGTGCGGTTCGATCCGGCATGGGGGGAAGTAGTGGGCCTGATCTGCAGCGCGGGTCACAGCGGAGTGGGACACCGGCCATGGCCCGATGTACTCCCGGCCCAATGACCTCGCCGCCTACTTCGACACCATCGCAATGGGCCTGTGACAGGACCGGATCACCAGCCCGATCCCCTTCCCCTACGCCCTCAGGAAGCCCGAGAAGAGGAACTGATGACTCGTCGCCCACCCCTTCCCCCGTTCACACGTGAGACGGCCATCGAGAAGGTCCGGCTGGCGGAGGACGGCTGGAACACCAGAGACCCCGAACGGGTGGCTCTTGCCTATACGCAGGATTCACGCTGGCGGAACCGGGCCGAGTTCGCCACCGGGCGCGACGAGATCGTGGCCCTCCTGCGACGCAAGTGGGCCAGGGAGCTCGACTACCGGCTGGTCAAGGAACTGTGGGGCTTCACCGACAACCGGATTGCGGTCCGGTTCGCCTACGAGTGGCGTGACGACGCCGGCAACTGGTTCCGCTCGTACGGGAATGAGAACTGGGAGTTCGACGAGGACGGCCTCATGCGAACCAGACACGCCAGCATCAACGATCTACCGATCCGGGAATCGGAGCGGAAGTTCCACTGGCCACAGGGACGCCGCCCCGACGACCACCCGAGCCTGAGCGAACTCGGCCTCTGAAGACCCGCCGGCTTGGCGTTGAGCGTCAGCTCGCCAACTCCGGTGAAGCACCGCCAACAAGCCTGAGCGGTCGCACGCGTGTGGCTGTGTGCTTCAGCTGGCATGTCCGGCCAACTGAAGCACACACAGGGTTCGTTCGGCGCCTATGAGCTTTGCGCCTTCCTCAGTCCCGTTCTCGCTCCACCGGAAGCCACAGCTCGGCGTCGGCTTCGGTCTTGTCCGGTGACAGGCGGGTGCGCAGGATCTCGGGGCCGGGACGGCTGCGATACGGGTTGGACGGGAACCACTGCGTGAACACGTCCCGCCACAGATCCTGGATGGCCTGCGGCGCCGGCCCGGAGGTGGTGAAGACCGCCCAGGTCCCGGCCGGGACAGGCAGGACGGTCGTGCCTTCCGGAGCGGACGCTGACGTGATCACCCCATGGTAGTAGTCGAGTTCGGTCCCTTCGGCACGGCTGGGGTCCAGGTCGTCGCAGACCGAGACGATGCCCTGCGGCTCCTGGTCCGACAACTTCTCCAGGCGCTCCGAGGCCTGCGGTTCGATCCCGCGAACGAAGTCGATGATCGCCTGGTTCGGCCCCGCGTGCACCAGAGGCACCCTGGCCTTGAGGCCGACGACGGTGAAGGCCGGCTTGTCCACTACGCGATAGCGCATGCTACTGCTCCCCTCGACGGTGAGACGGAAGGACAACCGGGGCTGGGAGACGAGCGCGGTGCCGCTGCGCCGGGCCTCGCCCGGCCCGACACCGTGCATGGCGCGAAACGCCCGGGCGAAGGTCTCGCCCGAGCCGTAGCCGTAGCGGACCGCGATCTCCAGCAACGACTCGCGCCGGGCGAGTACCTCGGCACCCGCGACGGTGAGCCGACGGCGCCGGATGTACTCCGACAGCGGCATTCCCGCGAGCGCGGAGAACATCCGGCGCAGGTGGTACTCCGAGGTGGCCGCCATGCGTGCCAACTCGGCCACGTCGATGGGCTGGTCGAGGTGGCGATCGATGTGCTCCATGGTCTGGTTGAGCCGCTCCAGCACGCCCGCTCTCCTTCCTCTTTACGATCACCACGCTAGGCAGCACCCATCCTTACGGACCCGACATCCTGTGCCCGATCAGGTCGGGTGCGGCCACAGCCCGCAGGTCGAGCACGGCGGCGCTCCGGTCTCCACTTCCACTGGCCGGAGACGATCTCCCACCGCCACTGCTTCCTGATCGGTCGTCAAATCCAAACGACGTCGTCTCGAAGGACTCTCATTGGATTCATCGCAGGGTGAGCGGGGTCTCGGAGTCGACGCGGGACAGCTTCTCCGGGTTGCGGACGAAGTAGAGGCCCGTGATGCGGGCGTCCTCGACCCGGATCGCGATGATGCCGTCGATCTCGCCGTCCAGGTGTACGAGGAGTGCCGGGTGGCCGTTGACCACGGTGGGGTCGAGCGTGAGCGAGATTCCGGGCTTGCCGGTTCCGCCGACGATGAGGCGGGCCACCTTGTCGGCGCCGATGATCGGCCGCAGCGCAGCGTGCTTGACGCCGCCGCCGTCGCCCATGTAGACGACCTCGGGGGCGAGCACGTCGAGGAGGCCCTGAAGGTCCCCGGTTTCCAGCGCGCGCTGGAACGACTCCAGGGCCGCCCGGGTCTCTCCCGGGGAGACCACCTTGCGAGGGCGGCGGGCGTCGACGTGCCGGCGGGCGCGGTGGGCGATCTGGCGGACGGCCGCGGGGCTCTTGTCGACGGCGGCCGCGATCTCCTCGTAGCCGACATCGAAGGCCTCGCGCAGCACGAACACGGCTCGCTCCGTCGGCGACAGCGTCTCAAGGACGAGCATCATCGCCATCGACACACTCTCGGCGAGCTCCACGTCCTCGGCCACGTCCGGTGCGGTGAGCAGCGGCTCGGGCAGCCAGGGTCCGACGTACGCCTCCTTGCGGCGCGTCATGGTGCGCAGCCGGTTGAGGGCCTGCCGGGTCGTGATCCGGACCAGGTAGGCGCGGTGGTCGCGCACCTGCTCCAGGTCGACGTTGACCCATCGCAGCCAGGTTTCCTGGAGGACGTCTTCGGCGTCGGCGACCGATCCGAGCATTTCGTAGGCGACGGTGAAGAGCAGGTTGCGGTGGGCGACGAACGTCTCGGTCGCCGGGTCAGCGGCGTGATCGCTCATCTCCCGCCCTCTCTCCTTCGCGGCCGGCCCAGGGTGCCCAAGGCCTTCAAACGTGCATCCACAACAAGGTCCTTTCCGTTGGCAGCCGTTCGATCTTGACTCATCTGTCCGGTGCGATCGAGAGTGGGACACCGCGAGTGCCTGCCTAGGCTGCCCGTTCAGCGGTGGCCGGCGCCTCGCCGAGCCCGGCCTGCAGCAACTGCCGGCGCTTGGCACCTCCTGACACGAGGTGCAGCCGGTACGAACCCGGCTTGCCTGCCTCGTCGGCCAGGTGCGTGGTGATGCTCTTGCACACGAACTCCTTGATCCTGGCGCCCAGGCGGCCGTCGATGTGGAACCACACCGCGACGTCATACCGGTGGGCGAACTGGAAGATGCCGGCGCCTCGGCCTAGGCTGATGCACTGGCCCGCGAACGTCTGGTTGAGGGTCGCGGGCTGCTCACCCGCGATACGGCTGAGCACCGTGTCGGCGGCCCGCGCGCCCAGCGGTATCGCTGCCTGGCAGCTCATCCGCAGCGGCAGGCCTGACGGCGCCGCCGAGTCCCCGGCCGCAACGATGCGAGCGTCGTCCGTGCTGGTCAGGGTCTCGTCCGTGAGCAGGCGGCCCAGGGCGTCGGTGCTCAGCCCGCTGCGCACGGCCAGGTCCGGCACGCCGAATCCGGCGGTCCAGATGGTCACCTGGCTCGGCAGCTCGCGGCCGTCAGCGAGCCGCACGGCGTCGCGGGTCACCGCCGTCACCTTCGTCTCGGGGCCGTCGAGCACCGTCACACCGAGCTTGGCCAGCCGCCCGGCCACCGAGCGTCGGCCCCGAGGGTGCAGGTACGGGCCGAGCACCCCTCCGCAGACCAGGGTCACTGCACGGCCGGCCTCCGCCAGCTCGGCGGCGGTCTCGATCCCGGTCGGACCGGCTCCAACCACTGTCACCGCGGCCGTCGCGGGGGCGGCGTCGAGGGCCGGCCGCAGCTGGCCCGCCTCCTCGAAGGTGGCAATCGGGTAGGCGAACTCGGCCGCCCCGGGCACCCCCGGATCGGCGCTGCCACTGCCCACCGCGTACACCAGGTAGTCGTAGCCGACCGTCCCCCCGGCCGCCAGCGTCACACTGCGCCCGGCCGCGTCGATCCGTGCCACGGTGTCGACCACCAGTCGGACGCGCTCGCCCAGGACCTCCCGGTAGTCGACGACCGCGCCGTGGGACCCGCCCACCAGTTGGTGCAGGCGGACCCGATGAACGAAGGTCGGGCGCGGGTTGATCAGTGTCACCGTCACGTCCTCGCGCTGCGTCAGTCGATTGGCCGCCATGACGCCGGCGTACCCGCCGCCGATCACGACCACATCGGTGTTCTCAGCCATGGTGTCTCCTCCGCTTCAAGGGTTCGGACACAAGACACCGCCTCATCGATCGCTGTGACAGCGTGTGAGGCAGATCACTCTCCGGGCGTGACCGCCTGGCCGGACCGGCCTGACGATGGAGACAGTCACCGGGCGCTGTCACGGCTTGGCCGGGTTCGCCGCCACGCAGCTCGTGGCGACCAGCGGCCGGCCGGGGCAGGGCGTCGACGGCTCGGGCAGCAGGCTCGGTGCACTGTGTCGGCGGGCCGCGGAGCGCTCCGACCCGCTGCGACGCGGATGAGTCCGCATCGATCACGGCGAGACCATCGGCCTGCCCTCGGGGTGCCTTGGCGCACCGCCCCTCTGTCGGACCAGGCCCTGACCGCTGCCCGCGACGGCCTCCGGGCGCAGCAGGGCGGCGAGCCGTTCTGCGCGCAGCAGGCCTCTCTCCAGGACGAGTTCCTCGTCGGAGGGCACGTACTGGTCGTGGCCCTTTTCGTGGCCCAGCAGCTCCAACGCCCGGTTGGCGACGACCTGGTTGGCGTTCATGTTCGTCGAGGTGTCGGCGCCGCCCTGGATGACGTCGACGACGAACTCGTCGTGCAGCTTGCCCTCGCGGATCTCCCGACAGGCCTCGACGATCGCGGCGGCCTTCCTCGGCTCCAGCAGGCCGAGCTCCTCCTCCCGGCCTTCCTGGATGCGGTTCAGGCGTGGACGTACGTGGGTGCGGCAACATGCCGCCGGACCGGAAAGCCGCGGAGACGTCCCAGGACCCTTGCTTGGGAAGTCCCCGCGGCTTCGACGCCGTCGGCACCGCCCTCGGCTCAGAGCAGCTTGTCCTTGGCCTTGTAGTAGGCGCCGCCGAACGGCAGGAACCAGGGGGTGCCGTTGTAGAAGGGGACGGGCACCTTCGGGAAGCCGAGGCCGCGCAAGGGGTTGGCCTCCGGCTTGCCGTCCATCATCTCGGCGACGGCGCGGCCCATGTAGGTGGCCATCTGGACGCCGTGACCGCAGTAACCCATCGAGTAGTACAGGCCGTTGACGTCACCCGCGTGCGGGATACGGTCCCAGGAGAAGCCGACCATGCCGCCCCAGACGTAGTCGATCCGCGTCCCGGCCAGCTGCGGGAAGATCTCCGTCATCTCCCGCTTGAGGATGTCGCCGCTCTTGATGTCGGAGGCCGGATTGGAGGGGGCGAAGCGGGCCCGGCCGCCGAAGGCGAGGCGGTTGTCGGGGGTGAGGCGGACGTAGTGGCCGACGTTCTTGTGCGCGACCAGCAGGCGGCCGTTGGGGATGAGCTCCTTGGCGCGCTGCTCCCCCAGCGGCTCGGTGACGATGATGAAGCTGCCGACGTTGATCAGCCGCTTGCGGAACCACGGCATCGACTTGTCGGTGTAGGCGTGGGCATGACGTGGCCCGCGCGGTGCGCGAGGAGGCGTATGTCAGGGCAGGACCGCCGTCATCGCACAGGCACCGCGAGGTACTGGTACTCCAGGAACTCGTCGAGCCCGACCCGGCCGCCCTCGCGGCCCAGCCCGGACTGCTTGACGCCGCCGAAGGGGGCGGCCGGGTTGGAGACGAGGCCGGTGTTGAGGCCGACCATGCCGACCTCCAGACGCTCGCTGACGCGCAGGGCGCGGTCCAGGCCCTCGGTGAAGACGTAGCCGACGAGACCCCAGGGGGTGTCGTTGGCCCGGCGGATCACCTCGTCCTCGTCGTCGAAGGTGAGGATCGCCGCGACCGGGCCGAAGATCTCCGTGTCCATCAGCCGGCTGTCGGAGGCGACGTCCGTGAGCACGGTCGGCGGGTAGAAGCAGCCCGGCCCCTCGGGCGTACGGCCGCCGACGAGCACCCGGGCGCCGCGCTCCACCGCGTCGGCCACCAGTTCCTCGACCTTGGCCCGTCCGACCCTGTCGATCAGCGGGCCGACGTCGACACCGTCCCGGGTGCCGGGGCCCACGACCAGCGCGCCCATGCGCTCGGCCAGGCGCCGCCCGAACTCCTCCGCCACGGAGCTGTGGACGAAGAAGCGGTTGGCGGCGGTGCAGGCCTCGCCCATGTTGCGCATCTTCGCGACCATCGCGCCGTCGACCGCCTTGTCCAGGTCGGCGTCCTCGAAGACGATGAACGGCGCGTTCCCGCCCAGCTCCATCGAGGTCCGCACGACCGCCTCCGCGCTCTGGGCGAGCAGCAGCCGTCCGACGTCGGTGGAGCCGGTGAAGGAGAGCTTGCGAATCCGCCCACCGCGCAGGAGCGGTTCGCACACCTCCCCCGCACGGGAGGTGGTGACGACGTTGAGCACGCCGTCCGGCAGCCCGGCCTCCTTGAGGATCGCGGCGAGAGCCAGGCTGGACAGAGGGGTCTGCGGGGCAGGCTTGAGGATCATCGTGCAGCCGGCGGCGATCGCCGGGCCGATCTTGCGGGTGCCCATGGCCAGCGGGAAGTTCCACGGGGTGATCAGCAGACAGGGCCCGACCGGGCGACGGGACAGCAGCATGCGGTTGCGGCCGTCGGGCAGGACGCCGTGGCCGCCCTCGATACGGACGGCCTCCTCGGAGAACCAGCGGAAGAACTCGGCCGCGTACGCCACCTCTCCCCTGGCCTCGGCCAGCGGCTTGCCCATCTCGGCCGTCATCAGGTGGGCCAGCTCGTCGGTGCGCTCGACGACGAGCTCGTACGCCCGGCGCAGGATCTCGCTGCGCACCCGGGGCGCCGTACGGGCCCACTCCTCCTGCGCCTGGACGGCGGCCTCCTCGGCGCGCTGGGCGTCCTTGGCGCCGGCGTCGGCGACGTGGGCGAGGATCTCACCGGTCGCGGGGTCGTCGACGGGCATGGTGGCGCCGTCCGAGGCGTCCGACCAGGTCCCGCCGATGAACAACTGCGTGGGTGTGTCGGTCATGGGGTTCCTCCTGGTAGATCGGCGGTGGGGTCGAGCAGCTCCGCGAGGTGCAGGGCCCGGATGCCCCGGTCGCCGGCGAGGTGGTCGATCTGGGTGGCGCAGCTGAAACCGTCGGCCACCACGACCGTCGGCATGTTGTCGTCGATGCCGTCGAGGCGTGGCTTCAGAGCCAGGTCGGCGACGGCCATCGAGGTGTCGTAGTGCTGCTCCTCGAAGCCGAAGTTCCCGGCGAGTCCGCAGCAGCCCTCGGCCTCGTCGACCTTGCGTACACCCAGGCGGCCCAGCAGGTCGCGGGGTTGGCTGCCCTTGAAGGTGGCGTACTCGTGGCAGTGGGTCTGCAGGACGACCTGGACCGGCACCTCCGGCGGGGTCCAGTCCGGCGCGGCCAGGTCGGTCAGGGCGCCGGTGAAGGTGTGGACGCGGGCCGCGACGCGCTGGGCGGCGTCGGTGCCGAGCAGTTCGGGCACGTCACGCTTGAGGGCGGCGGCGCAGCTGGGTTCGGCCACGATGATGGGCCGGTCGTCGCCGTTGTCGAGGTGGGCGACCGTACGGGCCATGACGCGGCGGGCGGTGGACAGCTGGCCGGTGCTGACCCAGGTCAGTCCGCAGCACAGGCCGTCCTGAGCCGTGCAGGGGATGCCGGCATCGGCGAGCACGCAGCTCGCGGCGCCCGCCACCTCGGGGCGGAAGGCGCGGGTGAAGCTGTCGACGAAGAGCAGGGCCTTGGCCGGCTCACCGGTCCTCGCCTTGAGCAGGGCCCGGCGAAGCGCGTGCCGGGAGGCGAAGGCCGGGATCCGGCGCTTCGTGGTCACGCCGCCGAGCCGGGCGAGCAGTGTGCCGACCCCTCCGCGCAGCAGCGCGTTGACCGGGCGGGCGGCGAATTGGGCGAGGGCCGAGGTCAGCGGCAGCCAGCCCAGCGAGTAGTGGGAGCGGGGCCGGATCCTGCCCTTGTAGTGCTGGTGCAGGAACTCCGCCTTGTACGTGGCCATGTCGACGCCGACCGGGCAGTCGCTGGAGCACGCCTTGCAGGACAGGCACAAATCGAGGGCGTCGCGCACCTCCGTCGAGCGCCAGCCGTCCTGGACGAGGTCGCCCCGCACCATTTCCTGGAGCAGCCGGGCCCGGCCCCGCGTGGAGTCGCTCTCCTCCCCGGTGGCCCGGTAACTGGGACACATCACGCCGCCCGCGTCGCTGCGGCAGCGGCCGACGCCGACGCAGCGGCGCACCGCGCCCGCGAAACCGTCCTCGTCGTGCGGGAAGGAGAAGAGGCTCTCGACGGGCAGCACGTCGGAGGGCGTGTGCAGCGCGAGGTCGGCGTCGAGGCGGGCCGGGGCCACGATGACGCCGGGGTTCAGCAGCCCTTCGGGGTCGAAGATCTCCTTGAAGGCGGCGAACGTCCGGATCATGCGATGGCTGTACATGACCTCCAGCAGCTCGCCGCGCGCCCGTCCGTCCCCGTGCTCGCCCGACAGCGAGCCGCCGTGCGAAACCACGAGCGCGGCCGCCTCACCGAGGAAACGGCGGGTCGCGGCCCGGCCGGCGTCCGTGGCGAGGTCGAAGTCGATGCGTACGTGGACACAGCCCGCGCCGAAGTGGCCGTACAGCACCCCGGTCAGGCCGTGGGAGGCCAGCAGCTTGCGGAAGTCCCGCAGGTAGGCGGCCAGGTCCTCGGGCGCTACCGCCGCGTCCTCCCAGCCCGGCCACGACTCCCCGCCGTCCACCAGACGGGCGGCGAGCCCGGCCCCGTCCTCGCGGACCCGCCACAGTGAACGCCGTTCGGCAGGGCTCTGAACGACCCGGCCTCCGGTCATCCGGCCCTGGGCCTTGAGCACGTCGAGCAGTTCGGCGGCGCGGGCGTCGACCGCCGCCTGCTCGTCGCCGTCGAGTTCGACGTACAGCCAGGCCCGCCCCTCGGGCAGTCCGGTCACGGAGCCCGGGCCGCGGCGGGCGCGCATGGTGGCGACGATGGCCTCGTCCATGCCCTCCACGGCGGTGGGGTTCCAGCGCAGGATCTCGGGGACGTCCTCGGCGGCGTCGACCACGTCGTCGTAGCCGAGCGTGAGGAGTGTGGAGGCCTGTGCGGTCGCCACCAGGCGGACCGTCGCGGCGGTGACGACCGCACAGGAGCCTTCGGTGCCCACCAGGGCACGGGCCATGTCGAAGCCGTGTTCGGGCAGCAGGTGGTGCAGCTGGTAGCCGGAGACCTGACGGGGGACGCGGCCCAGCTCGGTGCGGATCGGCGCCAGGCTGGCGTCGATCAGGCGCCGCACGTCCGCTTCCAGACGCGCGACGCGCTGCACGGCGTCCGGGTCGTCCGGGTCGACGGCGTGCAGGCCGGTGCGGTCGGCGACGGCTCGCACGCCGTCGGCCGTCACGATCTCCAGCGCCTCGATGTGCGTACTGGTACGCCCGTGCCGCACCGACCGGTTGCCGCACGCGTCGTTGCCGATCATGCCGCCGAGGGTGCAGCGGCTGTGCGAGGAGGGGTCGGGGCCGAAGGTGAGCCCGTGCGGGGCGGTCGCGCCGCGCAGCGCGTCCAGGATCACGCCGGCCTCGACACGTGCGGTGCCCGCCACCGGTTCGATGTCCAGGATCCGGTTCATGTACCGGGAGAAGTCCAGGACGACACCCGGTCCGACCGCGTTGCCCGCCATGCTGGTGCCGCCGCCGCGCGCGGTGACCGGGACGCCCGCCTCCCGGCAGGCCCGCAGCACCGCGACCACGTCGTCGGCGTCGCGGGGGAAGACCACGGCCCGCGGCGGAACACGGTAGTTGGAGGCGTCGCAGGCGTAGGGACCGGTGGAGCCCGCGCCCGTCTCCACCCGCAGGCCGGGAGCGGTCTCGGTGAGCCGCGCGACCAGCGGCTCCAGTGGCGTGGCGGTGTCCGTCATGGCCGTGCCGCTCCCGATGTGCCGGCCTCGACCGCGGCCGCCCACGACCGAAGGCCCTCGTCCACCGCCGTCTCGTCGATGACCAGCGCCGGGATCATCCGTACGACCTGGTTCCAGGCCCCGCACAGCAGCAGGAGCAGGCCCTCGTCGATCGCGGCGCGCTGTACGCGGGCGGCGGTGTCGGGGTCGGGGCTGCCGTCCTCGGTGACGAACTCGGAGGCCAGCATCAGCCCGAGGCCCCGTACGTCGCCGATGCCCGGCGTGCGGTCGGCCACCGCCTCAAGGCCCTGGCGCAGGCGCGCCCCCATCGCCTCGGCGTTCTCGACGAGCTTCTCGTCGCGTACGACGTCGAGGGTGGCGACGGCCGCCGCGCAGGCCACCGCGTTGGCGCCGTACGTGCCGCCCTGCGAGCCCGGCCACGCCCTGGCCATCAGCTCCTCGGAGGCGGCGATGCCGGACAGTGGGAAGCCGCTGGCCAGGCCCTTGGCGGTGACGAGGATGTCGGGGGTGACGCCGAAGTGGTCGTGGCCCCAGAAGCGGCCGGTGCGGCCGACGCCGGTCTGCACCTCGTCGAGGATGAGGAGGAAGCCGTGCCGGTCGGCCCGCTCCCGCAGGCCTTGCATGAACGTCCGGGTGGCGGGGACGTAGCCGCCCTCGCCGAGCACCGGCTCGACGATGATCGCGGCCGTGTCGGCGGGCGACGAGATCGTCTGCAGGGTGTAGTCGAGCTCCTTCAGAGCGAAGCGGGTCGCGGTCTCCTCGTCCCAGCCGTAGCGGTAGGCCGACGGGAAGGGGGTGACGACCACGCCGCTCATCAGCGGGGAGAAGCCGGACCGGAAGCGGGTGCCGGACGTCGTCATGGAGGCGGCGGCCACCGTACGGCCGTGGAAGCCGCCGTGGCAGACGATGACGTTGGGACGGCCGGTGGCCTGACGTGCCAGCCGCAGCGCGGACTCGACGGCCTCGCTGCCGGAGTTGGTGAAGAACAGGCTGTCCAGCCCGGCCGGCAGCACTTCGCCCAGCTTCTCGACGAGCTGCCGCAGCGGCCGGTGCATGACGGTCGTGTACTGGCCGTGCACCAGCGTGCCCACCTGCTCCTGCGCCGCCGCCACGACCTTCGGGTGGCAGTGCCCGGTACTGGTGACGCCGATGCCGGCGGTGAAGTCGAGGTAGCGGCGGCCGTCCTCGCCGTAGAGGTGAACGCCCTCGCCCCGGACCGCCACCACGGGCGTGGCCTGGCGAAGGTGCGGCGACAGTGCGGTCATGTTCGTCTCCCGGCCTCGATGTTCGGTCTGCTGCGGTATCCCGAGCATCTCCACGGACCAGGGGGGTGCCAACGTGCGATGTGTCCGGTCGGGCCGCGACATCCGGACGTTGTGTCAGTCCCTCCGAGGGCTGTGTGGAGTGCTCATCGGGGGCAGGGCGGGTTCCGACTGCTCATAGACCGCTCTTGCGCAGGTCAGCCACGCTTGTCACAGTGACCGGACACTCCCGGGCACGGAGCCGTGCCCGGGCAGGGGACCCCATGGAGACACCGTGAACGACAGCCATCCGGCCGGCCATGGACCCACGCGCGCACTCACCGTCGCCGACGTCCTGGCCCTTCCCGTCCTGGCCGCCGGACAGCCCCAGGTCGTCACCGGCGTGCCCCACCTGGAGCGGCCCGTCGGGTGGGTCCACATCACCGAACTGACCGACCCCGCGTCCTTCCTCAAGGGCGGCGAACTCGTCCTGACCACCGGAATGCCGCTCCCGGACGACGTGGCCGGCGTGCGCCGGTACGTCGACGAACTCGCCGACGTCGGGGCCGCGGCGCTGGTCATCGAACTCGTACGTCGCTATCACCGCCCGCCGGACGCACTCGTGGACGCCTGCCGCCTGCGCGGCCTTCCCCTCGTCACGCTCGCCAAGGACGTCAACTTCCTGGAGGTCACCCAGGTCGTGCACGCCCTCCTGCTCGGCAACCAGGCGGACGTGATGCGCCGCACCCAGCGCATCCACGAGGTGTTCACCGCCCTGACCCTGCGCGGTGCCGGCCCGGAGGACGTGGTGCGTGCGGCGGCGGAGATGTGCGGCCGCACGGTCGTCCTGGAGAACCTGGTGCACCAGGCACTGATCTGCGAACCGTCCGGAGGCACGGTGGAGGAGGCGCTCACCGGTTGGGAACAGCGCTCCAGAGCCACCGGGACCGACGACCACACGGCCACCCGCGGGCGGGCGGGCTGGCTCACCGCTCCCGTCGAGTACCAGGGCGAGCGCTGGGGCCGTGTGGTCATGCTTCCGGCCCGCACCGACGGCCCCGCCTTCGGGCCGGAGGACATCACCGTGCTGGAGAGGACCGCGATGGCACTGACCGTCGCCCGCCTCATCCATTCCACCCCCTGGGAACGCACCGCACACCGAAACGCCCTGCGCGACCTGGTCGACCAGCGCCACCGCTCCGCCGAGGACGCCCGCGCCCGCTGCGCCGCGCTGGGACTGCCGACCGACCACAGCCGGTTCGTCGCGACCCTGGTGGACCTCCGCGCAGGCAGCGGGGGAACCGAACCCGAGACCCGCCTGTTCCAGGAGCTCCGGACGGCCGGCGTCTCGGCCCTCGTCGGTGAGCTGGCCCCCGACCGTCTCGGCATCCTGCTGGCTCTGCGTCCCTCCCAGCCCTGGCGCCCCATCGTCGAACGACTCTGCACCACCGCCCTCAGCCTGGCCCCGCAAGCCGTGGTGAGCGTCGGCTCGGAGATCACGGACCTCTCCGACACCGCCCGCTCGTTCCGCGAGGCGGCCCGCGTCGCCGAGGCCACCCCACCCGGCCAGCCCCTCCCCCCGGACCGGTCCTTCCACGAGCTGTCCGACATCGGCCTGCACCGCCTGCTGTACGCCCTCCGGGAGGACACCCGGATCCAGGAGTACGCCGAACAGCAGCTCGGGCGACTCATCGATCACGACACCCAGCACGGCACCGACCTGCTGACGACCCTGCGCCACTACCTCGAAGCGGCCGGCAACAAGACCACCGCCGCACGCCGGGGCGGCCTCTCCCGCGAAACCATGTACCAACGCCTGCGCACCATCGAGCGTCTCCTCGACCGCGACCTGGAGTCCGGCGAACAGCGCACCGAACTCCACGCGGCTCTCATGGCACTCGATGTGCTGCGAGCCCACTGACGGACTGACGGGGAACAAGCTGCGGCCTCGGCCCCGAACGAGGCACGGGTTCAGTGAGTTGTCTGCCTCCGCAGTGGCGTGTCGCCCCCGTCGGCGCGGCGGGCTCGGCCTGGTGGTGGAGGTCCGTGACCCGGAGGTCACCGCACACGCCAAGGCGCCTTCGCCGCTTCGCCTGCGTCGCGAGGTCGGCGAGCGCCGCATCGAGCTCGGCGCGCCGATCAGGATGCGCCGCACCACCCGACGCGCCTGGAGCCGCCAGGAGGCCCGATTCACTGTGGCGGCGGCCGTCGAACCTGGTCCTCTCCCCTACCGCATCACATGGCTCTCCGATCGCCGGAGGTGACCTACTTGCCATCCGCCACCCGCCCCGATAACATTATGAACGTAAGCTAAATGACCGTAATCCAGTTAGCTCAAGGAGCCTGTGATGGCGACAACCCGGCCGGTGGCACTCGTGACGGGAGCGTCATCGGGTATCGGCAAGACAACAGCCGGCGCCCTCGTCGCAGCGGGCTTCGAGGTGATCGGCACCGGCCGGAAGACCTCGGGACTCACCCCGCCCTCCGGCGTGACGTATCTCGACCTCGACGTGGCCAGCGACGACTCCGCCGCCGCCGTGGTCGAGCAGGTGATCGAACGGTTCGGGAGGATCGACGTCCTCGTCAACAATGCCGGCATCGGCTCAGCCGGTGCCGCCGAGGAGAACTCCATTGCCCGCGCCGAGAGCATCTTCGACATCAACTTCTTCGGCCTCCTCCGCATGACCAAGGCCGTCCTGCCGCACATGCGGGCGCAGGGAGGCGGACGCGTCATCAACCTCTCCTCCGTCCTCGGGATCACCCCCCAGCCGTTCATGGCCCTCTATGTGGCGGCGAAGCACGCTGTCGAGGGCTACTCCGAGTCCTTGGACCACGAGGTCCGCGAGCAGGGCATCCGGGTCCTCCTCGTCCAGCCCGCCTACACCAAGACCAGCTTCGAGGCCAACGCCGCGCAGCCCGACACCCCGCTGCCCCTGTACGCGGAGCGGCGGCGCATCTTCGACGAGGTCATCGCAGCGGCGATGAAGAAGGGCGACGACCCCGCCGTCGTCGCCAAGGTCATCGTCACGGCAGCCACCGACCCGAAGCCGAAACTGCGCTACACCGCCGGCCCCCTCGCCTCACGCGTCAGCACAGCGCGCCGCCTCGTCCCCGCCGGCCTCTTCGACGCGCAGATCCGCAAACTCAACCGGCTGCCCGGCTGACACCGCCCCCTGCCCAGCGACCTCGCAGAGCACGACCGGGGCGCACAGCGCGCACAGCGAAATCCTCCCCTCGGGCACGTTGGGGGCGTGGCATCGGACGGGCGTCCCGGGCAGCACAACCCGGCCAAGGAGACGAATGATGACCACGAACGCCACGCCCGGTGACGCCCTGCACGGCCCCGGACTGACCGACGTTCGCGACATGGTCATGGCACATAACGCGTTCCGCCGTGCCCTGAGTTCCAGCGCATCACTGGTGAGCGCGGTCAACGACGGTGACCGTAAGCGAGCCGGCGTGGTCGCCGACCACCTGGAACTGATGCTCGACATGCTCGTCCACCACCACGAGGGCGAGGACGTGTTGCTGTGGCCGGTGCTGCTGCAGCGTGTGCCCGGGGAACTGGCTCCCCTGGTGCACCTGATGCAGTCCCAGCACGAGGCGGTGCACGGGATGCTCGACGAGGTCACCGCCCTGATTCCGTGCTGGCGAGTCAGCCCCACCAGCGCGGCCAGCAGCCGGCTGGCCGACCACGTCGAGCACCTCCTCGTCCTCCTGGAGGAGCATCTGCAGGACGAGGAGAAGCACCTCCTGCCGGTCGCCGCAAGCACCGTCACCCAGCCCGAGTGGGACGCCGTCACCGAGCACAACCTCCAAGCGCTCTCGCTGCCGAAAGTTCCCATGGTCTTCGGCCTGTTCATGGAGGTCGGTGACCCGGAGATCATCGGGCAGCAACTAGCCAAGGCGCCTGCGCCGATCCGTCTGCTGCTGCGTCTCACCGCCCGCCCAGCCTGGCGCCGCTACCAGGCCCGCGTGCTCGACGCCTGACGATCGCCCGGCCGCATCGACTGCAGCCCAATGGCCCGTTGAGCCAGGAGTATCCGGAAGGCTTCTCCAACCTCGCCTCGTGCCGACCAGTCGGGAGAGGCAGATGGCCGAGAGCAACGGCTGCAAGACGTGCATGTCGTCCATGAAGAAGGACGCCGTCACAGGGACCACGGCTTCGCGGACGGCGGCTACCTGAGTACCGCTTGACCATGGCGCGGAAGCGGACGGGGGCGGATTCGCTGCCGCTCTGAGTTTGGCCCACCTGTTCAACTAGGTCGTCGGAGTGGACCCGGACAGGGGGATGATCGACGAAGCCCGGCGTGGGGCCGCGGAGCGCAAAGTGACGGGGAAGGCGCAGTGGGTCCAGGCCCGCGCCGAGGACATGCCCGCAGGGCTGGGGAAGTTCACCGTCGCGACCTTCGCCCAGTCCTTCCACTGGATGGATCGCGACCTGGTGGCGGCAAACACCAAGGACATGCTCCAGCCTGGCGGGGCGCTGGTGCACATCGCTGACGTGAAAACGGAGACTCGAAGCGTCGACGGTCTGCCGTATCCAGCGGAGCCCTCCGCGGCGATCGAGGAGCTGGTCCGGCACTACCTCGGGGCGGTCCGGCGAGCCGGCCGGGGCGTGCTGCCCCAGGGGACACCGGGCGGTGAGGCCGCGGTGTTCGCCCGGGCGGGATTCTCCGGCCCATGTCGTTCCCGGCGGCCGGCCTCTGGAACGCACAGCTGACGACGTCGTCGCCGGGGTGTTCTCGATGTCATTCTCGGCCCTGCCCCTGTTCGGCCCTCGCCGCGCCGACTTCGAGGCAGACCTGCGTCGACTCCTGCGAGAGACCTCGCCGTCGGGCCGGTTCTCCGAACGCCAACCGAGCACCGAGGTCTTCGTATGGTGGAAGGACTCCGCCGAACCGGCACCGCTGCCCGCCGCATGACCTCTTCCGCGCATGCCGACTCGGGCGATCGCACCGTCCTGAGAACACTGGCCGCCTCCGGTTCCTGAAGAGGCGTTCCTTCCACGGCGCGGCCGAGAACTGCCATAGGTCGCCCTCGCGCGGCGTAGATCCGCGGCCTCGCTCGGGTCAGCCACGTCAGAGTCGATCAGCGTCTGCCTGCGCACCCTTCCCGGGTGAGAGCCGCGCAGGCACAGACGCCACCCGCCGCCGTCAGCGAGGCGGGTGAGACGGGAGGGCATCGGGAGTGACACCCTCCACCCTGGCTGCGTCGGCGAGGGCCGCGGCGGCCGCTTCTTCCGCCTGAGCCTTGTCGTTGGCGGCCTGGGCAACCATGTCGTCCGGGGGCTTGTCTCGGGTGGCCGGCGACTGGGGCAGCACCTCGGTGAAGGCGCGGGACACGCCCTGCAGGGCGGAGGTGATCTCGCTCGGGATCACCCAGAAGTTGTTGCCCGAGCCTTGCGCGAGCTGCGGCAGCGTCTGGAGGTACTGGTAGGCGAGCAGCTTGGGGTCGGGGTCGTTGCGATGTACGGCCTGGAACACCTCGTCGATGGCCCGTGACTGGCCCTCGGCCTGGAGGATCGCAGCGGTACGGTTGCCCTCCGCGCGCAGGACAGCGGCCTGTTTGTCGCCTTCGGCGGTGAGGATCTGCGACTGGCGCTGGCCCTCGGCGCCGAGAATCGCGGCCCTCTTGTCCCGCTCGGCTCGCATCTGCTTCTGCATCGCGTCTTTGATGGACTGAGGAGGGTCGATGGCCTTGATCTCCACCCGGTTGACCCTCAGCCCCCACTTTCCGGTGGCCTCGTCCAGCACGCCACGGAGCTGGCTGTTGATGGTGTCCCGTGAGGTGAGCGTCTTTTCCAGGTCCATGGATCCCACGACGTTGCGCAAGGTCGTGACGGTGAGCTGCTCGACCCCCTGAAGGAAATTCGCGATCTCGTAGAAAGCCGCTCGCGGGTCGGTGACCTGGAAGTACAGCACGGTGTCGATCTCGACAACCAGATTGTCCTCGGTGATAACCGGCTGCGGCTTGAAGGAAACCACCTGTTCGCGCAGATCGATCACTGGATGAACTCGGTCGATGTAAGGGATCACGAGGCTGAGGCCGGGAGTCAGGGTCCGGTGGTAGCGGCCGAGCCGCTCGACATTACGAGCACGTGCCTGGGGCACGATACGGACCGCCCGCACCACGGTGAAAACCGCGATCAGCGCGACGATCAGGCCGGCAATGAGGAACGCCGAGATTTCCATGTTTTCAGTCCCGGGGGTAGACGATCGCGGTGGCGCCGCTGATCTCCATGACGTCGACGGTCTTTCCAGGAGGAATCACCAGCGTCTCGTCGTAGGCGCGGGCCGTCCACTCGTCGCCGTCGATACGGACCCTGCCGCCCAGGCCCGTCACCTCCGAGACGACATACGCAGCCCTGCCGACCAGTGCGTCCACGCCGAACCGCTCCGTTTGAGGCTGGAGGACGTGACGCAGCGCGATGGGGCGCACGAACAGCACGGTGACGGTAGCGACGACGGTGAACACCAAGAACTGCAAGGGCAGCGGCAGGCCGACCGCCGCGGACCCCGCAGTGACCAATGCGGCCGCACTCAGCATTCCGAGCGCAGCGGTAAGGGTGAAGATCTCCGCCGCAGCCAGCACGGCTGCGATGATCAACCAGATCAGCCATGGATCCATTGCGTGCCTCTTCTGACCGGTGCGTGCGCGAAGGGCCCAACTCCCTACCATTGGACCCGATAGGGGATAGCCGCGATACCCCCGGGTAAAGGAAACCCCTCCGAACGATCGGAGGGGTGCCGGCGCAATATCCACCTCGAACAGAGTGTGCGGCCTGTTCGACGCCCCGAATCCGCTCACCACTTTCCCGCCCGGGTCGTGGCGTTTTGGTGACCTGGAGCAGGGGGCGCGTCTGGTGGTGGGTGAAAGCCGAGCGGCTTCGTGCGGCAGATGACCATCAGGCGGGCGACGTAGGGCCGGTGCAGGGCGGGAACCGCTCTGCGATCAGGTGGAGGGGACGACAAGGCCGGTCCTCCACTGCCGGCCTCAGCGGGGCCGAGGGCAGGCCATGTGCCCAGGTGCCGAGGGCGCCGACGAACGGTAGAACGTAAGGGTGAGGGACGAGAGCAGCCCTGATGAGGATGGACGGCCGCTGCGTGTGGCGAGGCCGGGCATCGACTACCAGGCGCTGTTCACGGTCACCCCCAGCCCTTGCATGGTGCTGGGCCCCGACCTGGTGCTCGCCGACGTCAATGCGGCGGCCTGTCGGGTGACGGGCCGTACCCCGGAGGATCTGATCGGGCGGTACCTCTTCGATGCCTTCCCCGACAATCCGGCGGACCCGGACGCTGACGGGGTACGCAACCTGCACGCCTCCCTGCACCGCGTCCTGCGCTCGAAGGAGCCGGACACGATGGCGCCGATGAAGTACGACATTCCTGTGGCCGACCGGCCCGGCGTGTTCGAGGAGCGGTGGTGGTCCGCGATCAACACACCGGTGCTCGGGCCTGACGGGCAGGTGAAGTGGATCATCCACCGGGGGGAGGACGTGACCTCGTTCATCCTCTCCCACCCTCGCCCGCGAGGAGGCGGGGCGCTCAGCGACGTGGAGGCGATGGAGGTCGAACTGTACGCGCGGGCGCGCGAGCTCCATCGACTGAACGAGGAACTGCGCCAAGCCCACGCCCGGGAACGCCAGGTCGCCGTCACCTTGCAGGAGGCCATGCTCCACTCGCCCCATCTGGCCCGGCACCGGGACACCGCGGTGCGCTACTTGCCCGCCGCCGGGTCACTCAACGTGTGCGGCGACTGGTACGAGGTGGTCGACCTGCCCGAGAACAGATTCGCCGTCGCGGTCGGGGACGTCGTCGGCCACGGCCTGGAGGCCGCCGCCGTCATGGGCATGCTCCGCAGCGCGTTGTCCGCCGTCATCCGAGCCGTGGAAGGGCCCGCGAGAGCCCTGGACGTCCTGGGCCTGTATGCCCGCTACGTGGAGGGCGCGCTGGCCACCACCGTCGTCCAGGCCGTCGTCGACACCCGCGCTCGCCGCATCATGTACAGCTGCGCCGGCCACCCACCCCCCGTCCTGCTCCACCCGGACGGCACCTGCGATCTTCTCGACCGGGCCACCGACCCTCCGCTGGGGGCACGCCCCGAACCCGTCCCCCGCCTCCAGGCCGACCTGCCCTACACCCCTGGCGACACCTTCGTGCTCTACACCGACGGCCTCATCGAACGCCGCGGCGAGGACATCGATGCCGGTCTGCGACGCCTCACCGACGCGCTCGCCCGCCATGCCCGCCACAACCCCGAACGTCTCGCCGACGCCTTGCTCGCGCACCTGGGCGTCAGCAGCGGCGCCCGCGACGACATCGCCCTGATCGTCCTCCGCCTGTGACCCGCGCGTGGACCGCTGAACGCCCAGGTGGCGAACCCCGTCGCCGATCAAGCGCACCAGCGGGGGCCTCCTGCGGCCGTTGCGGCGCCGGAGCCGGAGCCGGAGCGGAGCCGGATGCAGGTAACGACTGACGAACGCCTTGCGGCCCGCTGGGTTCCCTCCTGCGCTTGCGCCACGCCGCGCCGCCTTTCCCTACGCGGCATCCGCCACCGTCTCGACAGGGTCGAGCCGCGCGAGCACCACGGCGCCTCCCGCCACCTGCCTGGCTCTGGAGGGGCCTCGGGCCACCCCGCTCTACTTCGGCGGGGTGGCCTTTCGGGCGCCGGGGCGCCGAGGTCAAGCGGCAACCGACAGACCGGCGTACGCCACTGCCACCAGGGCCAGTACGACGGCGGGCAACGCCCGTGCGGGCGGGTCGCCGCGACGCAGATGAACCACGGCCGCCGCCACCATCAGCAGAGCGAGTCCCACCGCAGCGGTCGCGCCGAGGGGACCCCAGACCAGGCCCGCCAGCAGTCCGGCGGCCGCGGTGAACTCCAGCGCGCCGACGACGCGGTAGCGGCCCGGTGACATGCCGACGTGGGCTGCCGCCTGCCGCATGACCGGTAGAGCGGCGATCTTCGCCACTCCCAGTGGCAGGAAGACCAGGGCCAGTACGACAGCGGTGATGACCTGTGCTGTTCTCATGCCTCGGCGCTCCTGCGACTGCCGCAGCCACAGAGCCTGCTCACCGCGGGCGGCGATTCCGAAACCGAAGTCATGGGCGAAGACCTCGGCGCGGTCGAGGTGGGGCTTCTCGAACTCCAGCCAGGCCAGGTCGGCCACCTTGATGAGCGGTTGCGGGAGCGCCCGGAGTGCTCGTCACGCAGGGCGCCCTGCTCGCTGTGGAGGTCCTGGTGAGCTGTTTTGACGTCGTCGTCGACGTGAGTCTGGGACACGGTGCCTCCAAGCAACATTGCCGTAATGATGGAATCATCAACTCTGACGCTACGATCGTCAATAGCCGAGCCCCGGCGGAGGGACGACGCCGAGCCGACAAGACGAAGGCCGGAGCCATCACCCGGCCCCGGCCTGCACACTCACTCCGTCCGCAGACTATCTCCTGAAGCCTGGCGTCGGCGTCGGCGTCGGCGTCGGGGGCGGGGTCGGGGGCGAGGTCGGGGGCGGGGTCGGGGTCGGAGAGGTGGTGTCGATGTCCCGCCAGGTGCCGCCCCCGGTCACCCGCACCGGCGCGACGTAGGGCTCCGCGGTGAGCGTCCCGCCCGGGTCGGCCCAGAAACCGCCGGTCTCCCTACGCTCCGACTCGCCATCGTGTCCCCCCGAGGCGGCGCACTCATGAGGGCTGTCATGGGAACTGGAGCGATGAGTTCGGGCGGCGGATCAGGTCTGCCCTGGCATGACTCGAATCATCGCTGACATCTCGGTCTCCCTCGACGGCTTCGTCACCGGGCCCGACCCCGGCCCGTCCAATGGTCTGGGCACGGTGGCTGCGGTCGATCACCGGCCGGGCGTGCAGGGGGCGGCGGGCCGCCTGCCAAAGCGAAAACCCGACTCAGCCCGGACGCGGAGCGTGCAGCAGAACAGGTCAGTCCGCTGCGGGAAGCACCCTGGTGATCTTGCCCTCGGTGTCGGTCTGCAGATAGCCGCCCCCGTTGTACTTGTCCGACAGGTAGATGGCCATTCCGGCCGGGGTGTCGAAGACGTCGTCGGGCTTTTTCACCACCAGGTAGCGGGACTCCGGATCGTCGACGTTGAGCTTCTTTTCCGCCTCTTTGAGGAGCGCCGGCACCTTGTCCCAGTTGAAGCCGTCGAGACTGACCGGCGATTCGGAGCCGGACAGCGTGCCCGAGATGATGCCTTTCTCGACACCCCCTTCGGCACGGTAGGTGTAGGAGTCGAACTTGCTGGTGCTTCCGTTGACCATCAGCCGGGCCGACACGTACTCCGGGTAGACGGTGAAGTCGCCGAACATGTCCCGGCCGGTCTCCTCCTTGAACGCTGCGATGGCGGTGCGAATGCCGCCCGGCGTCAGCAGGTCGGTGGTCTCCGACTCCTGCGACTCCTGCGACTCCTGCGCGGCTGGGGACGCGGCGGTAGGTGCAGCGGTCGCCTGTGGAGCTGACCGGGAAGGGGAGGCACCCGCATCCGGTTCACCTGAGTCGCCTCCGAAGGGCAGCAGCCACCACAGCAGGGCCACGGTTCCGGCGAGCGAGGTCGCCGAAAGGCTCAGCAGGACAGTCGAGCCGGAGGTGCGTCGGCGTTCGGCCCGGACAGGCGCGGTCACCGGCTGGGGCATGGCCTGTCCCTGGTAGGGGTAAATCGGCGGCGGCCCGAAGCCGGCGAGGGCGCCCGTGTGCGCAGGAACGGCCGTGCCGGCGCCGGCAACCGGCATCGCCGAGGCCGACGGCGGGTTCAGCGGGTAGGAGGTGGGCTCCTCGCGCGAGGCAGCCGGGCCGGCCGGCCCCGACTCGACCTGGGCCAGCATGCGGTCCAGCACAGCGGCGGACGGCCGCGCCGACGGGTCCCGCACGAGCACCCTCGTCAGGGCGTCCTGCAGGGCACCGGCTCGCACCGGCGACGGCACGTCGTCGTAGAGGACCGCGGCGAGGGTGGCCAAGGTGGTGCCCCGGCGCATGGGGTGGTGACCCTCCACGGCCGTGTACAGCATCATCGCCAGCGACCAGAGGTCGGAGGCGGATCCGCCCTCATGCCCCGAGATGCGCTCCGGCGCCATGAAGTCGGGCGTACCGATCATGGACCCGGTGGCCGTGAGGCTGGTCATCTCACGGATCGCGGCGATGCCGAAGTCAGTGAGGACGGGACGCCCGTCGGGCCGCAGCAGAACGTTGGCAGGCTTGACGTCCCGATGCTGGACACCGGTGTCGTGCGCAGCGACGAGCGCGGCCAGCACTCCCCTTCCCATCCGGGCCGCCTCGATGGGCGGCATCGGTCCCTGGGCCAGCCGGTCGGCCAGCGAGCCACCGCTGACCAGTTCCATGACGATCCACGGGTACGTGCCGTCGCCGCCGTCGACCACGTGGTGGATGGTGACGACGTTCGGATGGTCGATCCGCGCCAGGGCCCTGGCCTCGCGCAGCACGCGTTCGCGCAGCATCCGCGCGCCTTCGGGATCGTATTCGGCCAGGTCCCGGTCGGGCGGGCGGACCTCTTTGACCGCCACCAACCGGTGCAGCACCAGGTCCCTGGCCCGCCAGACCGTCCCCATCCCGCCGCCACCGAGGCGGGACTCCAACTCGAAACGGCCGTCGACGACTCGTCTCCCGGCGCCTCTGTCTGCCTCACTCATGGACGGGAGCTTAGTTCCCGCCACCGACACCGATCGCCGCACACGGACGGCCCCACGACGGGCCGACCAAGCGCATCGGTTCCGCGTCGTTCCGCCGATCGTGCGCCGCCTGATCCGGCCATCGCGCGGGGCATGGGATCAGTCCACGATCAGGGTGGTCCTGCCGCACACGCCGAGCACGGTCTGAGCCACAACCCCTGGCAGATACGGTGACGGGATGACCGAGAGCCTGCCTGCCGACGTGGCCGACGTGCTTGCGGCAATTCTGAACAAGGACAACCCGGTTCATACCGCGCTTCGACGGCAGGTTCCGCACCTCAGCGTGCGAGCGCGCTGCACGTGCGGGTGCGGTACGGCCTACTTCGAACTCGACACCAGCGACGTCGAGCCCGCGCCCACCAGTCCTGGCACTGTCGTGGCTGCCGAAGCGCAGCTCGTCACCGAGGCCGGTGAGTGCCCCGGCGAGGTCCTGGCTTTCATGCAGGGCGGCTACCTGTCGTGGCTGGAAGTCTGTTCTTGGAGCGACGACATCGAGGTGACGCTGGCCGCCGCGCGTCATTGGCTGCAGCCACACTCTTGAGAGAGTGATCTGCCCTGACGCAGCGGAGGGCACAGGTTGATCAGTCTTACGCAGCCAGCGTCTCATCCTCTTGGGATGTGCTCACACGGCTCGCGCTGTACTGCTCCAGCAGTGCATCGGCCGCGAGCAGAGCCTCGTCAGCGGTGCGGGCTCCGGTCATCACGCACAGCGTGTACGTGGCGTCATCAAGATCCCGGCTGGTGCGGTCGGTGGGGCGCACGTCATGCTCGCCACGCGCCTGAGCGAACCGGGCCAGCACAGCACGCAGTTCCTTCTCCGCAGGAATGATCACGATACCTCTCCCTCAAAGCCCCTCTCGCAGGGCAGCCGACCGCGCTGCGAGGAACTGACTGCATCCAGGCTCTGACGCCACGGCTCACCACCGAGCACGTCAGGCAGGCCTTCAAGTGCCCCGCGACGGGAGGTATATGCCACCGTCCCGCAGCCCTTCGGCCGGCCTGCGCCCGACGAGGGCTCGGTGCTCAGGAGCTTTTCGTCCAGGTATGAAAACGTGATCGCCATGACGGTGCCCGACTCCCCCGAGTTCCTGCAAATCACCCGGCCACACGAGATCACCCCAGACCTGAGGAGACAGCTGGTCGACTGCTGGACAGCCGTCATCAACGCGGGCGGCGCGGTGATCGCACCCGGAATCCCCCTGCCTCCCGTCAGCGTGCGGGACGTCGGCCCGGCGGCGGAACGGCTCATCTCCGGACTCGATCCGGAGCGCAGCCGACTGCTCGTCGCGACCGTCGACGGAACACTCGCGGGCTGGCTGATCATTCACCGGAACCCTCATCCCCTGATCGCACACTGCGGGGTGGTCAACCACGTCCAGACCCACCCGCACTTCGGCCGACGAGGAATCGGCACCGGCCTCATGGCCCGCATCCGAGAGATCGCCGCAGAGGACATGAAGCTGGAGCAGTTGCAGCTCAGTGCGCGAGGGGGACTCGGGCTCGAGCACTTCTACCGGAGCCTGGGATGGACGGAAGTGGGCCGATGGCCAGGCGCTCTTCGCGTGGCCCCCGGCGACGACCGTGACGACATCCTGATGAACCTCAGTCTCTGAACCGTCCGGTCCGACGGTCCCCCGCGCGCGTCGTGCGGCCACGGGCTCCTCTACATACCTTGTTCGCTCGTAAAGCGAAGGTAAGGCCCATGCACCACAGGGCGTAAACAGACCGAGGAATGGAAAGGGGGTATACGGCAAAACCGCAGGAAGTGTCGGACGTGCCCCGATCGGGGCGCGGCAGCTCACGGGGAGGGGTATTGCGTGTGGGCGGAGGGCCCTTGTATCTGGAACCCCGGCTCGGGCCGCGGCTCCGTTCGCTGCTGGAGTCGGCCGAATTCCTGCACATGCTCACCGACGCGCTCGGCTCGCCAGTCAACCTCGTGGTGCCGGACCAGATAGCCGAGAACCTGGAGCGGTTCCGGTCCGTGTACCGCGAGCACCATCTCTCGGGCCAGGTCTTCTACGCCCACAAGTCCAACCGCTCCAGCGCCCTGTTGCGCCGGCTCGCCGCCACGGACGCCGGAGTGGACGTCGCGTCCCTGGGCGAGCTGCAGCACGCCCTCGGCGCCGGTTTCACACCCGACCGGATCATGGCCACCGGCCCCAAGAACCCCGAATTCCTGTGGCTCGCCGCTCGTACGGGCGTCACCGTGAGCGTCGATGGCGGATCCGAACTGGACCAGCTCGCCGCGCTGGTGCGCGCCCACAAGCTCTCCCCCGTACGGATCCTGCTGCGCCTGTCGGGATTCGAGACGTCCGGCGTCAGGGTCCTGAGCCGGCCGAGCCGCTTCGGCACGCCCGTACGGGAGTTGGACCTCCTGCTGAAAGCGGTCGAACGGCATGCCGGCGCGGTCGAACTGACCGGCGTCGCCTACCACCTGGACACGACCAGCGTCGCGGAGAAGGCGACGGCCCTGGAAGGCTGTCTTCAAGCCCTGGAGGTGTGCCGGAGCCGGGGCCTGCGCCCCCGAGCCGTGGACATCGGCGGCGGATTCGGCGTCAACTACCTTGCCGACGGGGAGCAGTGGGAGCGGTACACCACCGAACTCACCGCCGCGGTGCTGGGCAGACGCCCACCCCTGGCCTGGGGCGGGCACGGCTACGGACTGCGCAACGAGGCCGGTACGGTGCGCGGCAGCCTCGGGCTCTATCCCGGCCACCGGCCGGTGGCCGGGGCACGCTATCTCGACGAACTGCTGTCGCAGCCCGCCGCCTCCCTGCGCGGTCGCCCCCTGGCAGCACTGCTGCTGGAGCACCTCCACGACCTGTACACGGAGCCCGGCCGGGCTCTGCTCGACCAGTGCGGGATCACGGTGACCAAGGTGCTGGAGGTGCGCTCCTCGGACACCGGTGCCGAGCTGCTCGTACGGCTGGCGCTGAAGGCGAACGACGTCGCGCTGGAGGAACACGGCGTGCTCATGGACCCCGTCGTGATCCCCCGGAGCGACACCCGGCCCCGGGTGGACACCGGCGGGGGGCCCGTCGGCGTCCACCTCTTCGGCAGCCTGTGCCTGGAGACGGACATGATCACCCGGCGTACGGTCTTCCTGCCGCGCCGTCCCTCGCCGGGCGACCTGATGGTCTTCGCCAACACCGCCGGCTACGCCATGGACTTCCACGCCACCCGCGCCCAGCTCCAGCCCGTCGCCCGCCAGGCCGCCGTCTGGCAGGACGGCGACGCGTGGCGCTGGTGCCTGGACGACCAGTACTGGCCGATCACGCTCCCGGGAGAACGCCATTGAGGTACGACAGCATCACCGAGGCCATAGGCAACACCCCGCTGGTGCGCATCGCCCCGGACGTGCACGGACTGCGGAACATCGACCTGTACGCCAAGCTCGAACTGCTCAACCCCTTCGGCTCGGTCAAGGACCGGGCCGCCTGGAACATGGCGCGTCCGCACCTGAGTGAGGCGGTCGAGCACGGCAGCCAAGTCGTCGAGTTGTCCAGCGGCAACACGGCGAAGGCGCTGGCGGTCATCGCGGGCATGCACGGGCTTGGCTTCAAGAGCGTCACCAACCGGATGCGCGTTCCGGAGATCAAGGACCTCCTGTTGCTGCTCGGCGCTCAGATCGAGGAACTGCCGGGCCAGAGCGAGTGTCTGGACCCGACCGCGACCGACGATCCGCTGACTCTCTTCCACCGGACGCTGTCCGCCTCCGGCAGCGCGTACCTGCACACCGACCAGTACTTCAACCCGCGCAACACCGAGGCCCACCTCACCGGCACGGGACCGGAGATCGTGAAGGACCTGGACGGCCGTGCTCCGGACTGGTTCGTCGCCTGCGTGGGCACCGCCGGCTCCTCGACGGGTGTGGCCCGCGTCCTGCGGGAGACCGATCCGGCCGTGCGCGTCCTCGGCCTGGTCGCTGCCAAGTCCGACTTCATCCCCGGCATCCGCACCATCGACGAGGTCCAGGAAGTCGGCCTGTTCGATCCGGACACGTACGACACGATGGAGTCGGTGAGCGCCGACGACGCGATCGAGGGGATGCTCGCCCTGAACCGCCGGTGCGGCATCCTGGCCGGACCGACCGGCGGGGCCGCGTACTTCGGCGCCGTACGGCATCTGCGGCAGCTGGACGCGGAGTTGACTGAGCGCCAGGTCGCGGTGTTCATCGTCTGCGACCGCGTGGAGAGCTATCTGAGCTATGTGCGGCAGCGGCGGCCCGACCTGCTGGGCCGGCCGCCCCGGAAGAACTCGCCGGCCGACCTGTCCGACGCGGAGATCCGTACGGCTCCGGCCATCGGCGTCGGCGACGCCCAGGCGTGGATCACCACCGACCGTCCGCTCGTCGTCGACCTGCGCAGCCCCTACGCGTACGCCGCGCTGCACATCGACGGCTCGGTCAACATCGCCGACGAACTGTTCGGGGAACTCGTCCAGGGAGGCCTGCCGTTCAGCCGGCGGCAGCCGGTGCTGCTGGCGTGTCCGGTGGGCGAGCAGTCCGCCCGGTACGCGGCGCTGCTGACCCGGATGGGGCATCCCGACGTCCGCAGCCTGGCCGGCGGCATCATCGCGTGGCGCGACGCGGGCGCGCCCCTGGTACGGGACTGAACCGCCATGACCGCACCCACGACCCGTGACCACGGCCCCACCGACCTCGAGGACCTGCGCTCCTGGCAGCGCGAGGTGCGCGCGCAGTTCCCGATCCTCTCCGGACACCCGGCGCCGGCCTCCCCGGAGCCGGCCTACCTGGACAGCGCGGCAACGGCACAGAAGCCACTGGCCGTCCTGGACGCCGTGCGCACGTACCTCACCACCGTCAACGCCAACGCCGGTCGCGGCACCTACACCTGGGCCAACCGGACCACCGAGCTGGTCGAGCGCACCCGCGACCGGATCAAGGAGTTTTTGGGCGACCCGCACCCGGAGCGCTCCGCGGTCCACTTCACCAGCGGCACGACCGAGGGTCTGCGCACGATCGCGCGCGACTGGCTGGCCACCTTCCTCTCCGACGGCGACGAGATCGTCGTACCGGTCGCCGACCACCAGGCCAACATCCTGCCCTGGCTGGAGACCCAGCAGTTGCTCGCCCGCCAGGGTGTGCACGTCCGCGTCCGGCCCATGCCCTACCAGCCGGGCTCCGGGGACTACGACCACATCGCGCTCGCCGAACCGACCGGCCCTCGGACCCGGTTCGTCGCCGCCACCCACGTCCACCACGTCTACGGCGGCGACATGAACCCGCACCGCATCCGGCGAGCGGTCGGCCCGGACGCCGTCATCTGCCTGGACGCCGCCCAGAGCGTCGGCCACCAGCCGGTGTCCGTGGCCGACCTGGACGTCGACTTCGTCGTCTTCTCCGGGCACAAGGCCTTGGCCCTGCCCGGCACCGGTGCGGTCTGGGCCCGTCAGGCACGCGGGCCGGCCCTCGCCCCCGGCGGCTGGAGCGGCACCCCGAACACCGCCGGCATCGCCTCCCTGGCAGCGGCCCTGGACTGGCTGGACGCCACCGGCATCGACCGCATCGAACGCTGGACGGTCGCCCTGGCGGCCCGGCTCACCGAAGGGCTGCGCCACCTGGACGCCTACGAGGTTCTCGGCTGTCCGCTCAGCCTGGCCGCCGACTCCCCCGTCCAGCGCCGCCAGGGCATCGTCACCTTCCGCCACCGGTCCGTCGACTCGGGCGACCTCGGATTCATCCTCTTCAGCCACGGCTTCATGGTCAGGTCCGACAGCCATTGCCAGGGCAGCGCGGGAGAGAAGACCGACTCCGTGCGCGTAAGCCTGCACGCGTACAACACCCCGGAGGAGATCGACCGGTTGCTGTCCGTTCTCGCCGGACTCCCATGATGCGGACGGTCGATCGGACCGGCCGACCAGGTGGCAGGACCTGAGGGCTGATCATGGCGGCCGCCGCGCGGCTGGGTGGGGTGTCGGGGGCGAGGCGACAGCAGCAGCGGACACCGTCGACCGTGAGTCCGGTACCCGCTCTGGCAGGTACTGCTCCCGGCCTCCTCCCGCCCGTCGTCCCGTACTTGCTGCGCCGGCTCCCGGCATCGCCCCGAGCCTCGCCGCGCTCGGCTTCTTCGGGCTGGGTTCCCAGCCGCCCTCCCCCGAGCGGGCCCTGCCGCACTCCGACGACCCGCCCTACGCCGAGCGCCCCCCATGGGCGGTCCTGGCCCTCTCCGCCGTCCTCGTGCTCGATGCCGCAGCACATGCCCGGCCGGGCGCACCCGGGAGCGGTGCGGGGCTCGTGTACTGCGACGCAACCGCCGTTTCCTCGGCCGGCCGCCTGTACCGTGCTGACGGCCTCGATCCAGAAGGCGAATGGAAACCGTTTCCAATAAGGAGTAGGTTCTGAGCCTACCCGATAGTGAGAGACGGAAGAGGCGACGCGAAGCATGGGCGTAAGCATGGGGACGGCCAGGCTGTGGGTGGAGCGCTGGGAACTACAGCAGCAGCACTACGCCACCGCCCGCGAGGAGCGGTTCACAGTCATCGCCGACGTCGTCGAACACGTCGTCGCCCACCAGGATGGGCCGTTGGTCCTCGACCTCGGTTGCGGCCCGGGGTCGCTGGCCTCCCGGCTCACCGAGAGGCTGCCGGACGCGGAGATCGTCGCCGTGGACATGGACCCGGTACTCCTGGAGCTCGGCCGTGCTCATCACGCGGACGCCGCCCGCTACGTGGACGCCGTGATCGGGGACAGCGGATGGACCGACACCCTCGGCCTGGACCGCCCGCTGGACGCGGTCGTCTCGACAACAGCCCTCCACTACCTCTCCGAACAGACCCTGCTGCGGACCTACCGCCAGTTGGAGAGCCTGCTGCGGCCGGGGGGTGTCCTCGTCAACGGTGACCACTTCGTCCCGGACGACCGGCGTTGCTCGGAGCTCACCGCCCACGTGGGTCGACGACGAGCCGAACGGTCACGCACACACGACCACGAGAACTGGGACGCCTGGTGGAGCGCGGCCGCCCAGGAACCGGAACTGGCCGAGCTGTTCGCCCAACGCGAGAAGCTCCAGGCGGCCCTCGCTCACCACGGGAACGACAACGACCTGACACTGTCCCGCCACGTCGAACTCCTGGGACGAGCGGGCTTCCGCCACATCACCCCGGTCTGGCAGTTCGGCGACAGCCACGTCCTGGTCGCACTCAAGGACTGACCGACCAGCAGGTGGGCGCAGGTCTGCCTGCCTGCCCTGCGGGAACCGTCAGCTCGACCGAGTCCGCCTGCCGCTCCGGCACCACCCGGCACGAGGACGAGACGACTTCGGCAACCCCGACGCGTTCGTAAAACATGTCAAGGAGTCGGCGTCGAGGGGAGCCGTTCACCGTCACCGCGAAGGATCCCGCCGCCCTCAAGGCGCTGGAGAAGTGCAGCGGCCATCCTGGCGACGGGGGACTCACCGGTCAGCGTGGTTTTCTACGGCCTCGACCGACTCCGCGACGGCCAGACACCTGTGGCCGGGACACGGTCGCCGGCTTCCAGGAGAACGACATCACCGGGCACCAGGCGCCGGCCGGGACCGCCCTCAACCGACTGTCGCGGCGCGCGGTGGGATCAGCCTCTTGCGCAGAGCTTCCGGACTGCGGTCGACGCGCCGGTCCGGCCAGTTCGTTGGCTCCCAAGGCGGCGGCCAACCGCTCGGCGTCCGCCGCGGTCAGGCCCGGGGGCCGGGCCACGGCGAGCAGGTCCGCCACCTCGGTGGCTCCGTATTGACTGCCATTGACTGCATCGGCAGAGGTTCCCTCCGGGTCTGCTGAGGCGCGGTCACTTCTTGCCGCGTACGACGGTGACGGGGCAGTGGGCGTGGTGCAGCAGGGCCTGGCTGACGGAGCCGAGCAGCAGGCCGGTGAAGCCACCGCGTCCCCGGGCGCCGACGACGACCAGTTGGGCCCCCCGACTGGCGTCGACCAGCGCCGGGCGGATCCGGGAACGCACCAGCCGCCGCTCCACCGCGACCTGGGGAAAAGCCTTCTGCCAGGCGGTGACCGTTTCGTCCAGCAGGTTCTGTTCGGCCGCACGGTGATGGTCGACGTCCACCACCATGGCGTTCAGGGGATCGCCGGGGCCTTCGTAGGCGCGCTCGCCCCAGGTGTTCCACACGTGCACGGCCGCCAGCGGCGCCTTGCGCAGCGCGGCCTCGGCGAACGCGAACTCCACCGCCGCAGCGCCGGCATCGGAACCGTCCACGGCCAGCACCACCGCACCGGCCGGATCGGGGCGGCCGCGCACCACCATCAGCGGGCAGCGGCCGTGCGCGGCCAGGTGCACTGCAGTCGAGCCCAGCAGCAGCCCGGCGAAGCCAGTCAGGCCCCGGCTGCCGACGACCGCCAGCGACGCCGACCGTGACTCGACCTCCAGCACCTCAAGCGCCTCACCGGCTACCACCGACCGCGTGATCTCGATGCCCGGCGCCACCGCGTGCACCCGTTCCTCAGCCTGGGCCAGCGCCCCCCGCGCCATCGGCTCAAGGCCGTGGTCGGCCGGGTTCCACGGTGGCGCACCAGTCGTCAGGTGGCCGGGCGCGTGGCCGAAGGCGTGCACGATGCGCAGGGGCGTCCCGCGCAGCTGCGCCTCACGGGCCGCGACGACGACCGCCTCAAGGCTGGACGCGGAACCGTCCATACCTACGATCACCGGATCCGTCACGGGGTTCCCTCCTCCCGGAACGCCACCGACGCGCGGCCCTTCGGTTCCCCAGCCTCGGCACAGCCACCCATGGCGCACAGGGGCCATCAGACCGTCCCAAGGGCCACTCGTGCCCTGCCGAGTACCCCCGGGCGGACAGGACACCGCGCGGGTCGGAGACCTGCGGCACAGGGATGACGCTGGGCCGGTCACACGCCTTCCCGGCGATGCGCCCGCCGGTCGCGGCGGGGCACCCGGTGCGGGTGACCTGGCTCGCCTCCGTACGGGCCGACCTGCCGACGCAGGCGCCGGACCGGATCCGCTCCGACCGGGTGCCGCGGCTGACCGAACCGCCCGGGCGCCCGGCGCCACCGGCCGACCGCCCGAGCACAGCCCCGCCTTCGCCCTGCCCCAGCCCGCCACACGCCCGGGGTCGATGCCTTCGCCGACAACGGAACCGCAGAAGTCACCCGCCTGCAGGCATGGCGACTGGCATCCATCTGGAAGTGACCCGTCCCGGGTGTACTGCCCGGCACATCGCTGCCCGGGCCACACACCCGCCACGGCGAGGCTCTTGACGAGGGTGCCGTCCAGCCCCTTCCGGACAGTGACCTGGTCGAGGAACCCGCGGTGCTGGAGGCGGTGACAGAGCTGTCCGATCGCGCGGTCGAAGAGACTGGGCCGGGCCGGGCCGAGCGGGCGGGAGTGGAAGCGGTCGCGGGGTGCCAGGACCGACCTTGCGGCACTGTCACGGAGTGGCGTTTCGGCGTCGGCCGAGATCCTCCAGGAACCGTCGCTGGTCGTCCAGAAACCCGTCCGCGAAGAGTGAGCGGGGGGAGAAGAGCGCGGTGAGGGTGATCTTGACGTCCGACTGCTCGATGGACTGCCTGAGCAGTGAATGACTCGCGTCCGGGTAGCGTCTGACCGTCAATGCGCCGCCTGCGTCCAGCACGTCGCGGTGGACGCGCTCCGTGTCGGCGGTGTCCACGTTGATGTCATGGCCTGCGAGGGTCAGCAGCACGGGTGTGCCGCGCAGGGCGCGCAGGTCTTGCGTGGCGTCCGCGGTGTAGTTCTTGGAGATGAAGCCCCAGCGGTCGGCGGTCATGCCGTCCGGGTCGCCGCGCATGGTCTTGACGTACTCCTCGAAGGTCGCGTGGCGTGCGAGCAGTCGGCGGGTGGTGTCGCTCTTGGCGATCGCGGCCTTGGTGCGCGCTGCCGACGCGCCGTCCGCCCGCAGTTGGGCGAGGAGATGGTGGCGGCCCTGCCGGAGCCAGTTGATCGCGGGTGAGACAGCGATGACGAACCTCACCGGAGTCTTGGCGGCGACCTTCGGCAGGACCCAGCCCGCCTGGCTTGCGCCCCAGAGCCCGATCCGGTCGCCGTCGATGTCCGGGCGGGCGCGCGCCCAGGCGACGGCGGCGGCGGCCTCGTCGGCCCGGTCCTCCATGGACTGGTCGAGCCAGTTGCCGGGTGCGCCTGCGACGCCTGGTTTGTCCCAGGACAGAGCGGCGTATCCGGCCTTGGCGTTTGCTTCCCACAGCGGTTTGTAACCGTCGTCGTGAGTGGCGTCGATGGGACCGTCGCCGTGGAGGTAGACGACCAGGCCGTGGCGCTTACGGCCGTCCTCGGGGATGGCCAGGACGCCGTTGAGGGTGTGGCCTCCGTAACGGATCGTGACTCGCTGCTCGTCCATGTCGTACGAGTGCTGCCACAGCACCACGCCGACGAGACCGGCGGCCACGACCAGGACCATGACGAGCGACCACACGGTTATGCGGAGTCCGCGCTGTCGGGGCTGTCGGGGCTGTCGGGGCTGAGTCTTGGGAGACATGAAGTGACCGCCTCTGCTCGGGTGTACGCAGCGGTGAAACTATCATTGCAGAAACGATCGTCACGAGTACGATAGATTCAGGATTCGATTTCAGCGAACCAGGGGGCACGGCATGCGACTGGACGAGACAGGCCCCGGGGCCGGACGCGTGGTGCTCCGGCGAGGCGTCCCGGCCGGAGCCGAACGGCGGGTGGCCGAGCTGTACTGGCACGCCTTCGGCCGCAAACTCGGACCCGCGCTCAATCCGCCGGGCAAGGCGGTGCCCTTCATCGCCGCCCACCTGAACGCCGATCGCGCGGTCTGCGCGCTCCTCGACGGACAAGTCGTCGGCCTCGCCGGCTACCAACTCGACGGGCGGGCCCTCACCGGGGGGTCAGCCTCCGCCGTGCTGCGGTCGTACGGACGCCTGGGCGGACTGCCCCGACTCCTGCTCCTCGCCCTGTTCGAACGCCGACCGGCCCCCGGACAGCTCGTCATGGACGGCATCGCCGTTGCGCCGAACGTGCGCGGCCGCGGTGTCGGAAGCCTGCTCATCGAGGAAGTGGCCGCCGTCGCGGCGGAGCAGAACTGCCGGCAGATCAGACTGGACGTGATCGACACCAATCCGCGCGCCCGAGCCCTGTACGAGCGGCGCGGCTTCACGGCCGTACGGACCGAGCACACGCCCTACCTCCGCAGGTTGCTGGGATTCGGCGCGGTGACCACCATGCACCGCCCCGTCGAGGCGGATGGGACGAGAGGACTGCGTACACCATGACCGACCGCGTCGAGATCCCCACCCGCATGCTCGTGCACGCGCTGATCCGGGAGGACGGCACGGTCAGCGCGGACGAGCTGTACACCGTCGCCGCGACCCTCGGCATGAGCGACCAGCAGGTACGCCTGTGCATCAAACGCCTCGTGGCCGAGAGCCGGTTCACCCACGAAGGCCGCGGCCGCAGAGCAGTGCTGCTCGCCACGGAAGACACCACACAAGCCCTGGCCCCCAACGCGGACTTCCTGCGGCACGCATTCCGTCAGGACGCCGGACTCGCCCCCTGGGACGGCGTCTGGCACGTGGCCGCCTTCGCCGTACCCGAATCGGCGCGCACGGCCCGGGACGCCCTGCGCGAGACCCTCGTCCACCTCGGCGGCGCCCCGCTCCAAGGCGGACTGTACGTCTGCGCCAACGCCTGGGAACCGTACGTCGAAGACGCCGCGCACCGCCTCGGCGCCCACAGCACGCTCACCCTCCTCAGCACGACGGACCTGCGCAGGGGCGACACCGAAGAGCCTGCCGAACTCGCCCGCCGCCTATGGCCCTTGCAGGAAATCGCCGACCGCTACCACCGCCTCAGCCGCATCGCCCAGCCCCGCCTCGACCGGCTCACCGGTTCTGCCGGACTCACCCCGTCCGAACTGCTCACCGTCGCTGTCGAGTTGGCGGCCGAACTCACCCGTGCCATGGAGCCCGACCCGCTGCTGCCGCAGCAGCTCCTGCCCCAGCCCTGGCCCGGCACCCAGGCACGGGAACTCATCGCCCGATGCTGGGCGGCCCTGCCCGAACCCGACCCGGGCGAAGCCCGGCCGACCCTCTTCCGCCTCTACACCGACATCACCCGACAAACAGCCGAGCGGGCCACGCGCTGAAGACGCCACAGACCACACCCACGCCCGAGCGGCCACGGGATTCGACGTCAACACGGCCTGCTCCACCCAAGTCGCCGCCACTGATTGCGAGTTACAGGGCCGAGGTGTCTACCCCGCAGCCGACACGTGCTGCATCTCAGATCGGAATCATCGACGAGATGTCGGGCCCGGTGCGCATGTTGTTACCGCCGTCGACTGCGATCGCCTCGCCGGTGATCCACCGCGCCTCGGTACCGAGAAGGAAACGTACGAGATTGGCGACATCGGTCATCTCGCCGACCCCCGGCAGCGGAGTGTTCACGACGTAACTCTCGCGGACCGGGTCGTCGGCCGGTACCAGGGACGCCATCTTCTCGCTCATCGTGAACCCAGGCCGTACGGAGTTGAACCGCACGAGCCGGCCTCCGTACTCATCAGCCGCGTTGCGCAACAGCACGTCGACCGCGGCCTTCGCTGCCGTATACGCCCCGAAGTAGCGACTCGTCTGGTGTGCGGCGCCAGAGGAGATTCCCACGAACGACCCGCCCCGACGTTCGATCATCAACGGCACGGTGAATTTCAGCAGATTGAACGTTCCGACCACATTGAGGTTCAGCACCGACGCGATGTCGGCAGCGCTGATCTCGTGCAGCAGGCGCATCTGCCCGCTACCACCTGCGTTGGCCACTGCTCCGGTGATGCCGTTCCCGGCCTCGGCGGCCCTGGCCACGGCCTCACCCATAGCCCGGTCGTCGGTTACGTCGACGGCAATGGCGAGGACGCGGCCCGGGCCGGAGCAGGCGGAGTTCAACTCGGCTGCGGTCGCTTCCAGGACGTCGGCACGACGACCGCAGATCGTGACGGTGGCTCCGTCATTGACCAAGCGCCGGGCGATGGCTCGGCCGATGCCCGAGCCGCCGCCAGTGACGACGATCGAGGAATTCTCAAGTGTGGTCTCCATCGCTGGATGGTACCGACACCGATCCCGACTGTCTCCAATGACATGACGACATCTCGCATAACGATATTCGCTCCGGGCTGGCGGATCCACCCGGCCTCGGCCCCGCCCAACGGCCGGTTCCCCCTTGAACATCAGGACCAGGTGAACGCCCGGCCTGGCCCCGGCGAGTTGGACTGAACTCCCGGCCCGGCTCCACCCGAGTGTTTGAGCCCGGTCGCGAGCACGGCCTTTCCGCCCCGCGGGTTCTCGCCTCGCAGCGGCGCTGCGCCGCCTGCCCGGCTCTACCGCGCGGGGGCACCGCGTCGAGACGGTGAGCGTGATCCCTACCGCGAAGAGAACGCCGCCGACCGAAGCCCCTGTCCGAGCCCGGCACGCGACCACCCACGCCCTGCCGGCCGAAGAGCTCGGCATCCGCGGGGTCGCCGGGAAACATCCCGGTTTGGGCTTCCCCTTTTCAGCGACCGTGAGCACGATCTTGCCTTGGATGTGCCCTCGGGCCGCGCGCTCATGGGCCGCTCGGGCGTCCGCGAGCGAAAACGTGCCCTGGCAACGGGCGAGCTTCCGCCGGCCCCTCGGCACATCGAAGGCCACAAGCTCGGCACGCCCCCGAGCGGTCACCTGCCGGACACGACCCGTTGCGCGGTCGCACTCCTCTGGACCACCTGAAAGCGGCCCGATCGATCAGGAATCGAGAAGCGGGGGGCAGGGATTCGGTTCTAGCCTGCTCGTCATGGACATCACCATTCACACGAGTTTCCTGCCGCACGACGACCCGGACGCGTCGCTCGCTTTCTACCGCGACGTCCTCGGCTTCGAGGTCCGCAGCGACGTCGGGCAGGGCAGGATGCGCTGGATCACGGTCGGTCCGGCCGGTCAGCCCAGCACGTCCCTCCTTCTGGCGCCGCCTGCCGCCGACCCGGGAGTCACCGAGGAAGAACGCCGCACCATCACCGAGATGATGGCCAAAGGCACCTACGGCTGGATTCTGCTGGCCACGCCGGACCTCGACGCCACGTTCGAGAAGGTGCAGGCCGGTGACACCGAGGTCGTCCAGGAGCCGATCGAGCAGCCGTACGGCATCCGTGACTGTGCCTTCCGTGACCCAGCGGGCAACTTGATCCGCATCCAGGAACTTCGCTGAGCCGTGCGGGGATGATGCGGCCCTGCCGGCCGGCCACTGTCCGGCAGTCGCCAGACCGGCTGGTGGCTGGTCATGGCCCCGGCGGGCCGGTTCTGACCACCGAGCGTCCGGGACGCCTGTCTCACAGGTACGTCAGGCGCTGATAGGCGTCGGTGGAATCGGTGGAAGAGGAAAGGGAGGGGAGTGCTTTCATGTGTCAGCCCGAGTGGCGGCGTGCACGCATTGAGGCGCAGCGCCTGGCCGATCTCGCGCTGTTGCGCCGCGTCCGCGACCGGATCGACAGGGAGTATGCGCAGCCGCTGAACGTGGAGGCGCTCGCCCGCGGTGTGAACATGTCCGCCGGGCACCTCAGCCGGCAGTTCCGGGCCGCGTACGGCGAGTCGCCGTACGCGTACCTGATGACGCGTCGCATCGAGCGCGCGACAGCGCTGCTGAGGCGTGGAGACGTCAGCGTCACCGAGGTCTGCTTTGCGGTCGGCTGCGCGTCGCTGGGCACGTTCACCACCCGATTCACCGAGCTGGTCGGCATGCCGCCCGGGGCCTTCCGGCGTCGCGCGGCCGATGCCGCTGCCGACGGTGCCGATGCCACGAGTACGGCCGCTGATGCGGGGCCTGCGGTCACGGTGGAGGGGATGCCGGCGTGTGTGGCGAAGCAGGTGACCAGACCGGTCAGGAATCGAGAAGCCCCGGCCGCCGCGCTGCCTCTAGCGTGATGGCCATGGCAACCACCGCAACCGCCGCGTCCATCACCTCCGTCACCCTCGAGGTGGCTGACCCGGACGCCGCCCGTCACTTCTACACCGCCTTCGGCGTGGACACGCACATACGCCTGCGGGCATCCGAGGCGCACTCCTCCGGATTCCGCGGCTTCACCCTGGCGCTCACGGTGTCCCAGCCGACCACCGTCGACAACTTCCTCGGCGCCGCCGTGGAGGCCGGCGCCGCTGTGCTGAAGCCCGCCGCGAAGTCACTGTGGGGCTACGGCGGGGTCGTCCAGGCGCCGGACGGGACGATCTGGAAGATCGCGACCTCGGCGAAGAAGGACACCGGCCCGCCCACCCGCGAGATCGACGAGATCGTCCTCCTGCTCGGCGTCGAGGACGTGAAGGCCGGCAAGCAGTTCTACGTCGGCCGGGGCCTGACCGTGGCCAAGAGCTTCGGCGGCAAGTACGCCGAGTTCACCTCCGGCGAGTCCAGCCCCGTCAAGCTGGCGCTGTACGAGCGCCGCGGCCTGGCCAAGGACCTCGGCGTCCCCGCCGAAGGCACCGGCTCGCACCGCATCGTCCTGGGCAGCACCGCCGGCCCCTTCACCGACCCGGACGGATTCGCTTGGGAGGCCGTCACGTCGCTCACCCCGAAACCGTCCACGGCGTCTGGACTGGCCTGACGCCCAGCCCTGGACTCCCGTCCCGAACTCCCGCCCCGACCTGCCTCATCCCTGTACGAGAGGAAACTGCGATGCAGCACACGAAGTCGTCCGCCGAGAACTCCGGCACGGCCGCCGCGGAGTACAACGGATTCACCGCCGAAGAGCGGGCCGCGATGAAGGAGCACGCGCACGGGCAGAAGCAGGCGGCGGCACGGCGTGGTTCGAAGGCGGAGAAGGAGGCGGCAGCGGAGCGGGACGTGCTTGCGAAGATCGCCGAGATGCCGGAGGCGGACCGGCTCCTCGCCGAGCAGATCCACGCCATTGTCAGGGCCGCCGCTCCGGACCTCACGCCCAAGCTCTGGTACGGAATGCCCGCCTACGCCAGAGACGGCAAGGTCGTCTGCCACTTCCAGAGCGCGCAGAAGTTCACGTCGCGGTACGCCACGCTCGGTTTCAGCGACCAGGCGGCTCTCGACGACGGCACCATGTGGCCTGTCGCCTACGCCCTCAAAGAGTTGACCGCAGCCGACGAACAGCGCATCAGCGCGCTCGTCAGGAAAGCGGCGGGCTGAGACCAGCAGGGGCGGAACCGGCGGCAGGACCGACCGAGCCGCGGACGAGGGGCCCGACCGCGGACAGCGACCCCACCGACGGGCGGCCTGCACCCCCCGCACGCAGGCCTGTCGGACCAGGAAGCCTCCGCCTGGTTCTCGAATACCAGGCCCACCGCAAAGCGGCCTGGGCGGCATTCCCGATGCCGAGCCCGCATTGAGGAAACTCGCACCCGACTACCGCTAGGCATCGTGTCCACCTGTCCACCTCATCCGAGCATCTTCGTCACCGGCTGCACCTCCCTCGGCTGCCGACTGGCCCACCGCCACGGCGGTCCGGTGACATCTGACTGCGTGTCGGACACGCCAGCGGGCCCCGGGCAGCCATGACGTCCCGAGGCCCCGGCCCCGCTACGTGGAGTCCTGCAGGAGTGGAGCGCGGCCGGCGTCCTTGCGACGTTCACCAGCTGATTCCGGCCGCCACCGGCAGGTGGTCACTGCCCGTGGCCGGCAGCGACCACGAGCTCTCCGGTTTCACACCTCTGACCAGGATCTGGTCGATCCGCACCATGGGGAACCTTGTCGGCCAGCTGAATCCGAAGCCGTCCCCGGCCGCGGCCTGGGTCGAGTGCAGTTGCGAGGTGATGTCGGCGAACGCGCGGTCGTCGAGGGTGCCGTTCAGGTCGCCGAGCAGCACCACCCGCTGGTTCTGCTCGGCGGCGATGGCCTCGCCGAGCGCCTGTGCGCCGCGGTCCCGGTGGTCCGTCGCGAAGCCTCCCCTGGGATTCACCCGGGCGGAACCCAGGTGAGCCACATACACCGCCAGCGGACCCCGGTCCGTGGCCACCGTGGTGCGCAGCGCACGGTTGTAGGTCATCTTGATGTCGGCCGGTTTGGTGTCCGCCAGCGGCCCGTAGTCCGTCTTGATGTCGACCGGCTGCGTGTCCGACAGCGGCGGCTTGCTCCACAGCCCGACCGTGCCCTGCACCGTGTGGTACGGATACGCCTTCGCCAGTTCCTTCTCGTACAGCGGCTTCGCCCGCGGGGTGATCTCCTGCAGGGCCAGCACGTCCGCGCCGGAGGCGGCCAGGTCGCGGGCGGTGTCGGCCGGGTCGGGGTTGTCGGCGGCGACGTTGTGGCTGACCACGGTGAGGTCGCTGCCCGGGTGGGACTTGTCACTGAGCAGCCCCCCGAAGAGGTTCAGCCACACCAGGACCGGCAGGAGCAGCGCGGCCACCGCGGAGGCGGAGCGGCGCCACAGCGCCCCGGCCAGCAGCACCGGGATGAGCAGGCCGAACCACGGCAGGAAGGTCTCCACCAGGCTGCCGAGGTTCCCGATCCGGTTCGGGATCTTCGCGTGCAGCAACATGAACAGGCCCAGCAGCAGCGCCGGCGCCGCGAGCACCAGGCCATGCTTCCACGGCCCCGGCCGGGAGCCGATACGGATCGCCCGGCGGATGCCCTTGCGCCAGGCGCCGGAGCCGGTTCCCCGGCGTCCGGAACCTTCCGGTCCGTTCCGCTCCGCCGTGTCGACCTGCACCATCGTCTGTCCCCGTTCACTGCCGGTCACTGCTGCGTCCTCGGGTCCTGGGTGGGGTCGGCGAACATACGCGGGCAGCCACCGTCGAACGCATCGGTGCGCAGTTCGTAGTGCCGGGGTTCGTTCCGGTGGATCCGGCACAGCCCGTACTCGGCGCCGTGCTCGGACAGCCACGCCGTCGCGTCGGAGCGCCCGAGGCCGGCCGCGTCTCCGGACACGTGTGGAGACGTCTCCGCGGTGGCCACCCGTCGGGCGGCCCCGTCTTCGGACCCGTACGTCGAGACCGCCTCGCGAAGAAGCCCATCCTGGCACTCCGGGGAACGCCGGACGCTGTTGACGTGGAACTCGACTCCGTCGTCCGCGGCGTCCGTTGCCGCCTGGCGGAGGACCTTGAGCAGATCCGCATCGAGGTTGACCACGGCCGGAATCGCGTCGTCGAAGACCGTCACGCCGTCGGGGACGGCACCCTCCGCCTCGCCGGGCGCTCCCCGGTGCTCACCGCGAGACGCATGGGGTGCTGCTTTGGAGGACGGCTTCAAGGGCGGTTCGGCCGGGGATGACGTCGAGAGTGGTGCGGCCGAGGAGGGCATGGCAGCCGAGAGGGACGAGGACTTCGGCACCTGGTAGCCGAGGGCTGCGGAGATCACTGCTGTGACGACGAACAGGCTGACGCCGAAGAGCCGGCGCATCCGGCGGCCCGTTGTTCGCGCTGAGGGCGGTGTTCGATGCATGCCGCCAGTCAAGGCAGCTCGGCGTTGCCGGCACGTATGCGGTTTTCGATATGCCGACGATAGGCACCGACTCGTAGCCTTGATGACATGCGTGTGCTGATCGTCGAGGACGAACCCTTGCTGGCAGAAGCCATCCGCGACGGTCTACGCCTGGAGGCGATCGCGGCCGATATCGCAGGGGACGGTTATACCGCTCTGGAAAGACTGAGTGTCAACACCTACGACATCGCCGTCCTCGACCGCGACATTCCCGGACCGCCCGGTGACGAGATCGCCCGACGCATCATCGCCTCCGGCACCGGCATGCCGATCCTCATGCTCACCGCGGCCGACCGGCTCGACGACAAGGCCTCCGGATTCGGACTCGGCGCGGATGACTACCTCACGAAACCCTTCGAACTCCCGGAGCTCGCACTCAGGCTCAGAGCCCTCGACCGCAGACGCGCCCATGTCAGGCCTCCCGTGCGGGAGATCGCAGGGCTGCGCCTCGACCCTTTCCGCCGCGAGGTCTACCGGGACGGCCGCTACGTCGCCCTGACCAGGAAGCAGTTCGCGGTGCTCGACGTCCTCGTCGCTGCCGAAGGCGGTGTCGTCAGCGCCGAAGAACTCCTGGAACGCGCGTGGGACGAGAACGCCGACCCGTTCACCAACGCCGTACGCATCACCGTCTCGGCCCTGCGCAAGCGCCTCGGCGAGCCCTGGATCATCGCCACGGTGCCGGGGGTCGGCTACCGCATCGACACGCAGGCAGAGCCCGCCAGAGACGACGGCGGAGACCGTGGATAGGGCGTCCTGGACCGGGGATTGGGCGCCTGGGACCCTGGACAGGGCGCCCGGGTTGAGCGTTCGCCTGAAGCTCACCCTCAGCTACGCCGGATTTCTCCTGCTCGCCGGTGTCCTGATGGTCGCGGCGGTGTGGGTTTTCCTGCTGAGGGACCTGCCCGAAGTGAAGGCCGGCGTCGGCGGATTGCAGGTCCGTTCCCAGCTCGCACTCAACTTCGCGTCGGGGGCGGCTGGAGTCATGGCGTGCCTGCTGGTGTTCGGCCTCCTGGGAGGCTGGATCCTCGCCGGCCGCATGCTCGCCCCCCTGACGAGCGTCACGGACGCCACACGGATGGCCGCGACCGGATCCCTCTCCCACCGGATCCGGCTACCGGGCCGCAAGGACGAGTTCCGCGAACTCGCCGACGCCTTCGACGCGATGCTCGCACAGCTCGAAGTACACGTCGCCGAACAGCAGCGATTCGCCGCCAACGCCTCTCACGAACTACGCACCCCGCTGGCGATCTCGAAGGCACTTCTCGACGTGGCCCGCACCGATCCGAACCGTGACACCGGCGAACTCATCGACCGCCTGCACGCCGTCAACACCCGAGCGATCGACCTCACCGAGGCACTGCTCCTGGTCAGCCGCGCCGAGCAGGGATCCTTCACCAGGGAACGCGTCGACCTGTCTCTCCTGGCGGAAGAGGCCACCGAGACCCTCCTGCCCTTCGCGGAGAAGCACGGAGTCACCATCGAGACCAGCGGCGACATCACCCCCACGAGCGGATCGCCCGCGCTCCTGCTGCAGCTGACCATGAACCTCGTGCACAACGCGATCGTCCACAACCTGCCTGGACAGGGCACCATGTGGGTGCATACCAGCGTCCACCCCAAGACTGTGGTGCTCACTGTCGAAAACACCGGCGAGCAGATCACCCCGCAGCGCGTCTCGATCCTCACCGAACCATTCCAACGCGGCACCGAACGCATCCACACCGACCACGCAGGCGTGGGCCTCGGTCTGGCCATCGTCAAAACCATCACCCACGCACACGACGGAACACTCACCCTCACCCCACGTCCTGCCGGCGGGATCCGCATCACTGTCGAACTACCCGCGACAGTCCCGCACGCCGACGACAGGTAGCAAATGCGACCACGCAGCGAGACCAGCCCAACTTCGACATCGCGACCAGCTCATCAGCGGCACCTCGCGCAGCCGCTGCCAGTCGCCGGCTCATTCCGGTCCCGCAGCCGCCTCCCATACGTCCTGCCCGAGCCGAACCCCAGGTCGTGCGGCAGGTACTGCCACTGGATCCCGGTGCGCAGCACGTACAGGATTCCGCGCCGAACCTCTCGGGCCGGCCACGGCATACGGCCCGCGTAGTGAGCGCCGCTCCCCGCTGCGACGACAACGGGCTACGGGCCGGGGCGGAGGGTACACGAGCGGTAACGATATGCTCACTCGGTGGGCCGGAGTCCCCGTCGTACCGTCGTCAGGCTGTCGGAGGATCGGGGAAGGGCCGGTCCGGTCGAGTGCGGAGCCAGGGGAGGCGATGGGATGCGGCAGGCGGGCGTGCTCGATGTCGGGTGCCACAGTGCTCTGTTGACGGTGGTACGGCGGCGTCCGGGTCCAGTGCTGGAGCCGGTGCTCTCCCACAAGGTGCGACTGAGGCTGCACGAGACACTGGACCGCAAGGGGCGGTTGGACAAAGCCGGCATGCAGAGCGTCGAGCGGGCAGTGGCCGAGGCCGTCGCCGCGGACTCGCGTCTGCGCGGGACGGACGTCTTCGCATTCGCGACCTCGGTCATCCGGGACGCACCCAACCGAGACGAGATCATCGCGCGGGTGGCACGCACCACGGGCACCCGCCTGCGCGTACTGACCGGCGAGGAAGAAGCGCGGCTGGCCTACGTGGCCGCCCGCCAGTGGGCAGGCCCGACGGCCGGGCAGCTGCTGGTTCTGGACATCGGCGGCGGCACCGTGGAGATCGCCTCCGGCGTCGGAGAGCAGCCCCACACCGTCCACTCGATGCCGCTGGGCGCCCGGCGGATCACCCGTGACTGGCTCCCCGGCGGCACAGCACCGTCCCAGCGCCGCCTGGCCGAGATCCGGCAGCATCTGCGCCGGACCCTGGAAGCCGTCCCCGGCCTGCCGCAGGCCGAACCGGGCGGGCGGGTGCTGGCCTCCTCCAAAACCTTCGAACAGCTCGCCCGGCTGGCCGCCGCCCAGGGCAGGACACCGCGAGACAGACGGCAGCTCGCACTACCCCGGCTGCGCACGTCGGTCTCCCTGCTGGCCGAGGCGGGACCGTCCCGCCGTGCCAAACTGCCCGGCATCTCCCGCCACCGCGCCGAACAATCCCTGGCCGGAGCCCTGATCGCACAGGCCCTCATGGAGGCTTGCGGAGCCAAGCACGTCGAGATCTGCCCCTGGTCCACCCGGGAAGGGCTCCTGCTCGAACGCCTCGGCGTGCCCTACACCACCAGCGGGCGCCCTCGCCTGGCCGGCTGAACCCAACGGGCCGTCCAAAGCGCAGAGCGGTACGTCACCGCTGCCAGGGGCGGGCCCAGCGGGTGGCAGACCGCTTGGTGTCGAGGATCAGGGCGTGAGCATCGCACTGGGCGGTGAGCGCGTGCGGGGCGGTGAGGGTGTACAGCGCCGTCGAAGTGCCGCCACTGCCGGTGCAGACCAGGGGCCCATGGCGATCTGCCCTGAGAACAGTTCACTCACGGGCGATGACTTTCCTCCGGGGCTGCGGTCTCCTCCTTGAACGCCCTGCCGGACGCCACCTGTTCCGGCCAGGTGCGACGCAGAGCACCACCCGTGACAGGAGACGCTGCCGCATGACTGATCCGAGGCTGACAGCAGACCGCAGCCGGAGGGCTGAGGTCTGGCCCCTGATCCACGCTGAGCGAGCGGCGCTGGCGGCTGACCTCGCAGACCTGACTGTCGAGCAGTGGGCAACACCGTCGTTGTGCACCGAATTGGCGGTGCGTGAGGTGCTGGCACATCTCACCGCGGGCGCGAGCCTCAACTCCGTGCGCTGGCTGGCGGGTGTGATCCGCTGTCGGTTCGACTTCGACAAGCAGGTGGCCATGCGGCTGGCCGAGCAACTGGGCGCCACCCCGGCCGAGACGCTGGAGAGATTCCGGCGCGTGGTCCCGAGCACCACCAAACCGCCTCTCCCTTCCATAGCCATGCTCGGCGAGACGCTCGTGCACGGAGAGGACATCCGGCGCCCGCTGGGCATCGGCCGCGAGTACCCGATCGAGGTGGTGACGCTGGTGGCCGAGTACTACCAGGGCTCGGACACTGTGGTCGTGGCCAAGGGACGCATCGGCGGCCTGAGACTCGTCGCGAACGACGGCCCCTTCACCACCGGTTCCGGACGGCTCGTCTCCGGCGCCACCTTGGCCCTCGTGATGGCGATGACCGGGCGCTCGACCTACTGCGACGATCTCGAAGGCGACGGCGTCGAACTCCTCCGCGGGCGCTGCGGCATCGCCTGACTGCGCTGAGTCAGCCTGGCCAGAAGGAGCCTCGCGGCGGAATTTTCGTTGAGCCGGCCGGCCACGGAGCGGGCTGACCGACAAGGTTGGCTGACCGACAAGGCTCCCCGGCGAGCTCGCCTTACGCCAGTAGTCGAGTCGACCGCGGTGATCGCAGCCGTCAACGCCCTGAATTCGGTTGTACGTATGTCCAGTCGTTGCGGCACATGACGTTGGTGAGACAGGCCGGTGCCGGGGAAAGCGAGGTGCCTCGACGGGCGTCGGTCGGGTAGCGTGCGGGCCATGTCGAGTCCTGAGTCGGACAAGGTGGGGGCTTTCGGTCACGCCGTCAGCCCCCTGAACCACTGAGCCCGTAGCCCTGTCGTCGCGCCGCATTTCTGTGGCGGACGGGTGTGCCCAGGGGCTGGCCGCGGTGACGAGATGACCTTCTCGTGCTTCTCCTCACCTCGGAGCCATCGATGCCTTTTCCGCTGTACCTGCTTGCCATGGCGGTCTGTGCCATGGGCACCTCGGAATTCATGCTTGCCGGCCTCTTGCCGGACATCGCCTCCGATCTCGACGTCACAGTCGGGACAGCAGGCTTGCTCACCTCGGCCTTCGCGATCGGCATGATCGTCGGCGCCCCGCTCGTGGCCGCGCTTGCCCGCGACTGGCCCAGGCGCTCCGGCCTTCTCGTCTTCATCCTCGCCTTCGCGGCGGCTCACGTCGTGGGCGCCGGCACCACGAGCTTTCCCGTTCTGCTCGCCACCCGGGTCGTCGCCGCGCTGGCGAACGCAGGATTCCTTGCCGTCGCTCTGACGACGGCCGCCGCGTCGGTCTCTCCCCTCAAGAAGGGACGCGCGCTGGCCGTGTTGCTGTCAGGCACGACGGTGGCCACGATCGCCGGTGTCCCCGGTGGGTCGGTACTCGGCGCGGTGCTTGGCTGGCGGGCCACGTTCTGGGCCGTCGCCGCTCTCTGCCTGCCTGCGGCCCTCGGTGTCCTGAAGGGGATCCCAGCGGGACGTACGAAGGACGAGGCGACTGGCGGGCCGACCTTGCGAGCGGAACTCGCCCAGCTCACGAGGCCGCGGTTGATCCTGGTGATGCTGCTCGGCGCACTGGTGAACGCGGCGACGTTCGGGAGTTTCACCTTTCTTGCTCCCGTCGTGACCGACACCGCCGGGCTGAGCCAGTTGTGGATCTCTGTCGCTCTCGTGCTCTTCGGCATCGGATCCTTCGCCGGCGTCACTGTGGCCGGCCGGCTGTCCGACCACCGCCCCCACCTTGTTCTCGCAGCCGGCGGTCCACTGCTGCTCGTCGGCTGGCCGGCCCTGGCGGTGCTGGCCGACAAGCCGGTCGCTCTGCTCGTCCTCGTGTTCGTCTTGGGCGCGCTGTCGTTCGCGCTGGGCAGCACCCTGATCACGCGGGTCCTCTACGAGGCGGCAGGAGCCCCCACCATGGCCGGCTCCTACGCGACCGCAGCACTCAACGTCGGCGCCGCCGTCGGACCACTCGTCGCCGCCACCACCCTCAGCACCGCAGCCGGGAACGTGGGGCCGCTTTGGGCAAGCGGGCTCCTGATCGCTGTCGCGCTGCTCATCGCATTCCCCGTCCGCACTGTGATCGCGGCCCGCCACAGCACCGACGTGCTCCGGTGACGCCTGCGAACCCCCGCTTGAACATCGGGGGACGCCGAAGGCTCCCGGAGCGCTGCCGCACACGCCCGACCCGGCACGTCGCCGCCGACACCAGCGTCTCCCGCACTTGCCTGTCCACGTGGAAGAACCGATACAGCACCTACGGCGAGACCGGGCTGCAGGACCGCTCCAGCGTCCCGGTGCGATCTGAGCCCAGCGAGCTACCGAGCTGCACGACCGGGGGCCGCGGTTCGCGGTCCCGGCGGGCGACTACGGTTGCGCCAGCCTGCTGGGACGGCACGCTAGTCATCGGCGATGCGTCCACAATGCGGTGTCCGGCCTGTTCCTTCGGCCAGGACGTCGCCGAGGCCGACGTCAGCGCCGCCGTCATGGGCGGAGTCGTCGCCGCATCCGCCGTACTCGGGCGCGTCGCGCTCGACCACCTGCCGCCGCCGGTAAGCGACACTCGATCGAGTCGCAGAACTGCATTTCAAGGACGAGGCGTTGTTGACGGGGCGCAGTTGCTTTTGGGAAGGCCGCACCCTGCCATCCCGGACGATCCTCGAGGACCGCCAGCCCTGCGCGGAGGCCGAGGGCGGAGGCCACCTCATTCACGTCGTGCACCAAGCCGCAAAGATCACATGTGGGGTGACGTGCGCGAACGCCGGGCCGGCAGCCGGCGCCGCGCGTCGTCCCCCGACGCGCGTCCCCATGCGGTCAGTTCGCCGCGAGGACCCGTTCGAGCGTGGCGTAGCCTGCCGGTTCCCACGTCGGTTTACCCCCTGGCAGACCGAGCCTGCCGTTTCGTCCGATGTCGATCAGGCCCAGGGCGCGCAGGACGGCCCAGCCGCGGGCCCGGGCGATGGTGGCTTCGTCGGCGTGCTCGTAGGCGTCGAAGAACCGATCCGCCGCCCCGGCAGGCAACAGGATCCAGGCAGCCGAAAGATCGGTCGCGGGATCGCCTGCGCACATTTCGCCGAAGTCGATCACCCCGGCGAGCATCCCGTTCCGGACGACCGCGTTTGCCGGATGCAAGTCGCCGTGCAGCCAGAGTGGCGCGCCCTGCCAAGGAGCCGCTGCGATGGCCTTCTCCCAGACCTCCCGTGCGGCGTCAGCGGTAGCGTCGTCGTTGATGACCTCGAACCAGCGGTCGCGCTGCACCGGCAAAACGGCCAGAGGGACGCCGCGCGTAGGGTTGGCCGGGGCGTCGGCGGGCGCCTTGTGATGCAGTACGCCAAGGAACTTTGCGAGGATTTCGGCCGCATCGACGCGGGTGATCGGCGCGTGATCGGCCGGCTCCCCCTCGACCCAGCGCGCGATCGTCCAGGTGTGCTCGAACAGGCTCGACGGCTTGCCGATCCGCATCGGAGTGGGCGTCGGCAGCGGCAGGAGCTTCGCCAACACGGGCAGCCATGTCTGCTCAGTGTGCAGCAGGGCCGGCGCACGCTCGGTGCGCGGCAAGCGGACGGCCAACTTCTCCCCTAGGCGCCATTGCTGGTTGTCCCAGCCTCCGTTGACGTCCCGAAGCTCGAGGCCTGCGAGATCCGGATGCTGGTCCCGCAGTAACGCCCGCACCAAGTCCTGCTCGAACGTGAACTCGTCCATCAATGAGCCTCCGATCACCGGTATGCGCAGGCACGCTAGCACCGGCCGAACACGGCAGACGGAGGTTACGTACGCCCTGGGCCGGCTGACGACGTCGGCGCCGCGAATCACCGGGAGGCACTACTGACAGTGACCCGGAGGCCTGTCCCGGCAAGCCGGTCGGCGTTGCGAACCTGGCGGTGACGCGGCCAGGTCCTCGCCGGAGAGGTCGAAGGCGGTGCCGTGGACCTTGACCATCGGCTGCTGGATGTCGAACTGGCACAGCCGCAGGGTCGCGTGCCAGGTGCCGAGGAGGGTCTCGATGGTGGCCTGGTTCGAGCCTTCGGGGGTGTAGTGGTCGGCGGGGACGCCGGCGGTGACGGCGACGACGGCCTTCTCGCCGGCCGGCTGCGAGGCGCAGCCGTTCATGGTGAAGGCCCAGCCCAGGGTGAAGACCTTGTCCTGCCACTGCTTGAACAGTGGGGTGGTGTCGTACCAGAACACCGGGTGCTGGAAGACGATCACATCGTGCTCGGCCAGCAGTGCCTGCTCCGCGGCGGTGTCGGCCGACGACTCCGAGCCGACCGACACGTCCCAGCCAGCCGACACGTCCGAAGCACCCGACTGACCGACCCATGACGGCGTTCCGGAAGCACGCGGTTGCGGCGCAACCGGACATCCCAGCGCACAGGGAGACCCGGTCCGAGGTGCTGCGGAGTGTCGTGCTCTCTCGCCGCGCGGGGAGAATCGCTGTGACGCGGCTCCCCCGACGCGGATCGTCCACGGCAACTCCCAGCCGACGGCTCCAACGACAGCGGAAACGGGTGGCGGCAGCCAGTTCCGTACCCTGTCAGCATGCGCATGCGCCCCACTGTGAGCTGGACCCCTACCGCGGACCTGCCGCCGGGCACCACAAATCTGGAGCCGGTCGCCGGTGTGCTGAGCACTGGTGGTGTGCTGGTGCTCAGCGGGGCGGGCATCTCCACGGAGTCGGGCATCCCCGACTACCGAGGCCAGGGCGGGAGCCTGAGCCGGCACACTCCGATGACCTACCAGGACTTCACCGCCGGCACCCAGGCCCGCCGTCGGTACTGGGCGCGCAGCCACCTCGGCTGGCGCACCTTCGGCCGTGCCCGTCCCAACGCCGGACACCGGGCCGTGGCCGCGTTCGCACGGCACGGCCTGCTCTCGGGTGTGATCACCCAGAACGTCGACGGCCTGCACCAGGCCGCCGGCGCCGAGAGGGTCGTGGAACTCCACGGAAGCCTGGCTCAGGTCGTCTGTCTGTCCTGCGGCGCCTTCAGCCCGCGCCGCGAACTCGCCCGGCGGCTGGAAGAGGCCAATGCGGGCTTCGAACCGGTGGCCACCGGAATCAACCCGGACGGCGACGCCGACCTGACCGACGAACAGGTCGGAGACTTTCGCGTGCTGCCCTGCACGGTCTGCGGAGGCATCCTCAAGCCGGACGTGGTGTTCTTCGGCGAAACCGTACCGCCGACACGGGTCGAGCACTGCCGCAGACTGGTCGATGAGGCGGCCTCACTGCTTGTCCTGGGCTCCTCACTGACGGTGATGTCCGGGCTGCGGTTCGTCCGCCAGGCAGCCCAGGCCGGGAAGCCGGTGCTGATCATCAACCGGGACCCGACCCGGGGCGACCGGCACGCCGTCACCCGAGTCGAGCTCCCGCTGGGAACAGCCCTCTCCACCCTCGCCGGCCGACTGGGCATCCCCGTCGACGACGAGGCGACCCCCGGGCGAGAGAGTGACGATGACAGGCGTCACCGGAGTGCATCGCATCAGCCCTGAATCCCCACCCCTGCTCCCACGCGAACGCTGTACTCGTAGACAGCCGCGGCCTCGAGCGCCTGCCGAAACGAGAGGGCGAGAGCCGCGCCGCAGTTCCTCGACGAGGCCGACAGCCGCGAACCCGACTGCCGTGTGTGAGTGATTGTTCGTCCAGGGCTGTGCGAGTTCCGCACCGCGCCGGAACGGGATCTGACCGCCTGTCCCGAACCTGACTGCCTTTCACATGGAGCCATCGAGCGCTAGTGTCCGGGTGCAGCGAGTGGACCCACGAGGAGTTGCACACATGGTCGGTCACCCGAGCGCGCGTTGACGTTGTAGGCCGATCGGCCTGTCATCGCGTGCTGCCCTTTCTGTTGCGGCACAGCGAGCCTTCTCCTGCCTGAACCGTCGGCGCACCTGTCGTGTGCCCGGCAGCGGGCCTCGTTGTCGGCAACCCGAAGGATCCCCGTGCCGTCCCTTTCCTCCGCTGTGTCCGATTCCGGTCGCCCGGTTCCGTCAAGCCTGTGGCGGGACGGTGACTTTCGCAGACTCTGGGCGGGGCAGACCGCCTCCCAACTCGGGGAACACACAGCCCTGGTTGTGCTTCCGCTTTTCGCCGTGCTGACGCTCAACGCCAGTGCCACCCAGCTCGGCGTCCTGCGCGCCGTGGGTCAGATGCCGATCCTGTTGCTCTCGCTCTTCGTCGGCGCATGGGTGGACAGGTGGCGCACCCGCACGGTGATGGTGCTGACTGACGCCGGCCGGACTCTTGCCCTGGGCGCCGCCGCCGCGGCCGGCCTCTTCGGCTGCTTGGGCCTGCCCGCGCTATTCATGACCGCCTTCGCCGTCGGGGTCCTGTCCGTGTTCTTCGACGTGGCATACCAGACGTCTCTCGTACGTCTGGTGCAACGCGATCAGCTGGTACGGGGCAACAGCGCGCTCGAGGGCAGCCGGTCCGCGGCGCAGATCGGCGGTCCCGCCCTCGGCGGTGCGTTGGTGTCCCTGCTGTCGGCGCCGATCGCTGCCGCCTCCAGCGCGCTGTTCTTCGCGCTGTCGTTCCTGTCGATCCGACGGATCCGTCGGATCGAGGCAACACCGGAGTGCCTGGAACGTCCCCCTCGAGTCTGGCGGCGGATCCTTGAGGGCCTACGTTTCGTCGTCCGCGATACCTGCCTGCGGACTGTGTGCCTGGCCTCGGCCGCCTTCCAGTTCTCGTTCGCGGCCGTAATGACCGTCTATCTGCTCTTCCTGCCGCGGCAACTGCACCTGTCCGGCACCGCCGTCGGGCTGGCACTCACGGCAACGGGACCAGGCGCGCTCCTGGGATCCATGCTGGCCGCCCGCCTGCCGAACCGGTTCGGGTACGGCCCGGTACTCGTTGCCGCGGCGGCACTCGGCGACGGCGTGTTCTTGTGCGTGCCCGCGCTGCACGGTTCGTCTGCGGTGACCGTTCCCGTGCTCATGGCGATCAACTTCGTGTTCGGGGCCGGCGGCCAGTTGGTGAATGTGGCGATCATGACGGTCCGGCAAAGTGTCACCCCAGACGCGATGCAAGGCCGCGCGGCCGCGACGATCACGTTCGTCGGCATGGGGTTGTCCCCACTGGGCTCCCTGCTCGGCGGGTTCCTCGCTGAGGAGTGGGGGCCGCGGACCAGTCTCATGGCGGCGGCCTCAGGCATGATGCTGTCCCCCCTGGTGATGGCTTTGTCCCCGCTCGCACGCCTTGGACGGACTCTTCCGGCCGAGCCGGAGACGCCCTGACGGCCGGTCGCCCCGATACCAACTCGTGGTGCCGAGGCCTGCGGTGCTTGATCGGGCCCCTGTCATGAGACAGACGTGGCAGCTCGCAGGAGCGGTGAGCCAGTCGTGTAGAAGGAAGGCCGACTCGCCTTCGAACGGCTGCAGGTCGGACTTTATGAACTGCGGCGTCTGCGCCGCGCGGACCAGTTGACGGCCAAGAGACACGACCACAAGAGAATTTGACAGGCCGCCACCGCGATGCTCGCCGTACTGGCACCGTCGGTCACTCGCCACACCAAAAGGCCGGTACTTATGCAGAGCATCGGCCAGTAGAGCCATGGCCCCCACCGGGCACCCGGCCTCACCCACGACGGCGGGGGCAGAGAACTCGAACGCTGTGGCATACAGGTCTCCCTTCCCCTGGTCACCTCTGGCAGTGAGTGGCGCGGCCCGTCAAGTGCCAGACCTCAGGCATTCACCTGACGGCGAGCGGTCATCCTTCGAGGAGCGGCGTGGTGCGCCGGCTTGTCCGCGTCGGCACCCTGAAGGCGCCGCAGCCACAGGGACGTCACGGACAACAGGCCGGTAAAGACCAGCAGGAAGAGGCCAGACACCCACATCTGTCGACTGCCGGGATCCTCCCGCCCCAGCCAGGCAGTTGATGCCGCCCACATCAGGACGGCTGCCGTATAGAAGGTGCGCATCCTGTGCAGTTGCCGCGCGGCCCGCAAGGACGTGGAGTGGTCATTCTTCGGTGCCATGCCGCCCCGTGTACCCCGGCACTCGCGTTTCACCAGCTGAGTTCACGCCCTGTCGGAGGCCACGAGGTGGGGTGAGGCGCCATCACGGGCCTCACCCCACCTGAAGGTTCCGCTCTGTCAACGTCTGCGGCTCGACCAACCACTCCCGATGCCCGCGACGTGCAGGGCCAGAAGCATCAGGCCCAGCAGCATGACGTTCGTGGAAGCGAAGACATCGTTCGTCGTGATCTCGGCAGCGTTGATCAGGAACGCGATGAAGAACAGTACTGCTGCGGCTATACCAAGCATGGAGCGGTTCCTCTCGAATAGGTGAGGCCCGTATGCCCCCGTATCCCCCTGGCAAGCCGTGGATTGTCAGAGATGACGCGCTGCTGCCTGTTGTCTCGCCTGCCCTGTGCCTGCCCCGTGCCTGTCCGGTGGGGCCGGGACTCGGGCGCACGCGCTCGCTCACGCGGGCGGCCTGCTGACGCCCAATTGCCGGAGCCCCTTCCTGGAAGAAGAGCCAGTGGCGTGGTCGGACGGGACGGGGCCGTTGACGAGCCTCGGCAAAACCTGGCGAGCGGCCTCCTCACCCGCCCGAACGCGCCTGCGTGACATATCCAGCGTCCGATGCGCTGTAACGGATAAGCCGTACCTACGGCTCGCAAGACCCGTTCCCCCCGCGCGGGTCATTGCTCCCGGGGCGGGAAGGCGCATTCCCCCCGTCGCCTGCCCGCCCCGCGCTTCCCTTCCCTTCCAGGCTGCGGACTGTCCCGTCAGAACGGGTCGATGTGTTCCGTGCGGACCTGCTGGGCCGAGGCCCAGGTCGCGGCGGCCCGTGCCACGCGACGGCGGCGGGCGAGGCCGGCAGCCAGCCCGCAGTCGCGATGCCCTTGCTGACGGCTCCGAGGCGGCGTGCGTACAGGTTCAGCCCGCCGGAGCCCTCGTCGTCCGTACAGAACAGGAAAGTGCGTGGCCGTCGACCCGGCTACGCGCAATACCTGCTCATTGCCGCTGTTCAGCGCGTGCCGTTGGGAGGCTTCATGCAAGTGGCCGGGCCTACCGGCTGCCGGAGCGGGTAGACGCGGCGTCACGGGCGCGCACATGGGGTACGGACGTGGCGCTCTGATCTACCAAAGAGGGGTACCACGCATGACCAGCCCGCTTATGCAGCAGGCATCGCATGGGCACCACCGCTCGGACCACCGCGATCCGCTGCCTCGGCGCCTGATCTGGCAAGACGGTGCGGCGACCAGCGCAGCAGCCCGTCAGGCAGCTCTCGCATTCCTTGACGAAGCCCGATCCGCGGGCTTGGCCCCGCCGACGGACTGCGCCGCCGAGACGGTCCAACTGGTGGTCAGCGAACTGGTGACCAACGCCCGCCAGCACGCGCCGGGTCCCTGCGGCCTGCATCTGGAACTGGAACGGTCCGCCGCCTGCCGCCTGGCCCGGGTAACGGTCTGGGACACCTCGCCCCACCCGCCCGCTCCCCAGCCCCCCGACCCACAGCGGATCGGCGGACAGGGCCTGCGGATCGTCCAAGCCGTCAGCCGGCGCCTCACCGTGGACGCCCATCCGGCAGGCAAACGCGTCCAGGCAGATATCGAGCTTGCATGAGCGTCCGACCACGGCCCTCCGACCGCAGACCGCGCCCCTCCGCACCAGCATCCTGGGAAACGACGGCCGACCAGCTGGCCGCCATGGCACGCGACCTGCTCGAACAGGATTCGTTACAGGCCACTATGGACCGGATCGCCGCCTACGCGGTGGACCTCGTCGACGGCTGCGACGCCGCCGGCATCCTGACCGTGCGCCACGGCGCGGTGCAGTCCCTGGCTGCCACTGCGGAGGTGGTCCGGAACTCCGACCGGATCCAGGGCGAGCTGGGCGAAGGCCCCTGCTTCAACGCCGTCACCGACGACGAGCCGGTCCAGCGCCTCCCTGACCTCACCACCAGCGCAGACCGCTGGCCCCGCTACGCACCCCAGGCCCGCGCCCTCGGCATAAAAAGCGCCCTGGGATTCCGCCTGTTCACCCGCCACAACACCTTGGGTGCCCTGAACCTCTACTCGTTCCGTCCGCATGCCTTCACCGAGGCCGGCGAACACCTCGGATGGCTACTGGCCTCCCACGCCGCGGTCGCCTTCGCCTACGCGCGCACCGAGGAGCAGCTGACCACGGCCCTGCAGACGCGTCACGAGATCGGAACGGCCCTCGGCATCCTGAGGGAGCGTTTCAACCTCGGTGACGACCAGGCGTTCGACCTGCTGAAGAAGACCTCGCAAGACCTGAACATCAAACTCCGCGAGGTCGCCCGCACGATCCTCAACAACGAAACGATCCCGCACCGGCCGCGTTGACCTTCGATGCCTGCTCGTACGCAGGCTGCCCGGGACGCAAAGCGTTCCGGGCACCTTCGTCGTCATCTTCAGGCACCCCGCCGCCGGTGCGGAAATGGCAGCCCTACGGCTTCTGGGCAGGTGCGGGTCTCAGGCGGGTCAGGCTGCGGCCGTCGGGTTGGCCGACTGGGCGGCGTGGCGGTGTTCGGCGTTGATGCGCTTGGCTTCTTCGAGTTGGTCTTC